>NZ_JBEXCR010000053.1:0-91837 GCF_040605375.1 Nonomuraea sp. NPDC005650
CTGATCCGCCGGACGCAGCGGAGCAACGCCGCAAAGCCCACAGTCACGGAGATCGGCCGTGGCAAGACACGGATCGCCGTACTTGATCTCTGGAAGCTGATCGTCATGGGGGACATCGGCTGACAGGTTCTGTCCAGTGTGTCACTGCAGCAGGAGAGCTTAGAGGCGGCGTTCCGCGGTGGCAGGTCCTCAGAGACACCCAGCGCTGGTACCTGCAGGCCAACGGCACTTTGTGGGCGGTTTGCCGACACCCACGTGGGCGTTCTGCCGCAACTTACGTGGGCGTTCTGCCGATAGCTGTGTGGGCGCTGTGCCGGCTCAAGAAGGGCAAGTGCGGCACCTGAGACCAGCGACGATCAGCGTCAAACGGTTCGCGAACCCCTTCCCCTTGGAACCTGCTGCTATCCGAGGCGGTGACCTGCGAGGTGTCGACGTGTTCGAAGAACCAGTCGAAGCACTCGGAGATGTAGTCGGGGAGGCCGTCGTCGTAGGTGTGGGCGCTGAGCAGCCACGCTACGGAACCGGCGTCGGCCTGCGGCCCGTCCTTCTCCTCCTGGGGACCTCTGCCACGGGCAGGCTGGCGTAGGTCCTGTTGGAGCGGCTCGGATTGTCGTCGTAGGTCACGGATGATCCTCGTGCCGGGGCCGGACGCGTCCTGCCCTACCAGAACCGGCTGACACTTCCACCCCAACAGTTGCGCGCGTTCGATTCGCCGATCGCCGCGCCGCCGCCTGGGCATGGTCACGGGCCAGGCGGTGGTCGGCGGTCAGCCAAGCGAGGGTGCGATCAACCACATACCTGCGGGAGATGACGTTGAAGCTGCGCTGGGCCGGCCTTCCGTTTCGACAAGACGCCCAGAAGCTACCTGGCCGGCCTTCATTTATGCGGAGCTATCTTGTGGATCCGAAGTCTTCAACCGATCTGAAGATCCGAAGTCCAGGCCCTAACACCATGATCGTTGGTCCTCGCAAGGGGCCCGCCGGCGCTGGCGGACCTGCTTGAGCACGGAACCGGCGGCTGACCTACTGCGTCGCCTCCTTCAGCAGGTCACGCAGCCGTTTCACCAGCCCGGGGTCGCCGCCGAAGGTTAGCGTCGCCCCGTCCCCGCGCCCCCACATCCACAGCAGCACGTCCTGGGACGTACCCGAGATCGACGCCGCTCCCGGGGAATCGTCCGTGGAGACCTCGACGCCCGTTGCGGCCAGGCGGACGAGCCAGCGATCCGCTCCCGCGGCGATCGACACCGCGCGTCCGTCCGCGCCGGCGAGTTCGTCACCGAAGTCCTCCGGCCATTGACGGGAGGCGAAGGAGAGGAAGGTCACGAGGATCTCGTCGATGCCGTCCACGGCCAGGTCGGTGGGGATCGGCGTGATCGGCTCGCCGGCCGCGAGCTCGGCGTCCACCCGGTGCACCACCGCCTCCAGTGCCATCCTGCGTGCCCAGAACCCGACGGTCTGGTCGGGGTCGTACCAGGTGAGCGCCTGCTCCTCCGGCTCCCGGGAGGTGAGCTCGCCACGCAGCTCGGCCATGGCGCGGTCCAGGTACGCTCCTGGGCCGCTCGGATCGGGCTCCGGGGGCCAGGGCTTCGGCCAGGTGCCGCGGCGCATAGTCTCCACCTTGTGGAGGAAGGTGTCGCCGACATGCGTGAGCAGGTTGGCGGTGGTCCACCCTGGACAGTGGGGTACCGGGGCGGTGAGGTCACGGGTGGCGGTCTCGCGCATTCGCGCGTAGTCCAGCTCGAGTAGGTGTAAGTACCGGCGCTGATCCATTCGCCAAGTCAAACATAGGCGCGCGGACGTGGCCCTGTTGCCGCAAGTCCGGGATCGAGTTTCGCGGAGATCAAGGCCGCGGGCGGAATCCAGCTGATCTCAACCTCGTACAGGCCTCCAGGAAGGCGCCCGAGCGATAGCGAGGACCGCTCGGGGTGGGCTCCAGCGGGCCAAGCCGGTAGTCGGGTCTCGGGTGGGCGATGGCGCCGAAGGCGCGGGGGTTGCGCCGCCAGGCGCCCAAATGAGAACGCCTGAGCCCTGAGCGCGAAGCGCCCCTTGCGAAGACCTTTGGCCCGGGGCGGGTCCAGCGGGCCCACCTGGTAATCGGGCAATGGGTGGGGCTGCTAGCCGAAGAGCGTGCGGCCCCAGTAGTCGCCGGCGTCGCGGACCCCGGGTGGGCAGGCGAACAGGCCGCTGGAGACGTGTTTGATGTACTCGTTGAGGGCGTCGTTCTTGGCCAGGTTCATCTGCACCGGTACGAACTGCTTGCGCGGGTCGCGCTGGTAGGCGATGAAGAACAGGCCCGCGTCCAGGCGGCCGAGGCCGTCGGAGCCGTCCACGAAGTTGTAGCCGCGGCGCAGCAGGTGCGCGTTGCCGTTGGAGGTCGGGTGGGCGAGCCGTACGTGGGCGTCGTCCTTGATGGACGGCTGCCCGTCGGTCCCCTTGGACGCGAAGTCCAGCGGGTCGAACTCGGCCTTCTTGCCCAGCGGCGCGCCCTCGCCCTTGTCCCGGCCGAAGATCTGCTCCTGCTCCACGAGCGACGTGCGGTCCCAGGTCTCGATCGCCATCCGGATCTTCCTGGTCACCATGTACGAGCCGCCCGCCATCCAGTCGCTGCCGTCCTGCGCGGAGGCCCACAGCTGGTCGCGGAGCAGGGCGGCGTCCTCCAGTTTGAGGTTGTTGGTGCCGTCCTTGAAGCCCATCAGGTTGCGCGGGGTCGTCTGGGAGCGGGACGTGGACGACGTACGGCCGAAGCCGAGCTGCGACCAGCGTACGGAGACCTTGCCGAAGCCGATCCTGGCCAGGTTGCGGATGGCGTGCACGGCGACCTGGGGGTCGTGGGCGCACGCCTGCACGCAGATGTCTCCGCCGGAAATTTCCGGAATGAGCTGCTCTCCCGGGAATTTCGGCAAGTCGGCGAGAGCCGCCGGCCGCTTGTCCGCAAGCCCGAAACGGTCGTCGAACAGCGACGCCCCGAACCCGATCGTCAGCGTCAGCCCCGACGCGGGCAGCCCCAGCGCCTCGCCCGTGTCGTCGGGCGCGGCCTCCGGCGCGCCGCCCACCGCCCCGTACGACCCGGCCTCCTTGCCCTGCGTCAGCCGCGCGGCCGCGGCCGTCCACTCCTGCAGCAGATCGACCAGTTCGGCCCGCTTGTCCGTGGTGACGTCGAACGCCACGAAGTGCAGCCGGTCCTGCGCGGGCGTCACGACGCCCGCCTGGTGTTCGCCGTAGAAGGGGAACGGGTCGGAGGTCGAGGAGGCGTGCGCGACCGGCGGCTCCTCGAAGAGCGTGTTCGCGGCCACGACCCCGGCCCCGACCACGGCGGCGCCCGCGGCCCCCAGCCCGAACAGCCCCCTGCGGCTCACCCGCTGGCCCATTGCCGGCACCTCCCGTTACTTGGTGATGACCGGCGCGATCTTGCTGATCGGCTCGGCCAGCGCGTTGATCGCGTCCGACAGGGTCTTCAGCTCGGCCTTGGACAGCTCGTTGTGCAGCTGCCAGCCGTCGCCCTTCTGGTGCGCGCCGAGCGCCGCCTCTGCCGCGGCGAACTTCTCGTCCAGCGTCTTGACCAGGTCGGGAGCCCGGTCCTCCAGCACCGGCCTGAGCGACTGCACGGCCGCCTTGGAGCCTTCGAGGTTGGCGTCGAAGTCCCACAGGTCGGTGTGCGACCAGATGTCCTCCTCGCCGGTGATCTTCCCGGTGGCCACCTCGTCGAGCAGCTCCTTGGCGCCGTTGGCCAGGTTCAGGGGGGTCAGCTCGGCGGCGTTCGACTTGTCCACGATCGTCTTGACGTCGGCGATCAGCTTGTCGGCGATGGCGCCGTCCTTGCTGATGTCCTTCTTGATCCACAGGTCCTTCTCGATCCTGTGGAAGCCGGTCCACTCCTCGCCGTCGGCCAGGTCCGCCTCGCGGGCGTCGATGGCCGGGTCGAGGTCGCCGAAGATCTCGGCCACCGGCTCGATGCGCTCCCAGTACGTACGCGCGACCGGGAACAGCTCCTTGGCCTTGTCGATCTGCCCCGCCTTGACCGCGTCCACGAACTCCTGCGTCTTGACCAGCAGCGTGTCGCTCTGCGACTTGATGTAGCGCTTGTAGCTGGCGACGGCGTCGGCGAGCTGGGCGTCCTCGGTGAGCGCCTTGTGCTCGCCGCTCACCTTGAACGCGTTGCGGATCCCCTTGCCGACCATGCCGGGCTTGCAGACGGTCTCGTACGCGCCCGCCGGCAGCTCGGCGATGAGCTCTCGCGTCAGCCCGGGCACGATGTTCTCGACCTCGGCCATGACCCGGTCACCGGCGGCGTACACGTAGAACTCGGTCACCTTGGTGCCGCCGTTCGTGATCGTGAACGTCGTGGTGCCCGCCGCGACCTCGGCCGCGCCGACCTTGCACTCAGTGTCGGACGCCGCCACGGTGATCTTGCCCGGCTTGGCGGCGGCGGAGCCGGAGGGGGTGGCCGGGGTGTTCCCCGAGCCACAGGCGGCCAGCGTCGCCAGGGCGAGCGCCCCGAAGGACAGGCGGATGGGGGTACGCATGATGCTCCTGTTTCAGGCCGCGGAGGAAGCGGGCGACGGCGTGGACTTCACCCGCGAGTTGCGCAGGAAGAAGAAGAGAGTGGGGACGAGGTAGCAGACCCAGGCGATGACCTCGGCGACGCTGGGCTGGGGCGTGATGTTCAACATGCCCGCCAGCAGGGTGCCCCACCAGGAGTCGGCGGGGACGGCGCCGCTGATGTCGAAGGCGTACGTGCTCAGGCCCGGCAGGACGTTGGCCTCCTGCAGGTCGTGCACGCCGTACTTGAAGATACCCGCGGCCACCAGGATCAGCAGCAGCCCCGTCCAGGTGAAGAACTTGGTGAGGTTGATCCGCACGGCGCTGCGGTAGAGGCCCCAGCCGATGAGCACGGACGTGAGCAGCCCCAGGCTGATGCCGATGAGCGGTTTCGGCGTGGCGACCGCGCCCTGCACGGACGCGAAGAACAGGATCGCCGTCTCCAGCCCCTCGCGGGCGACGGCGAGGAACGCCATCACAACCACCGCGATCGAGCCCAGCTCCAGCGCCTCGGAGAGCTTGCCGCGCAGCTCGCCGGAGAGCGCGCGGGCCGCCCGGCGCATCCAGAAGATCATCCAGGTGACGAACACGACGGCGAGCAGCGAGGTGATCGCGTCGAACAGCTCCTGCCCCACGTGCCCCAGGTGCGCGGCGGTGAACGTCAGCAGCGCCCCGAACCCCACGGACAGCGCGACGGCCGCGCCCACCCCCGTCCACACTTGCGGGAGCTTGTCCTTGCGGTCACTCTTGACAAGGAAGGCGACCAGGACCGAGACGACGAGTGCCGCCTCAAGACCTTCGCGCAGTCCGATGAGGTAACTGGCGAGCACCGTCACTCCCGATTGCTGAGGTTTTGCTTTGGCCTTCCCTGAGGAAAGCCTTACCTAAATTAGGGCAGGCGAAGCATACCTAGCGCAAGAGCCGAAAGCGACAGTGTGCGGCGAGTCACGTTCGCAGGTGGAAGGTGATCATCCCTTCGTCGCGCCCGCGGTGAGACCGCCGACCAGGTGACGTTCCGCGATGGCGTAGAAGCCGAGCGCGGGCAGCATGGCCAGGACGAGGTAGGCCAGGATGCGGGCGGTGTCGGAGGCGTACTGGCCCTGGAACTGCTGGATGCCCAGCGGCAGCGTCCAGCTCGACTCCTCGTTGAAGACCACGAGCGGCAGCATGAAGTTGTTCCAGCTCCCCACGATGGCCAGCACCGAGACGGTGGCGATGGCGGGCCGGGCCATCGGCAGCAGGATCCGCCAGAAGAACCCGAACGGGCCGCAGCCGTCGATGATGGCCGCCTCCTCGATCTCGCCCGGGATGCTCCGGAAGAAGCCGCGCAGAATGATGATCGTCAGCGGCAGGCCGAAGGCCGCCTGCGTGAGGATCACGCCGAGCGGGTTGCCCAGCAGCCCGAACGTGCGCAGCAGCACGAAGATCGGCAGGATGGCCACCGCGAACGGGAACATCAGCCCGGCCGTGAACAGCGTGAAGAACAGCTCCCTGCCGCGGAAGGCGGACCTGGCGAAGACGAACCCCGCCAGCGCCGACACCCCGACGGTCAGCACGGTCGTCAGGACCGCGATGAACGTGCTGTTCCACAGCTGCAGCCAGAACGAGCCGGAGCCGATCACGTCGGTGTAGTTGCCCGTCGCCCAGGTCGTGGGCAGGCCGAACGGGTTGGTGGACAGCTCGCTCGTGGACTTGAAGCCGCCGATCAGCGCGTACACCACCGGGATGATGATGAACAGGCCGACGACCCACGCGATCAGGTGCAGCGGCAGGGTGTTGCGCCGCGGCGAGGACTTCCTCCGGTGGATCATCGGCGCTCTCCCATCGAGGTGGTCGCGCCCTCCAGGTCGCGGCGCATCACGAAACGCTGGTAGACGAGGGCGAAGACGAGGCTGAGCCCGAACATCACGACGCTGATCGCGCTCGCGTAGCCGACCTGGGAGCGCTTGAACCCCCAGTCCATCATGGTGACGGCCATCGTCTCGGAGGAGTGCGACGGCCCGCCCTGGGTGAGGATCCACACCAGGTCGAAGAGCTGGATCGTGTAGATGACGGACAGGAAGACGCTGATCCGGATCGTCGGCCCGAGCAGCGGCAGCGTGATGTGCCTGAACGTCTTCCAGCTCGTGGCCCCGTCGATCTGGGCGGCCTCGATGAGCTCGTTCGGGATGCCCTGGCGCCCGGCGAGATAGATCATCATGTGGAAGCCGAAATATTTCCAGGTCATGACCAGAAAGAGCGACGGCATCACGGTGTCGGGGTCGGCCAGCCACTCCGAGTCGAGCCCGAACACCGACAGGAGCTGGTTCGCCATGCCCGACTCGGGCGAGAGGATCAGCGAGAACAGCACGCCCGTGATGACCTCGGAGAGCACGTACGGCGCGAAGAACACCACCCGGTACAGCGCCCGCCCGCGGATGCGCTGGTTCAGCAGCATCGCGATGGCCAGCGAGAACGGGAGCTGGACGCAGACCGACAGCAGCACGAGGACCACCAGGTGCCACAGGTCCTGGCCGAAAATTTCGGTGCCGAGGAGCCGGGTGAAGTTGTCGAGCCCGATGAAGTTGGTCGGCAGGCCGCCGAACCCGTTCCACCGGAACAGGCTGGCGTAGAACGCCACGAAGATGGGCGCGACGACCAGGAAGAGGAAGAGGGCCAGGGCGGGCAGCAGGAACAGGGCGATGGTCACCCAGCGGCCGCGCCGCCTGGCGGCAGGGGAGGGGGCCGGAAGCGTGACCGCCTCCGGCCCTTTGACGAGGGTCGTCATCCTTCGCTCTTGGCCACTTCGGTGATGGCCTTGCCGACTTCCTCCGGTGTCTTCGTGCCGGCGATGAGTTCGGCCACGCTGTCGTTGACCTGCTGGCCGACGGCCGGCGGGTAGGCCTGGTCGAGGTAGAGCTGGTAGCCGCCGGCCGCGGCCAGCTGGGTCGCCACCTGCTTGAGGTTGGGGTCCTTGACCGCGCTCTCCTCGCCCTTGAGCACCGGCAGCACGCCGCCGGACTCCACGGCCTTGGAGTGGTTGCCCATCTCGGTCATGAACTTCACGAACTCCACGGCCTCGGCGGGGGCGTCCGCGCCCACGGCCAGGCCGCCGCCACCGCCGAACGCGTCGGAGATCGAGCCCTTGCCGCCCTCGACCGCGGGGAAGGGGAAGAAGCCCAGGTCGTCGCCGAGCCCCTTGCCGGAGTCCTTCTCCACGGCGGGCGCCCACTGGCCCATCAGCTCCATGGCGGCCTTGCCGTTCGACATGGTGGCCGCCTGGCCGTCCGGGGTCGAGTACGCCGCGCCGAGGAAGCCCTTCTGGAACGGCTGCAGGTCCGCCAGCGCCTTGACCTGCTGCCCGGCGGCCACGAAGTCGGGCTTGGTGAAGTCGTGGTCGACGGCCGCCTGCTTGAGCGCGTCGAGGCCGGCGATGCGCATGGCGAGGTAGGCCCAGTAGTAGTGGCCCGGCCACTTCTCCTTGCCGGCCAGGGCGATCGGGGTGACGCCCGCCGCCTTGAGCTTCTTGACGTCCTCGAGGAAGGCCGACCAGGTGGCGGGCGGCTGCGCGATGCCGGCCTTCTGGAAGAGCTTCTTGTTGTACCAGAAGCCGACCAGGCCGATGTCGGTCGGGAGCCCGTACGTCTTGCCGTCGAACTGGTACGCGCTCAGCGCGGCCGGCGTGAAGGTGGGCAGGACGTCGGCGACGTCGGAGGAGATGTCCTTGACCAGCCCGGCGTCGATCTGCTGCTTGAGCACGCCGCCGCCCCACGTGGCGAACAGGTCGGGGGCCTTGCCCGACTGCGTGATCGTGGTCAGCTTGGCCTTGTACGCCTCGTTCTCCAGGACGGTCGCCTTGATCGTGACGTTGGGATGCTTGGCCTCGAACTCCTTGGCCCGCTGCGCCCAGAGGGTCTTGAGCGGATCAGCGGTCGACAGGTGCCACCATTCAAGCGTGACCTTGGCGGGCGAGCCGCCCTGCTGCGGGGCCGTGCCGGCACCCCCGCCCCCGCCTCCGCCGCAGCCGGTTATGAGCACTGCGGTCGCGATCAACACCAGACTGCGTTTCATCCAGGGGTCCCTTCCACTCAGACTGGCTCGGCCTGCCGTACGGACCCCTGCACGTGATTTGCGGGACGCAGCGTGACTCATGGGGCACGGTGCGGCGCACCGGGCGAAAGTTTCGTTACCACCCCGATAATTTCGCTGCCTGGATCGTAGGTAGGTGCTGCGCAAAGCGTCAACACCTCGGGTGGGAGCGATCCCAAACCGAAACTTTCGGCTACACTCCCGAACGTGTCAGGAAAGCGGCGGGTGACGATCGCACTGATCGCGGAGGAGGCCGGGGTCTCCATTCCGACGGTGTCCAAGGTCATCAACGGACGTCCAGAGGTCGCTCCGGCGACCCGCCATCGAGTCGAACGACTCCTGCAGGAACACGGCTACCAGCGGCGCATCAGCCAGGACGACACCCCGGCCGGCCTGGTCGACGTGGTCTTCGCCGAGATCGAGTCGCCCTGGGCCATGGAGATCGTGCGCGGCGCGGAGGGCGCGGCCCACGAGGCCGGGGCCAGCGTGGTCATCTCCGTCCTGCACACCCATGCAGGACCGGGCCGCGACTGGCTCGAACGCCTGGCCGCCCGCCGCACCGACGGCGTGGTCATCGTCGCCTCGCGCCTGTCCACCGGCATCCAGGCTCAGCTCAGCGCGCGCTCGCTCCCGTTCGCGGTGGTCGACCCGGAGGGCGAGCCGGCCCCCGGCGTCGTCTCGGTCGGGGCCACCAACTGGAACGGCGGCCTGGCCGCCACCCGCCACCTGCTCGAACTCGGGCACCGGCGCATCGGCATGATCAGCGGCCCCACGGACATGCTGTGCAGCCAGGCCCGTGTGGACGGCTACCGCGCGGCCCTGGAGACGGCCGGAGTGCCGATCTCGCCCGAGCTGATCCGCCGCGGCACGTTCCTGGTGGAGTCGGGCCACGACGAGGGCCACGCCCTGCTCTCCCTGGACGAACCCCCGACGGCGATCTTCGCTGGCAGCGACCTGATGGCCTTCGGCGTCTTCGAGGCGGCCCGCCAGCGGGGCCTTCGCGTCCCTGAAGACCTGAGCGTGGTGGGCTTCGACGACCTGCCGCTGTCGAAGTCGGCCTGGCCGCCGTTGACCACGGTTCGGCAACCGCTGCAGGAGATGGCGGCCCTGGCCACGCGTACGGTCCTGGCGATGGGACGCGGCGAGGTCCCGGAGACGAAGCGGGTCGAACTGGCGACAGAGCTCATCGTCCGGGACAGCACGGCCCGCTACGAGTAGGCGGGACCGGTCCCCGGGCAGTCCACCTACGCTGCGTTGCCATGCAGCCACCACGCGAAGGGGAGACGATGGCCGACCGCCGGTCCATACCGCGCAACCTCGGGCAGTCCAGGGGCATCATGATCGTGCAGGGCGTGCTCGGCCTCGCCGGTGGCATCCTCCTGATGGCCCTCGTCAACGAGTCGGACCTGGCCGAGGGCTCCGGCCTGCTGACCGCGCTCTCCCTGGTGTCCGTCGCCGCGGCGGTCGTCCTGCTGACCTGCGCGGTCCTGCTGTATCGCGGCCTGCCGTGGGTCCGGGTCACGACCCTCGTCATCGAGGGTTTCACCGCGGCCGGGGCACTCTTCAGCCTGGTCTCCAGCATGGCCGAGGGCTCGTTCCAGGCGACGGGGACCATACCGCTGGTCCTGAGTTCTCTGGTGATCACGAACCTGGTCCGGCCCGAGGTCAGAGACTGGTTCGCAAGCAGCCCGGCGTAAGGGCGGCCCGCGACCCTGACGAAAGTAAGGGCGCGGGCTGACCTTTCGGGCATGTCGGGCATAGCGGCGTCCTTCCTACTGTGCTCCTCATGATCAGAACTCGCCGCAACGCCGCGGTCGCCCTTTTTGCCCTGGCGCTGAGCCTGCCCGCGCCGGCCGCGACGGCCGCCGCCATGGGCACTTCCATTGGCACCTCTGACGTGCGCTTCGCGATCCCTCGCCCCACCGGGCAGTACGAGGTCGGGCGCGACACCCTGCATCTCGCCGACGGCAGCCGCCGCGACCCGTGGATGCCCGCGGCCGGCGCACGCGAGCTGATGGTGTCGATGTACTACCCGGCCCGCGCCGGCGGGAGCGCCGCGCCGTACATGACCACCGACGAGGCCCGGCTCCTCCTCAAAGGACAGAAGCTCGACACCGTCTTCAAGCCCGAACAACTCGCCGGCGTCCGCACGAACGCGCACGTCGGCGCCCGCCCCGTCGGCGGCAGGCACCCCCTGGTCGTGCTCTCCCCAGGGTTCACCCTCAACCGCGCCACCCTGACCACGCTCGCCGAAGAACTCGCCTCCAAGGGCTACGTCGTGGCACTCGTGGATCACGCGTACGAGTCGTTCGGCACGAGTTTCCCGGGCGGCCGCACCCTGACCTGCGTCGCCTGCGAGACGGTAGAGCAGGCCCCCTCCGACGAGGCGGAGAAGAAGCTGCTGGCCAAGGCCGCCGCCAACCGGGCGGCGGACCTCTCCTTCGTCATCGACCAGGTGACCCACGCCTGGAAAGGCCGGACGCTGATCGACCCACGCCGGATCGGCGCGGCCGGCCACTCGCTCGGCGGCAACGCGGCGGCGAGCGTCATGGCCGCCGACCGCCGCGTTCGCGCCGGGGTGAACATGGACGGTACGTTCTTCGCGCCGGTCCCCGCCTCCGGCCTCGGCAAACGACCGTTCCTCATGCTCGGCACCAAGGCCCAGCACTCGCCCGACTCCACCGACACGACCTGGCTACGGGACTGGCGACGTCTGGACGGCTGGAAGCGCTGGCTGACCGTGGCCGACTCCGGTCACTTCACCTTCATCGACCTGCCCATCCTGGGCGCGCAGGCCGGGATCACCGACCCCACGGCGCCGCTGCCGGGAAAGCGGTCGGGCGAGATCACGACGGCGTACGTGGACGCCTTCTTCGACCAGCACCTGAACGGCGAACACCAGCCGCTGCTGGACGGCCCGTCCCCCGGCAACCCTGAAGTCGCCTTCCAGAACCCCTGAGGGTACGGCTCAGCGGAAGTCGTCCGCATGGTCGACGGCCCATTCGGCGAACGTGTGCGCCGGGCGCCCGGTCACCTTCTCCACCACCGTGGAGGTCTGCGCGGGTGCGTCGACACGGGTCGCCCACTGCTTCATGATCACCTCGACGGCGAACGGCGGCATCGTCCGCGCCATTTCCCGCCGCGCCTCCTCGTCCGACACCACCTCGACGGCGACCGGGCGCCCGATCGCCTCCCCGATGTGCTCGACCTGCCGCCGCAGCGTGAGCGACTCCGGCCCGTACACGGTGTACGCCTGCCGCTCGTGCCCGGGCTCCGTCAACGCCGTCACCGCGAGCGCCGCCATGTCCTTCTCGTGGATGGGAGCGGTCTGCGCCTCCGGGTACGGCAGCCGGACCACGCCGTCGCCGCGGATCGGCTCCCGCCACCACCACAGCGTGTTCGTCGCGAACATCCCCGGGCGGATGAACGTCCAGTCCAGCCCCGAATCCTCCACCGCGCTCTCGACCGTGCGATGGTGCTCGGCGATCGGGTTGGGTCCGGAGCCCTCGATCAGGACCGCCGCCGACGACAGCAGCACCACCTGCCGCACCCCGGCCGACCTGGCCGCCTCGACGAATCCGGCGACACCGTCGGGCAGGGCGTACACGAACACCTTCGTGGCGCCCTCCAGCGCGGCGGGCAACGTCTCGGGAAGCTCCAGATCGGCCGCCACGACCTCCGCCCCGGCGGGGAAGCCGCCCTTTTCCGGGTCCCTGCCCGTCACCCGCACCCGTTCGCCGGCCGCCAGCAGGCCGGCGGCGACATGGCGCCCCACATTGCCCCGAGCCCCGAAGACCACCATCACCATCGCGACAGAACCTCTCTAATCCTCGGCCTCGCCAAGAAGCCTGACCAGTCCACTGTGCAGGCGGCGGCGCACCTCGGGCGAGAGCGGGTCGTCGCCGAAGATGTCCCGGACGAACTGCGGCATCGTGATCGGCGCGAACACCACCGCGTACGCGACCAGCAGCGCGAACGCCGGATCGGCCCGCTCGGTGACCTCCCCGGCCTCCTGCCGCCCGCGCATCCGCTCCAGCGACTCGGCCATTCGGGCGCGTTGCGCCTCCGCGTACCGCTGTCCGTCCTCGGCGTCGGCGAACGGGCAGTCGCCCAGCGCCTGCCACACCACCAGCCGAGCCCATTCCGGGTCGTCGAGCGTCCGGGCCAACTGGGCCCCGACCGACTCAGAAAAGGAGCCGGCTGAGCCGTCCGGCGCCGCCTCGTCCGCCTGCCGGCGCCGCCGCAGCTCCTCCAGCAGCCCCTGCTTGCCGCCGAAGTAGTAGGAGATCAGCTGCTGGTTGACGCCGGCGCGGGCGGCGATCCCGGCCGTACGCGCGCCGGAATATCCCTTCTCGCCGAACTCGCTCACGGCGGCCCGCAGGATCCGCTCCCGCGTCAGCTCCGCCGCCTTGCCGCGCTCCTCGGGGCGCGGCGCCCTCCGTGCCGCCATGTGAGGGACAGTAGGTCATCAATCATTCAGTTGACAAGTATCATCTGAATGATTGATAGAAGGAGCCCAGCCGCCGCTGGCCGGCGTGCGCGGTCTCCGGTCGTAGGTCAGGGGGCCAGGCGGCGCGACAACCAGGCGAGGGCGAGCGGGTAGCGGTACTCGATGGCGCCGTGGCCGGCGTCGAAGAGCTCGAAATAGACGTTCTCGTCCTTGACGCCCGCCGCCTCCAGCGCCCGCCGGAACGCCACGGCCCCGAAGTCCAGGAAGTACTCGTCCTTGCTCCCGGCGTCCACCCAGATCGCCCGCATCGAGCGCAGGGCCTCGGCGTGCCGCGGGGCCATCATCACGGGGTCCCAGGACAGCCAGCGCTCCCACACCTCCGGCACGACGGCGCCCGTGTCGTCGAAGGGCACGCGTACGGTGCCGTCGGGCTCGGCGGAGTAGGCGGCCGAGTACGCGTACATCTCCAGCAGCTCCAGGTCCCCTTCCTTCGTCCCGGCCAGGCGGCCGCGGAAGTCGGCGAGGAACTTGTCGTACGAGCCGTCGTACATGTCGCGCAGTCGGCGCGCCACCTTGGGGAACGACCCGCGCGAGCACACCTCGAACAACGCGTCACCGGCGTGCGTGGCCAGTGCCCCGAACACGTCGGGCGCCAGCATGGCGGTCACCATGGCCCCGTAGCCGCCGCTCGACTTGCCGGTCACCGCCCGGTGGTCGCGGTCGGCGATCGTGCGGTAGCGGGCGTCCACCCACGGCACGACCTCGTCGCGCAGGTAGGAGTGGTAGCGCCCGGTGCCGGGGGAGTCGAGGAACTGGCTGCCGCCGAGCGAGGTCCACGCGTCCACGTACACGACGATCGCGGGCAGGGCCTCCCCGGAGGCGAAGACGGCGTCCGCCAGCTCCGGGTACGGCTGCCGGAACGGCGCCCGGTTGAGCCACATGGCGACGTGGCCGGTGTAGCCGAGCAGCACGTAGATCGAGGGGTAGCGGCGGGAGGGGTCGTCGTCGTAGCCCGGCGGGACGTACACCATCACCGGGCGCTCGTGCGGGTCGCCCAGGGGGTTGCCGCGCAGCAGGGCGCTGTCGACGACGTCGTGGTCGAGGCGGCCGGCCAGTTCGGCGGACCAGGGCAGCATGACGAATCCTCTCAGCCGGCGGACGAGGTCACCGTGTCCACGCCCGTCTGCGTGACGGAGCGCCCGGACACCAGGACGAGTGTGAGGTTGCGCAGGTCGGAGAGGCGTTCGAGCGGGTCGCCCTTGACCGCGATGAGGTCTGCGCGCTTGCCCGCCTCCAGACTGCCGGTCACCCCGCCCACCCCGCAGGCGTCGGCGGCGCGCACGGTGGCCAGCTCGATGATCTCCGCGTGGCCGAACCCGGCCTCCGCGAACACCTCCAGGCCCCCGATGTACCCGTCGGTCTCGTTGGCTATGCCGCCGTTGGCGAAGCCGGCGTCGGTCCCCGCGATGAGCCGGATCCCGGCCTCCCGCATGGCGGCCACGCCGTGCAGCCAGGCGTCGATCATCTCGGGGCCGTGGAGCTCGCGCATCCGCCAGAACACGCCGTGCACCGTGGGGCACACGTACGTGCCGCTCGCCGCGACGAAGTCGGCCAGCCCGGCGTCGTACTCGTGCCCCGACGGGCCGAAGAACGTGCAGTGCTCGACGGTCGTGACGCCCGCCTCGACGGAGCTGCGGATCGAGGCGTGCGCGTGGGCGTGCGCGGCGACGCCCTTGCCGCGCGAGGCGGCCTCCTCCACGACGACCCTGAGCTGCTCGGTGCCGTACTGCGGCACCCAGCTCGGCGGCGCGCCCGGCGTCATCAGGCCGCCGGAGGCCATCACCTTCAGGCAGTCGGCGCCCGCCCGGAGGTTCTCCCTGGCGACGCGGCGGATGGCGGGCTCGTCGTCGGCCTCGCCGCCCATGTACCAGCAGTGGCCGCCGGTGATCGTGATGGGCCTGGTGGCGGCCACGATGTGCGGGCCGACGGCCAGGCCCTCCTCGATCGCGTCGCGCAGGGCCAGGTCGAGGAAGCCGCGCGAGCCCAGGTCGCGGGCGGTGGTGACGCCGGCGGTGACGAGCTTGCGGGCGTTCTCGGCCATGCGTAACAGCAGGTGGTGGTCGCTCTCGGAGCCGCGCCGCGTCACCGGGTCGACCTTCGCGTCGAACCCCAGGTGCACGTGCGCGTCGATCAGCCCGGGCAGCACCGTGTGGCCCGGCAGGTCGAGGACTTCGGCGGCCGCGCCCCCGCTGCCGCGCGGCCCCACGGAGACGATACTGTCGCCGTCGATGAGGACCTCGCCGTCGGCGACCACCTCTCCGGGGCGCCCCGTGAGCACCCTGGCCGCGCGAATGATCCTCATGCACCGACCTTAAGACCACGAGAAGCGGATCTAAAGCCCGTCCCCGCACTCTGGGGACATGACAACACAGACCGCGGAATACGAGATCACCCGCCACTTCGACGCCCCCCGCGAGCTGGTGTGGGCCGCCTGGACCGAGCCGGAGCGCTTCTCGCGGTGGTTCGGGCCGCGGATGCTCACCGTGCCGGTCGGCCGCATCACCCTCGACACCCGCCCCGGCGGGATCTGGCGGGCCACGCTGGTCGGCGAGGAGGGGTTCGAGGCGACGCTGGACGGCACCTACCGCGAGGTGGCGGAGCCGGAGCGGCTGGTGTTCACCACCGGCGACCCGGACAACCCAGGCGAAGGGCCGGCGTCGGTGGTCACCATCGACTTCACCGAGGCGGACGGCAAGACGGGGATGCGCTTCCACCAGTACGGCGTCAACACCGACGCCGCGCACGCCGAGCAGGCCAAGGCAGGCTGGAGCGAGTTCTTCGACCGGCTCGCCGAGCACCTTGCCTAGCTCTCACAGCAGGTCGGCGGCCTGGTCGAGCTTGAGGGCGGCGCCTTCCCTGTACGCGGCCGCGAAGGCGTCCTCCCCGAGCGCGGCGCGCACCCTCGCCGTCGCCCGCTCGACGTCGGCCCGTTCGGCCGCCCCCCGGGGGGTCTGGTTCCGCTCCCTGGCCGCGGCGGCCAGCCCCAGCAGGACGGCCGCCTTCTCGGTCGGCCCCGCGGCCGAGGCCGCGCCCTCCACGGCGAAGGCCATCGTCCTGACGTCGCCCATCCTGCGGGCCGCGGCCAGCGCCTCCACGTGCATCTCCATGGCCGCGGCCGGGTCCCCGCGCAGCTCGGTGAGATAGCCCAGCTCGACCAGCGTGTCCGGCAGGTGCAGCGGCGGCTCGACGGCCGGGTCGCGCGGCACCCCTTCGAGCAGCCGGCGCAGGTGCGTCTCGGCCAGGTCCAGCAGCCCGGCCCGGCGGGCGGCGAAGCCGAGGCCCATCTCGCCCATCGTGACGCCCTCCATGTAGCCCTGGCTCTGCGCCAGCTTCATGGCCCGCTCGCAGAACTCCATGGCGCGGTCGTAGTCGCCGCTCATCAGCGCGATCCAGCCCAGCCAGGCGATGCGCGTGGAGACCTCCGGCCACAGCCCCAGGTCCTCGGCCATCCGCAGCCCCTCGCCGAACAGCCGGGTGGCCCGCTCCGCGTCGGTCGCCATCTCGGCCAGCGACGCCAGCCACGCCGTGGCCTGCAGCAGCCCCCACCGGTCGCCCAGCTCGGTGAACAGCCGCGCGCTCTCCTCGCCGATGCGTTCGAGCGCCTCGATGTCCCGCGTCGTGAACGCGTCCCTGGCCTGCCGGGCGAGCGCCGCCGCGACGCCCCACCGGTCGCCGGTCGCCCTGAACGTGGCCAGCGCCCGGCTCACCAGCTCCTGCGCGGTCGGCATGTCCTTGACGTGCATGCTCACGAACAACTCGGCCCTGGCCCGCTCGCCCGGATCCTCGACCGCCGCCAGCACGGGCTCCCAGCGGGCCTCCTCTCCCACCATGAGCGCGAACCCGGCCTCCCAGGCCGCCGCCCTGGCCAGGTCAGGGGAGCCGGCTCCGCCGGCGGACAGGGCCGCCGCCAGCGACCGCCGGCCCTCGGCCAGCCGGCCGCGCAGGAACCAGTACCAGGCCAGCGCGTTCACCAGCCGGGCCGCCGAGCCGGAGTCCTGCCGGGCGACCGCCGTGTCGAGCGCCGCCCGCATGTTGGCGGCCTCCGCGTCCAGGCGCAGCAGCCAGTCCCGCTGGTCGTGCCCGTACAGCTCGGGCTCGGCCTGTACGGCCTGCGCCAGGTAGTGGCGCAGGTGCGCGAGGCGTACCCGGTCGAGCTCGCCCGCGTCGGACAGCTTGGCCCGGCAGTACTCGGACACCGACTCCAGCAGCCGGTAACGGACGCCCGCGGGGGACTCGACGACGACCACGAGCGAGCGGTCGACCAGGCGGGCCAGCAGGTTGAGCACGTCGAGCTCGGCGGCGTCGCAGACGGATTCGGCGGCCTCCAGCGTGCAGCCGTCGGCGTGCACGGCCAGGCGGCGCAGGACGCGGCGCTCCTCGTCGGACAGCAGGTCCCAGCTCCAGTCGATCACCGCGGTGAGCGTCTGCTGGCGGGCCGGCGCGCCCCGCTGCCCCGAGGCCAGCAGCCGGAACCGGTCGTCCAGCCTGGCCACCACGCCCTGGACGCCCAGCGCCCGCACCCGGGTCGCGGCCAGCTCCAGCGCCAGCGGGATGCCGTCGAGCCGCCGGCAGAGCTGCGCCACGGCCGGCGCGTTGCGGGCGTCGAGCGCGAACCCGCGGGCGGAGGCCGCGGCCCTGGTCACGAACAGCCTGACCGCGTCCGAACGCGCCATGACCGCCAGGTCGGCGCTGCCCGGCACGTCGAGCGGCGGCACGCTCCACAGCACCTCGCCGGCCACGGCCAGCGGTTCCCTGCTCGTGGCCAGGATCCGCAGGTCCGGGCAGGCCCGCAGGAGCGCCTCGGCCAGCTCGGCGACCTGCTCGACCACGTGCTCGCAGTTGTCCAGGACCAGCAGCATCCGCCTGGCCCTGAGCGCCGCGCCGAGCTGCCGCCCCAGCGCCTGGTCTCCCTGGGCGCCCGGGCCCGCCGGGGTCGAGCCGGCGTCCTCGCGGATGTCCAGGGCCGCCAGCACGGCTTCGGCGGGGGAGCGGGACGCCTGGTCGAGCGCGACCAGCCAGGCCCCGTCCGCGAACCCGTCGACCAGCCGGTTCGCGGCCTCCAGCGCCAGCCGGGTCTTGCCGACCCCGCCGCTGCCGGTGAGCGTCACCAGCCGCTCGTCGCCCACCAGCGCGCACACCTCGGCCAGCGCCTCGTCCCGGCCGATGAGCTTGCTGACGGAGGCGGGCAGGTTCGTGACGGGTCGGTCGGCGGGCACGCTGAGGGCAGGGTCCTGCCCGAGTATCGCCTGGTGCAGGGCGACCAGCTCGGGGCCGGGGTCGAGGCCGAGCTCGTCGGCCAGCCGCTCCCGCAGCTCGCCGTACGAGGCCAGCGCCTCGCTCTGGCGTCCCGCGCGGTAGAGGGCCCGCATGTGGACGGCGCGCAGCCGTTCCCTGAGCGGATGCCTGGCCACCAGGTCGCCCAGCTCGCCCACGAGCAGGCCGTGCTCGCCCAGCTCCAGCCGGGCCTCGGCGTGCTGCTCCAGCGCGGACAGCCGCTGCTCCTCCAGGCGCAGGATGGCCGACCTGGTGTACTCCTCGTCGGCGAAGTCGGCGTACGCGGGGCCCCGCCACAGCGCCAGCGCGTCGGCCAGCAGCCCGGCCCTGGTGCGCGGGCTGTCGGCGGCCTCCGCCCGGCCCAGCAGGTCGGCGAAGCGCGCCGCGTCCACGGCGCCGTCCTCGTGACGCAGCAGGTAGCCGGGGGCGCGGGAGACGACGAGGTTCTTGCCGCCGGGCTCGGCGTCCTCGAACGCCTTGCGCAGCTGCGAGACGCGTACCTGCAGCGCCCCGGCCGGATTGCCCGGCGGCTCCCCGCTCCACAGGTCGTCGACCAGCCGGTCCACGGACACAGGGTGACCCTCGTGGACCAGCAGGTCCACGAGGAGCGCCCGCACCTTGAGCCCGGGAACCGTGACACTCTCGCCGGAGTCCGTCCACACGGCCAGCGGACCCAGCACCCCAAAACGCATGCTCGTCACCCTATGTGCGGCCTTAAGCCCGCGAAAAGAACATCAGAAGCCCCTTGCCGCACCGTGAAGTGCAACCGAAAGGGGAACGAGATGAACACCGCCACACTTACGGGCACCCACGCAGGCCGCCGGGAATGGACCGGGCTGGCCGTCCTGGCCTCCGTGGCCCTGCTGCTCTCCGTCGACGTCAGCGTGCTCTACCTGGCGCTTCCGCACCTCAGCGCCGGCCTCGGGGCGAGCGCGTCGCAGCAGCTCTGGATCATGGACATCTACAGCTTCATGCTGGCTGGGTTCCTGGTCACGATGGGGACGCTGGGCGACCGGATCGGGCGGCGCCGGCTGCTGATGATCGGGGCGACGGCGTTCGGCGCGGCCTCGGTGGTGGCCGCGTACTCGGTGAGCGCCGAGATGCTGATCGCCGCCCGGGCGCTGCTCGGCGTCGCGGGGGCGACGCTGATGCCGTCGTCGATGGCGCTGATCAGGAACATGTTCCAGGACGCCAAGCAGATGGGGACCGCGATCGGGCTCTGGTTCAGCTGCTTCATGGTGGGCATGGCGGCCGGGCCGATCGTGGGCGGGCTGCTGCTGGAGCACTTCTGGTGGGGGGCGGCCTTCCTGCTGGGGGTGCCGTTCATGGTGCTGCTGCTGGTCGCCGGGCGGACGCTGCTGCCCGAGTATCGGGACCCGGACGCGGGGCGGCTCGACCTCGCCAGCGTCGCGCTGTCGCTCGCGACCATCCTGCCGGTCGTGTACGGGCTCAAGGAGGTCGCCAGGAGCGGCTGGCACCCGGTGCCGGTGGCGGCGGTCGTGGCCGGGGCGGCGTTCGGCACGGTGTTCGTACGGCGGCAGCGCCGGCTCGCCGATCCTCTGCTCGACCTGCGACTGTTCGGCAACCGGGCCTTCGCGACCACGCTCGGGACCATGCTGCTCGGCGGCATCGTGATGGCCGGGACGACGCTGATGACCACCCAGTACCTGCAGACCGTGGAGGCCATGTCCCCGCTGGAGGCGGGCCTCTGGCTCGTGCCGCAGAACCTCGCCATGATCGTCGCCCTGACGCTGGCCCCCGCGATCGCCCGCCGCGTCGGTATCGCGTACGTGATGGCCGGCGGGTTCGCCGTGGGCGCGGTCGGGCTGTTCCTGCACACGCAGGTGCCGAGCGCCGGCGGCACCGGGCTGGTCGTGACCGGGCTCGTCCTGGCCTCCGCGGGCATCGCGCTGCCGATGGGCGTGGGCAACGGCGTCATCATGACCGCCGCGCCTCCGGAGAAGGCCGGGTCGGCGGCCTCGCTGTCGGAGACGGGCGGCGAGTTCGGCGTCGCGGTGGGCGTGGCCGCGCTGGGCAGCCTCGGCAGCGCCGTCTACCGTGCCCAGCTACCCGAGCACCTGCCGGTGGAGGCGGTCCGCGAGAGCATCACCGCCGCGGTGACCGCCGCCAAGGACCTGCCCGACGTGCTGGACCTGGCGCGGGCCGCGTTCACCACGGGGCTCAACACGGTGGCGGCGATCAGCGCGGTCGCCTTCGTCGGCCTGGCCGCCCTCACCTTCGCGATCCTCAGGCGCCACTGAGCCTCTCGACGAAATCTTCAACGAAACGGGCGTCCGGCGCATCCAACGGAGCATGAAGCGATTCAATCGCGCCGGGTCGGCGCTGCTGGCGGGCGTACTGCTGACCTCGGTCACGTCCGGCCTCCTCGGATCCGGCGAAGCCGTGGCGCAGGCGGCGGCCGGGCGCTGCCGTACCGACGCCCTCACGGCGCACCTCGGGCGGCCGGACCCGGGAGCGGGAAACGTGTACGCGCCGCTGGTGCTGACCAACACCTCCACCCGGACCTGCTGGGTGTACGGCTTCGCCGGGCTGGTCATGTTCGACGGCAACGGCGACGCCCTGCGGACCCGGGTGCGCAGGGAGAGCGTCCAGCCCCGCCGGGTGGTGCTGGCGCCCAAGGCCTCCGCCTATGCCCGGCTGCACTGGGGGATGGTGCAGACCGGGACCGAGAAGCGCTGCCCGACGTCGGCCCGGCTGATGATCATGCCTCCGGACGAGACGGCCCACCTGGAGATCCCGTTCAAGGCGATGGTCTGCGACGACGGCCGGATCGACATCAGGCCGTTCGTCCCGGGAACGCATCCCTGATCAGCCGGAGGGCGGGGCCTTCCTGGCCGACCCGCGATAGCGGTCGGCGTCGTAGCGGCGGTCGTTGTCGTCCAGCTTGGCCCGGGCCGCCTCCACCAGGTCCACGCCCAGCACGTCGGCCAGCCGGACCAGGTAGAGGGTCACGTCGCCCAGCTCGGTGCGCATCCGGGCGAGCGTGTCGGGATCGGGCTCCATGGACTCGTCGGCGGTGAGCCACTGGAACTCCGCCACCAGCTCCCCGACCTCGCCCGCCAGCGCCATCGCCAGGTTCTTGGGGGTGTGGAACTGCTCCCAGTCCCTGACCCTGGCGAACTCGCGCAGGCGCTCGGCAAGGCCCTCCAACTCCGTCGTCACGTCGCACGACCTTACTCATCCCCGCCGGTATGTTGCTGGTCGTGAATGGGGTCGAGCTGTTCCTGTTGGGCCGGACGCTGATGAAGATCGGTGAGGAGGCCATGCCGAGCGAGGGCATCGGCGAGCATTCCACGAGCCTGCGCACGGTGCTGATCGTGGTGAGCGACCTGCGTGGACACCCCGACACGACGGTGGGCGAGATCGCCTCCCGTACCGGGCTGCCGCAGAGCGCGGTGTCGGCGGCCATCGCGCGGCTGCGGACCGCGGGTGCGGTGATCGCCGAGACGGACCCCGCGGACCGGCGGCGCACGATCATCCGCGAGGCGCCCGGGGTGTCCGAACGGGTGACGCAGGTCAGGGACACCCCGATCGACGCCGCGCTGGGCGCCGCGCTGGGCACGGACGACCCGGGGCGGGTGGCCGAGACCGTGGCGGTTCTGGAGGAGCTGGCCGCCAGGCTGGTCCCCGGCACGATGCATCGAACTTGATGTATCAGATTTGATGGATTATCTTCGAGGCATGAACGCTGACGTCTTGCGCATGCCCGGTGCCGACCTCTACTACGAGGTGCGCGGCACGGGCCCGTTCCTGCTGATCTCGCAGAGCGGCGAGGGCGACGCGGGCCGCACCGTCGACCTGGTCGACCGGCTGGAGGACGCGTACACGGTGATCACGTACGACCGGCGCGGGCTCAGCCGCAGCACGGTCCCCGACGCCGGCGTGAGCGTGCGCGAGCACGCCGGCGACGTGCACCGGCTGCTCGCCCACCTCACCGACCAGCCCGTGATCATGCTGGGGCAGAGCCTGGGCGCCTCCATCGGGCTCCACCTGGCCGTCGAGCACCCCGAGCAGCTCGACCTGCTCATCGCGCACGAGCCCGTCTCGCCGTGGCTGCTGCCCGAGGCCGAACGCGCCGGGCACCGCGAGGAGCTGACCGAGCTCCAGGAGCTCTACCGCGAAGGCGGCCTGCCCGCCGCGATCGGCCAGGTGAAGCGGGTGCTCGGCATCACCGAGGACGCCGAGACCGGTCTGACCCCGCAGCCCGTCACGCCGCGGCGGCAGGCGAACTTCGACTTCTTCATCCGCCACGACTTCACGGCCGTGGTGGCGGACGACCTCGACCTGAGCGGGTGCCGCACGCGCATCCTGCCCGCGGCCGGGCACACCACCCCGCACCACGTCTTCGACCGGCGCTGCGCGGCCGAGCTGGCGCGGCTGCTGGGCACGGAGCTGGTGGAGTTCCCCGGCGGGCACAACGGCAACACCAGCCATCCGCGCGCGTACGCGGCCCGGCTCCGCGAGCTGCTCCAGGCCGTCGGCTGACCCTCTCCTCCGATGGGTGTCACTCCGAACCGGTACGCTTCCGCGGGTGTCCGAATTATCGGTTTCTGGCTACGAGATCAAGGGTGTTCTCGGCCAGGGCGGCTTCGGTGTCGTCTACCTCGCCCTGCAGTCGGCCGTGGGCCGCGAGGTCGCGCTCAAGGTCGACAACCGGGTGCTGCTGTCCGAGCGCGACCGGCGGCGGTTCCTGCGCGAGGTCACGGCCGCCGGGGCGCTGTCCGCCCATCCGCACGTGGTGGCCGTCTACGACGCTGGGCTGCTGCCCGACGGGCGGCCGTACATGGTGCTGGAGCTGTGCCCGGGCGGGTCGCTGTCCGGGCGGCGGCTGTCGCCGGTCGAGGCGCGGGACATGGGCGTACGGATCGCCGACGCGCTGGCCGCCGCGCACGCGCAGGGTGTGCTGCACCGGGACGTGAAGCCGGGCAACATCCTGGTCAACCGGTACGGCCAGGTGGCGCTGTCGGACTTCGGCCTGGCCACCATGCCCGCGTCCGGGCCCGAGGCCTCGGTGACACGCGAGTCCCTGACGCCCTCGTACGCCCCGCCCGAGGCGTTCGAGCTGGCCGAGCCGACGCCGGCCGCTGACGTGTACGCGCTGGCCGCCACCGTCTACGCCCTCCTGAACGGCCGCCCGCCGCGCTTCCCTGAGAGCGGCGTGCCGAACCTGGCGATGATCCTGGCCCTGCACCGCCTGCCGGTTCCCGACATTCCCGGTGTGCCGCCCCAGCTGACCGCCGTGCTGCGCCAGGCGCTGGCGAGCGACCCGCGCGAGCGCACGCCCACCGCGGAGGCGTTCCGCGACGCCCTCGCCGCCGTACCGCTCGGCCCTGCCCCGGCCCATGACGCCGTTCCCTCTCCGGGAGCCCCCGGGCCGGCACGTCATGCCGCGCCGTTCACCCCGTCCCAGCCCGTCAACCAGCCGATGGGGCAGCACCCGGGGATGGGCCCGCCGGTCACCGGCCCGCCGCCCGGCAGCCGCGCGGACACCCTGCCACCCACCCGGCCACCCGCCAGGAACGGCGCCTCGAAGGCGCTGGTCGCGATCGCCGCCGCCCTGGCGCTGGTGATCTCGATAGGCGTCGGCGTGGTCGTCTACACGTACGTCACCAAGGAGCCGGGCACCAACGAGGCGGCGTCCGGTGCGTCGACGCCCTCCGCCCAGTCCACGGACAAGACGGAAGAACCTCCGAAGACCGTGTTCAAGGGGATCGACACGTACACGGAGAACTGCCCGGCGAGCAAGGTGCGCGGCGGTGAGGCGGCGTGCGTGGCGGAGTCGGAGTGCTGGGGTGGCCTGGTCATCATCACGGGCGACACGAAGGCCAGGCGGGTCGGGTGCGAGGAGGAGCACGTGTGGGAGACGTTCGCGGTCGCCCCGATCCCGGCGGACGCCGACACGTACGTGCAGCAGGACCTCGCCAAGCACCCCACGGTCAAGCGGATCTGCCACCGGGCGGTGCTCCTGGCCAGCCGCGTCGGCGCGGCCAAGAACATCGGCGCGGCCAACTGGCGGGCGGACGTGATGCCGCCGTCGCAGGCGCAGTTCGAGAACGGCACGCGCTTCCTGCGCTGCATCGGCAGCGTGACCGGCCAGGAGCCGCGCGGGTCCTCCTTCCACCGGGGAGCTTGACGGTATCTCCACATTCGGCGGACTCCTCTGAGTGCGGCCTGCCACCCGCTGAACGGCCCCGGGGGCGGCTAAGCTGCCCGAATGGACTTGAAGGATCGGGTACGCGAGCTGCGCGCCGAGGGCCGCTCCCCGAAGGAGATCGCCAAGGCGCTGAAGGTGTCGCCGTCCGTCGTGGCGCCGCTGGTGCGGGCCATCGCCGCGGAGGCTCCCGCCGCCGAGCCCGAGGTGGTCGGGTGCTGGGTCAACACCGGCTGGAGCGAGGGGCTCACCGTCGACCCGGCCCGCGGCTGGGTGGACGAGGCGCCCGGCTCGGGCATGGGCGGCCTGGTGTGCGTGCTGGTCGCGCGGCGGCACACCTGGGACAGGATGACGGTGGCCGGCTACCTCGCCGACGTCCACTGCCTCGGGGCGAAGAACGCGATCGGCCCCGACGTGCTCGACGACCGCGACCTGCGGCGCTTCCGCCAGTACTTCTTCGGCGAGTACGCGGGCTACCAGGAGGCGCCGATCGAGCTGGCCCGGCACCTGGTGTTCGGGTCGGTCGACTACGCGCGCACGCTCGGGTTCGAGCCGCACGAGGACTTCACCCCGGCGGCCGACGTGCTGGGCAAGTGGGAGGGGGACGCGGCGATCACGTTCGGCCGCGACGGCAGGCCCTTCTACTCACAGGGGCCGGACGACGACCCGGCCAAGGTGCTGCGGACGCTGCGGCGCACGCTCTCCGACGAGGAGTTCGACTACGTCACCGAAGACCGGTGACGCGCATCGTGATGTTGAGGCGGCCGGAGGTCAGGCCGGTGGCGGGATCGCCGGTGCCCGGATAGACCTTCGGCACGCCGTGGTAGGCGAAGCGCGACGGCCCCCCGAACACGAACAGGTCACCCGAGGCGAGCTCGACGTCCGTGTACGGGCGGCCGCGCGTCTCGGTGTTGCCGAAGCGGAACAGGCACCGGTCGCCGATGCTCAGCGACACCACCGGGGCGTCGGACTTCTCGTCCTTGTCCTGGTGCATGCCCATCCTGGCCTGGCCGTCGTAGAAGTTGATCAGAGCGGTGTCGGGTTCGTACGTGTCGCCGGGGAGCCCGTACGCCTCGGTCAGGGCGCGCCGGCCCAGCTCGCCGAGCCATGCCGGAAACTCGGCCACCTGCCGGCCGTTCACGTCGTGGGCGATGCGCGTGTACCGGTACGGCTGCCAGTGCCACCCCACGCACACCGTCCGCACCGACATCACCCCGCCCCGGGGCAGCACGGTGTGCCGGATCGGCACGGGTCCCGTGGCCCACGCGCGGCACGCCTCCACGAGGTGGCGCTGCTCGTCCAGTGTCAGCCAGCCGGGCACGTGCACCGCGCCCGGCGCGATCTCCCGCGTCGGCAGCGGAATCACGATGTCCCCCGGCCCTTCCACACCTGGTACGCCTCCGGCAAGCATTTCGAACACGGCCGATACCCGGCCGCCACCGCGTCACCGGCGTCGGCGAAGAAGACCCGATGCCGGATATATCCCCCGCGAGCGATGGCGCGCAGCGCCGAGGGGCAGTCCAGCCGCCCGTACAGCCGAGCCCCTCGATGCCCGCCCAGCGTGCCGGGCACCGGACTCGGATGCGGGCGGCCGTCGGCCCCCACCAGCGTGTACGTCATTTCGCGTCGTGGAAGACGAGCCCCAGCGTATGCCTCAGCCCGGACCGGACGGTGCTCACCCCGTGCCGCACGGGGGAGGCCGACCAGCCCCGGGAGGAGCGCACCGGCCGGTCGCGCGTGGTGAAGATCAGCCCGTGCCCCTGCGGCAACAGGGTCACCGTCCCCCGCGACTGGGCCCGCGGCCGCTGCTCCACCAGCAGGAACTCGCCGCCGGTGTAGTCCTCGCCCGGCCGGTCCAGCCCGATCACGACCTGCAACGGGAACACCAGATCGCCGTAGAGGTCGCGGTGCAGCGCGTTCCAGCCGTCCCGCCCGTACCGCAGCAGGATGGGCGTCGGCCTGGTCTGCCCTGCTCTGTGGCACATGTCCAGCCACTCGTCGAGGTCGTCCGGCCACGGCGCCGGCTGGCCCAGCTTGGCCGCCCAGTCGCGGGCGATCGGGAGCAGCCGCGGGTAGAACTCCGCCCGCAGCTTCTCCACCAGCGGCGGGAACGGCCGGCTGAAGTACCGGTACTGCCCGGCGCCGAACCGGTGCCGCTCCATGTCGATCGTGGACCGGAACAGCCCGAGCTCGTCGTACAGGCCGGCGATCTCCTCGCACTCCTCGGGGGTGAGCACCGGCGGCGTCAGCGCGCACCCGTACGAGTTGACCTCCTCCGTCAGCTTCGCCCAGTCCATCTTGACCGCCTCTGTCGGCGTCGCCCAGTCCGTCTTGGCCTCCTCCGCCAGCTTCGCCGGGTTCATCCGACGGCGCTCCAGAGCTGCGGCTGCAGGGCGCCTTCGAGCGTCAGCAGCTCGTGCTTGCGCTCGATGCCGCCCGCGTACCCGGTCAGCGTGCCGTCCGCCCCGACGACGCGGTGGCAGGGGCGGACGACGAGCAGCGGGTTCGCGCCGACGGCCGCGCCGACGGCGCGGATCCGGTCACGGGGCGCGCCGGCCCGCGCGGCGAGCGCGCCGTAGGTCGTCGTGCTCCCGTACGGCAGCTCCGCCACCGCCGCCCACACCCGCTCCTGGAACGGGGTGCCGCGGGTGGCGAGCGGCAGGTCGAACGCGACCCGCTCGCCGGCGAAGTACTCGGCGAACTGCCGTTCGACCTCTTCGAACGCGCCCGGCTCCCACCGCAGACCGGCCTCCACGCGCACGTCGAACGACACACGCGTCAGCGCCGAGCCGTCACCGACGAGCAGGATCTCGCCCAACGGGCTCTCGATGATGCTGTGGATGTCCATACCTTCTTCAACACCGCCGTGCCTCCAGAAGTCGGCGATTTTCGGACCTCGCAGCGTGGACGATCGCGCGATCATGGGCGTACGCTCGGTGACCATGGCCGAATCGCGCGAGCACACCTTCACCGGCACCGCGGGCCGCAACGCGGTCCGCGTGTGGCCCCATGACCGGCCGCGATACGTGGCCATCCTGATCCACGGGTACGGCGAGCACATCGGCCGCTACGAGTACGTGGCGGACCGGCTCGTCCGGCACGGCGCCGCCGTCTACGGCCTCGACCACATGGGCCACGGCAAGTCGGCGGGCGACCGGGTGCTCATCGCGGACTTCGAGGACGTGGTGACCGACGTCTACACCGTCGAGGAGCAGGCCAGGGCCGACCACCCAGGCGTCCCGGTCGTGGTGGTCGGCCACTCGATGGGCGGCATGATCGCGGCCCGCTACGCCCAGCGCTACGGCCACGGCCTGGCCGCGCTCGTTCTTTCGGGCCCGGTGATCGGTGACTGGGCGGTCGTCCCGACCCTCCTGGCCTTCGAGGAGCCGCCGGAGGTCCCCATCGACCCGGCCACGCTCTCCCGCGACCTCTCGGTGGGCGCCGCGTACGCCGCCGACCCGCTGGTGTGGCACGGCCCGTTCAAGCGGGCCACGCTGGAGGCGTTCGCCGCGACGCTGGCCACGATCGCCGCGGGCGGCACGCTCGGGCCCCTGCCCACGCTGTGGGTGCACGGGGCCGACGACGAACTCGTCCCGCTGAGCGGGAGCCGTCCCGGCGTCGAGGCGATCAAGGGCACGGACCTGACCGAGCGGATCTACCCGGGCGCCAGGCACGAGGTCTTCAACGAGACGAACAAGGACGAGGTCCTGGACGACGTGACGGCGTTCATCGACCGGGCTATCTGACGGGCAGCCATACGTACCCGGAGCCCCGCGTACGGGTGAGCTCGACCTTCCAGCAGCCCTGCTTCGGGAAGACGAACCCCGTGCCCCACTCCTCACCGGGTTTGTGCCAGCTCGACCCGTCGTGCCGCTCAGGCCCCCAGGCGAGCTTGGCAAGCGTGCCGTCGGGCAGCGTCGCCTTGACGCGCAGCGGGCCTTCGCCCGTCATCCGCCACACGATCTTGATCTCTTCGCCGCGCGCGAGCGGCGGCCCCGGGGCGAACAACAACCCCCACAGCTCCGCACCCTGCCCCGTCCCGCGCACCTCGGGAAACCCTTCACCGAGCAGCACCGAGGTCCCCTTACACGCAGCCCTGGTAGCCGTCGGACCGGGGCTCGGCCCACTTTCCCGCGCACTGGGATCGGGGCTTGGTACGGCTTCCCGCGCTGTGGGATCGGGGCTTGGTACGGCGTCCCGCGCTGTGGGATCTGGGCTCGGCACGACCGACTGCGTCCCGGGAGCGGAGCTCGGTATGCTCGCCCGCGCCCCGGGAGCCGAGGGAACCTCTGCCGAACACCCGGCGACCACCAGCAGCGTCACCATCATCAACCACTTCACGCAACCTCTACTCCGGGTGACCCCGGAAGGTTCCGGCTAAGGGGCGCCGAGCACCGGCAGGCTGAGCACGTGCCGCGTCTTCGATGACGGGAACCAACGGTCCGCCACGACCAAGGCCGCGCCGTTCCACGAGGTTCTGTCCCGGCCAGCCAGAAGAACGCTGACGACCCTTCACGAAGACTGACGTGAACGCAGGTTTCACAGTCCTTCTGCTCCGGCCCCAAGCGTACGCGGCGGCGATGAGTTTTCCCGGGAACGCCGGTCTGCATGGGGGAGGAGGCGATATGTGCGATCAAGAAAAGGCGTTGGCCGCAGGGGTGGCGCTGCTGGAGCGGGCGATCAACTACGCGCTGGGCAGCCTACGCGTCGTCACCCCGGCCGCCCTCTGCCGCCCCACTCCCTGCGCGGACTGGAACCTGCAGCACCTGCTCGACCACATGACCGACTCCCTCCGAACCCTGAACGCCGCCGCCTCCGGCCTCATCCCGCCGGCGGCGGGCTCCAGCGCCGGCCGGCCAACTGCATCGACACCGGCCGATGAGAGCTGTGCGTCTTCGCCCTCCAGCCTTGGCGGGCGGACTGCGTTCGTACCCGGTGAGAGAGACAGCGCCACTTCGCGCTTCAGTGTCCGTGAGTCGGCTGCATCCGCACCAGGTGGCGAAAGGGGCGGTGCGTCCTGGCGCTCCGGTCCTGGTGAGTCGGCCACGGCTGCTTCCGGCAGAGCGGGTAGTGTCTCTTCGCGCTCCGGCGTCCGTGAGCCCGCCGCATTCGCCACGGGCGAAGGAGACAGCGCTTCTTTGCGCTCCAGCGCCTTTGGACGGCCGGTGCAGGGATGTGGGGCCAACCCGGCGCTCCTTCTCAGGGACCGTGCCGCGGAGCTTCTGGGCGTGTGGGCGGACACGATCGCCCGACCCGGGATGATCTCCATTGACGACCGTAGACTGACCAGCCCCATGGTGGCCGCCGCGGGTGCGATCGAGATCGCCGTGCACGGCTGGGACGTGGCCAGGGCCTGTGGCGAGCACCACCCCATCCCGGCCCTCATGGCGGAGGAACTGCTGGACCTGGCCCACCTGTTCGTCACGCGCGCCGACCGGCCGCACAGGTTCGCCCCGCCGAGGACCCTGCCCCCGCACGCCTCGGCCGAGGATCACCTTTTGGCCTATCTCGGCCGTGACCCGAACTGGTCAACAGCCCTCTGACCAGCTCAATAACCCCAACCTCAAGGACAGAACAATCCAGCCCATCCAGCATTTCCCGCTCACACGCCGTACGATCATCCTGTACCGCAAGCCATGTCGGGAAACCGACCACAAAGCCCAGCACACGTCCGGCCGGTTGTCAGCGGGGCGGCGACACCCGATCGCCGTGACCCGGCCGACCAACGTGGTGGCGACGACCGTTCTTCGTGCGGCCGTCGCCACCACCACGCTCCACCCGCCCATCACCTTTCGGTCCGCGCCCGGGGTTTCGTCCGTCCGCAGCCCTGCTGAGGTTGGGGCTGAGGTTGGGGTCGTGGTTGAGCCTGGGTCACGCACGCCGGGTCGACGCCTCGGACCGCCCGGCGGCCTGGGGTTCACGTTCCGGACGCACACCTTGAGCCCACGCCTCAAGCCCACGTTGCTTCTGGCCCACTGCCTCGGCCTCGGTCACCGCTTCGTTCACCGCCTCGGCCTTGTCACCGACTCGGCCTCGGCCTCGGTGACGGCCTCGGTTCTGGGCCTGGTCACAGCCTTGGTCACGGCCTCGGCGTCGGTCATGGCCTTGGCTCGCGTTTCTGGCCGTGGCTGGGCCTGTGCTCGGGGTGGTGCCTTGATCTCAGGCCGGGCGGTGCCAGGGTGTCAGGCTTCGTCCTGGAGGACCTCCAGGACCATTTCTCCGTACTTCGCCAGTTTGTTCTCTCCCACCCCGTTGATCGTGCTCAGCTCTGCCAGTGAGGACGGTCGGACGGTGGCGATCTCTCTCAGCGTCGCGTCGTGGAAGATGACGTACGCGGGCACCCCCTGCTCCTTCGCGGTGGCGCCTCGCCACGACCGGAGGCGTTCGAAGAGCGGGGCCGCCTCCGCAGGCAGCTCGGCTGCCGCCTGGGCCTTCGACGAGGAGGTCGCCTTGGCGCGGGCGGGGCGTAGGGCGTCGCGGCGCAGGAGCACTTCGCGCTGCCCCCGCAGCACCGACGCGCTGTCGTCCGTCAGCACCAGCGCACCGTAGTCGGACTCGACCGACAGCAAGCCCTGCGCCAGCAGCTGCCGCACCACCCCGTGCCACTCCGCGTTGCCCAGGTCGGTGCCCACCCCGAACACGGTCAGTGTCTCGTGGCCGTGCTGCAGCACCTTGGCGGTCTTCTTGCCGAGCAGGATGTCGACCACCTGCCCCACCCCGAACTTCTGCCGCCGCTCCCGCGCCAGCCGCAGCACCGTCGACAGCACCTTCTGGGCGGGGACCGTGCCGTCCCAGGATTCGGGCGGAGTCTGGCAGGTGTCGCAGTTTCCGCAGGGCTCGGCGCCCTTCTGGCCGAAGTAGTCGAGCAGCATCACCCGGCGGCACCCGGCGGTCTCGCACAGCGCCAGCATGGCGTCCAGGTGGTTAACCTGGCGGCGGCGGTGGGCATCGTCGCCCTCCATGGCCATCCGCCGGTGCTGAACGACGTCCTGGAGGCCGTACGCCATCCACACCGTGGCCGGCAACCCGTCACGGCCCGCGCGTCCGGTCTCCTGGTAGTAGCCCTCGACCGACTTGGGCAGGTCGAGATGGGCGACGAAGCGTACGTCGGGCTTGTCGATGCCCATGCCGAACGCGATCGTGGCCACCACGATCAGCCCGTCTTCGCGCAGGAAGCGGGACTGGTGGGTGGCACGGGTGCGGGCGTCGAGACCCGCGTGGTACGGGACGGCGGCGATGCCGTTGTCGACCAGGAACTCGGCGATCTTCTCGACCGAGGAGCGCGACAGGCAGTAGATGATGCCGGACTCGTCGGGATGCTCGGTGCGCAGGAACTCCAGCAGCTGCCGCTTGGGTTCGCTCTTGGGCGTGATGCGGTAGTGGATGTTGGGCCGGTCGAAGCTGGCGACGAAGTGGCGGGCCTGCTCGAGGCCGAGCCTGGAGGAGATCTCGGCGTGCGTGGCCGGGGTGGCGGTGGTGGTCAGCGCGATGCGCGGCACATCGGGCCAGCGCTCGTGCAGCGTGGACAGCTCGAGGTAGTCGGGCCGGAAGTCGTGCCCCCACTGCGCCACGCAGTGGGCCTCGTCGATCGCGAACACCGAGATCTCACCCTTGGCCAGCAGCCGCAGCGTGGCGTCCACACGCAGCCGCTCGGGGGCGAGGTAGAGCAGGTCGAGCTCGCCGGCCAGGAACTCCGACTCCACCAGCTGCCGTTCGTCGAAGTCCTGCGTCGAGTTGAGGAACCCCGCGCGCACGCCCAGCGCCCGCAGCGCGTCGACCTGGTCCTGCATCAACGCGATCAGGGGCGAGATGACGACCCCCACGCCGCGGCGCACGAGGGCGGGGATCTGGTAGCAGAGCGACTTGCCGCCGCCGGTGGGCATGAGCACGAGCGCGTCGCCGCCGGTCACGACATGGTCGATGATCTCCTGCTGCCCCGCCCGGAACGAGTCGTAGCCGAACACGCGGTGCAGAACGTCGGTGGGGGTATCCATGCGGCTACCTTACGTGTTCGCGGGTGAGCGTTTCGTGAGTTCCGCCGACGGCGATCGGGGGTTTCCGGTGCGCGGCTTGGCATCTCCCCAGTCTGCCCGACGGTGATCGGTCCATGAGCCGATTAGGCGCCCGCACGCTCGTGCATGTTTCCCGCTCCTCATGTGGGGTGGGTGGAGTCCTCCGAGCGCCGATGGCAGGGCCCGCTTTGAGGGCGGAAGGGCGGAAGGGCGGAGGTTGGACGGGGTGGTGCTGGAGCCAGGGTGGTGTCGGGCCTTGGGTGGTGTCGGGCCCGAGGGGCGTTGGGCCAGGGGTGTTGGGTTCGAGGCGGAAGTGGAGGTGGAGGTGAGGTTGAGGTAGCGGCAGGGTGAGGCGGTAGTGGAGTTGAGGCGGTGGTGAGTGGGGTTGAGGCGGTGAGGTGGTGGTGGGGTTGAGGTGGCGCCAGGGTTGAGGTGGCGGTCGGGTTGAGGTGGCGATGAGGTCAGGTAGCGGTGGGGTTAGGCGGGGGTGGGGTGGGTGCCGCGGTGGTAGGCGACCAGGGAGAGGGCGCCCAGGGCGCAGGCGGCTGCCACCGCTCCCATGACCGTCGGATAGCCCGCGAACTGCGCGATCCCCGCCGCCAGCAGCGGTGCGACGGCCTTGGCCGCCGTGATGGGCAGGGCGAGCGCCCCGCTCAGGGACGCGTACGCCCCGGTGCCGTAGCGGTCGGTCAGGAGTGCGGGACGGGCGATCGTGCCCACTCCGAACCCCAGCCCGAACAGCACCACCCCCGCCACGGCCCCCGACGCGCTCTCGCCGACCAGCGGCAGCAGCACCGCCGCCAGCCCCTGCAGCCCGAACATCACCGCCGTGATCAAGGCCACCGACCACCGGCCCTGCAGGCCCGTGGTGACGAGGCGGCCCGTGACCGACAGCACCCCGAGCAGGCCCGCGACGGTGGCGGCGAAGACGGGGGCGTGGCCGAGGGTGATCAGGTACGTGACCAGCAGCACGCCCATGACCGACACCGCGCCGGTCTGGGTCAGGAAGGCCGCCGCCAGCAGCCAGAAGGGCCGCTCGCGCAGCGCCGCCCCGACGATCTCGCGCCGGTTCGCGTGCGGGGGCGCGGCCCGGCTCCGCACGGCGAGGAAGTGCAGGGGCACCGAGGTCAGGGCGTACCCGGCGGCCAGGATGACCAGGGCCTGCCGCCACCCGTACAGGTCCACGAGAAAGCCCGTCAGCGGCAGGAAGATGCTGGACGCGAACCCCGCCACGACGGTCACCGCCAGTAACGCCCGCGCCCGCCTGGTCGCGTCGAACCAGGCCACGATCACGGCGAAGGCGGCCTCGTACAGGACCATCGCCGACGCCACGCCCAGCACCCCGCAGACCAGGTACAACTGGGTCACCGAGCGCACCTGGGACCACGCCAGCACCGCCAGCCCGCCCAGCAGCGACCCGAGTGTCATGAGGCCGCGCCCGCCGTGCCGGTCGAGCCAGCGGCCGATGAGCGGAGCCGCCACCCCGGACACCAGTACGGCCAGGGTGATCGCTCCGGTCAGTTGCGCGACCCCGGCGTGGAGCTCCCGGGACATCGGCGGGATGAACACCGAGAACGCGTAATAAAGCACGCCATAACCCGCGGTTTGCGTGATCGAGAGCGCGCCGACCATCCACATAGGAGACTTCGGCACGGCGGCGTCGATCACTCTAGGAGAGTTCCCGTTCATCGGTCAGAAATACGGTGATAAATGTCACTTCGCTGAGTTATGAATAGCGCACGGTGAAAGCGGAATAACGTCGAGTCATGACCTTTTCCTATGTGGTGACCGGCGGCGGGCGTGGCATCGGAAGGGCTGTGGTCGAGCGACTGCTGGGCGAGAAGGACGCCGTGGTGGCCGTCGAACGCGACCCCGACGCCCTGGCCTGGGCCGGTCCCCGAGTCATCCCCCTGATCGGCGACGCGGCCGACGAGGAGGTCGCCTCCTGGGCCGCCGATCTGGCCCAGGAGGCGGGGATCCTGCGCGGCTGGGTCAACAACGCCGCCGTGTTCCGGGACGCGTCCGTGCACACGTCCCCGATCTCCGAGGTCAGGGCCCTGATCGCGGCCAATCTCGACCTCGCGGTGGTGGGCTGCGCCACCGCCGTACGACACTTCCTCGCGGCCGGTACGCCCGGCGCCATCGTCAACGTCACCTCCCACCAGGCCGTCAGGGCGGTGCCCGGCAGCCTCCCCTACTCGACCGCCAAGGCCGCCACCGAGGGCCTCACCAGGGCGCTGGCCGTGGAGTACGGCAGGCGCGGGATCAGGGTCAACGCCGTGGCCCCGGGCTCGGTGGCCACCGAACGCTATGAGGCGTTCATCGAGTCGCAGACCCCCGAGGCGCGGCGGGCCGTCGAGGAGCAGCTGGCGATGCTGCACCCGCTCGGCCGGGTCGCGACCCCCGCGGAGGTGGCGTCCGTCGTGGCGCACCTTCTCTCGGACGAGGCGGCGTTCGTGAACGGCGCCACCGTCCCGGTGGACGGCGGCCGTACGGTGCTGGGACTCGATCCGGAAGCGCGGGAATGAAAACCGTTGTCACCTGGTTGTGCAGGCCATGAAGAAGAACCTGCACCCCGCTTACAGCCCCGTCGTCTTCCGCGACCCGAGCGTCGGGTTCGCCTTCCTCACCCGCTCGACCCTGACCAGCGACAGGACGATCGAGTGGGAGGACGGCAGGACGTACCCGGTCATCGACGTGGACGTCTCCTCCGCCAGCCACCCCTTCTACACCGGCCGCGGCCGCATCCTCGACACCGCGGGCCGCGTCGAGCGCTTCAAGCAGCGCTACGCCAACCACCGCAAGTGACGGGCGGCCCCCCGCAGGCGCGTGCGCCTGCGGGGGAAGCGACGCCGGTCGGCCAGAGGGGGCATGCCTGCGCTACTGGTGGGTAAAAGGTGGTCACCGGCGACGGAGCAGTGGTGATGGCGATGAGTCTCTCTGGAAAGGAACGCCGCATTCTCGCAGAGATCGAGCTGGCTCTTGAGCGAGAGGATCCCGAGCTGGCCAAGCGCGTCGCGGCGATCAACAAGATCGAATCGGATGGCAGCACCTTTCCCCGGGCGTACGGCGATCGCCTGCGGAAGTGGGTGCTGGCGCATGTCTTGATGATCTTCATGGTCGGCGTGCTGATGATCGTGCTGCTGCTGCTCGCAGTGCTGACCACCTGAATCCCGGCGACGCCCTGAGAATCAGCGGCGCCGGCGCAGCAGTGCCAGGTCGGCGGCCGCCACGATGGCCACCGCGGCGGCGATCGCCGCCTCCCAGCGCCAGACCTCCGCCCCCGTGCTCGCGGCCCGCAGCGCGAAGAACACCGCCGCCGCCACTCCCAGCACCAGCGCGACCAGGGACAGGATCCGCCGGGCGCGCAGCGGGCTGCGTGCGCTCAGTGGCTCCGTGCCCGCCCGGTTACGCAGCCACATGGCCGACCTCCTCTCCGAACCCGAACGGTCAGGCGAGGCACCTCAGCGCCGCGACGACGCGCGGGTCGATCCCGTGCGACGCGGGCAGGCGCCCCACCGTGGCCTCCACGAACTCCGGGTACGACAGCGAGGCCGCGACCCCGTTCACGCAGGCCCAGACCTCGTCGGCCGTCTGCTCCACCTGCACCTTGGCCTCCTGCTCGGCCAGCACGAACCGCCCCACCGCCACCCGCCACAGCGTCCGGCCGTCGGTCTCGGCGTCGGAGACGGGCGCGCCGACGTCGTCGGCGTGGGTGGCGTACTCGGAGTCGTAGTGGAAGGCCTGCAGGCCGCACGGGTACGGCCCGGCCATCGTGTCGATCAGCCCGTCGGGGCCGAGCTCGCGCATGCGGCGCCGCGTCTCGCCGTTCTCGGCCCGCCACTCGTCCAGGACCTCTTCCACGGGCATGCCGCGCCGCTGCCGCACCGACCACTCGTTGAAGTCGTTGAACCCGGACACACCGGCCTTGGAGAGCCGCGTCAGCAGGTCCTGCACGGTCCCGTCGAGGCAGGCGTGGTTGTAGAGCTCCTCGCCCGCCAGGTGGCCCAGCACGTCGCGGACCGACCAGCCCTCGCACCTGGACGGCTGCTGCCAGCCGGCCTCGTCCAGCCCGCTGAAGAACCGGTCGAGCCGGGCGGCCTCCGCGTCGAAGACGTCGAACGGATTGAAGTGTTTGAGCAGGTCGTCGGCCATACTCCGACGCTACCCGCTAGGTGCCAGCTTTCACGGCCATTGAGCCCACGGCGGACCTGACCCGGTCGTACTCGCCGGCGCAGGAAGGCACCCGCTCCGGTGGGACCCAGCCACCCTGGGCGATCCGGTCGTATTTGGCGGGGTCGGCGCCGTACAGGAGGCAGGAGAACGTGGCGGACTCGGGCGGCCCCGACAGGTGGTCGATGCCGGCGTGGCCGGCGAGCAGGTGGCGGGCCTCGGCGGCGGCCACCACGCGCTTGGGCGCGTCGGACGCGAGCGTCAGCGCCGCGAACTGGTCGGCCTGCTCCTCGCTGTCGGGCAGGCCGTTCAGCGTGGTCAGGGCGTGGCCGAGCTGGTGGTGGAAGAGCACGGACAGCGCGCCGTCCATGCGGGCGGACCTGGTGCGGGCGTCGGTCTCCTCGGTCTCGGAGATGCCCTCCATCACGCTTCGCACCTGGTCGACCAGCTGGTAGCAGACGGTGATCCGGCGCTCGACGGGGTCCCAGGCGGCCTCGGCCGCGTCGCAGTCACGGGCGACGACCTTGACCTGCGCGGGCAGCCCGATCCGCGTCCTGAGCGCGTCGCCGTCCTTGAGGAGCTTTCTGGCCTGCTCGGCGCGCGGTGAGCCCGGCTGCTCGTAGCGTACGGAGAGCTCGGACGAAGGCGCCGCCCCCAGCGTGCTCGTCATGCTCAGGACGAGGGCGATGAGGGGGTGCGGCATGCGATGCTCCTTCGGGGGTCGGTCGATCAACGCAATGCGACTGTCCATGCACGCAAAGCGTGATCGCTAAACCTGAGGAGCCCCGAAAGCCGGAAGGCCCGGCCCCCAGAGAGAGGACCGGGCCTTCGCGTCATGGATTAACGACGCCACCAGCTGCCGTAGACCCGCACGGAGTCCGTGCGGCTCTTGGCACCGTCGAGCTCGTCGTTGCCGTTGAACACGGCACGGAAGGTGCCGCTCTTGGAGGCGCGGGTCTCGGCGTAGAACTTGCCGCCCCACTTGGTCTTGGCGGAGGCGACCCACTTCCAGCCGCTGGAGCCGTTGGCGCGGAAGTAGACGTTCACCCGCTCGCCGCGGACGCCCTCCCAGCCGTCGTCATCCACCTGGAGACGGCCGGAGAACTCGATCGTACGGCCCTTGCGGACCTTGTACGGGTCGGCGGAGAAGCGCGAGATGCGGGTCTCGGCCTTGCCCTTCTTGACCTCGACCGAGAAGAACGCCGTGTCCTTCGCGATCTCCTTGCCGGCGGAGTCGAAGGCGACAGCGGTGGCCTGCCACTTGCCCTCGGGGTCGCCCTCGGCGAAGCCGACGGCGAAGCGCCAGCCCTCGAGGTCCTTGACGTCCTTGGCGCGGAGCGTGCGGACGCCCTCGGGCGCCACGCTCAGCTCGACCTTCTTGACGTCGGAGCTGGCGCCGATGTCGAAGTAGGCGGTCGTCTCGGAACCGGGCTCGACCACGACCGGATTAGGGTCGATGTCGCGGATCTTGAGCTGGGTGTCCACCTTGGTGGCCGCCGAAGCGGAGCCCGCGCCCGACATAAGCATGGCCCCGCCCACAAGAGCGGAGACGATACCAAGTGCGATCTTTCTCATGAGGGTGCTGATTCCTCTCCCCGTATTGACTTGGAGGCGGCTCGGGGTGGCCGACCCCTTTACTACTTTGAGGCACAGGAAGGGGAAAAGGTTGGCTAAAGTTACAGAAAATATTTGATCACGCGCGCAACCAGGGGCTACGGCCGAAAATAGGTCTCCGTGTGCGTGACCCACTACAGTCTGGCGCATGACCGACGTCTATACGCTCGGCGAGCCCTTGGGGGTCGTCTCCAGCGGCCGGGTTCGCCATGAGAGCGAGGCCCGGCTGGACGTGTGCGGGCCGGAGTTCACCCTGGCCATCGCGCTGGCCAGGCTCGGGCACCGCAGCGCTTACCTGGGCAAGGTGGGTGATGACGAGCTGGGCGCGAGGGTGCTCACCGCGCTCAAGGGCGAGGGCGTGGACGTCGAGGACATGCGGGTGTCCGGGGGATTACGGACAGGGCTGGTCCTCAGGGAGACCCGGGTCGGTCGTGCACAGAGAGTGACGCAGTATCGCGCGGGCTCGGCGGGCTCGCGGCTCACGCCGGGCAACGTGCCGATCGACCGGATCGCCGCGTCGAAGATGCTCCACGTCACCGGCATCACGGCGGGCCTCGGCCGGGACGCGCTCGACGCGGTGCGCACCGCTGTGAGCGCCGCGAAGAACGCCGGGGTGATGATCTCCTTCTCCGTCGAGTACGTGCCCGAGCTGTGGCCGTCGGTACGCGAGGCCGAGGAGGTGCTCGGCGAGCTGGCCTGCGACTCGCACCTGCTCTTCCTCCGCCAGGACGAGCTCGACCTGGTCAAGCCCGCCCTCACGACCGAGCGCGAGGTCGTGGTGGACCGCGGCGCGAAGGGCGCGAGCGTGCGCGCCGACCGGATGCGCTACGACGTGCAGGGCTGGCAGGTCCCCATCGTGGACACGTCCGGCGCGGGGGAGGCGTTCGCGGCCGGTTACATCAGCGCCGCGCTCGACGGCCTCATCCCCCAGGAACGCCTGCACCGCGGGGCGCTGTTGAGCGCCGCCGCGGTGACCAGCGTCAGCGACTGGCAGGGGTTGCCCACCAGGTATGAGCTCTCCTGACAGGAAGCCTGCCGACCAGGTCTGCCGCCCCACTCTCGTGCCGCTGTCGAGACCGTAGCGGCAGTCCGAGCAGGTTTCCTATCAGGAGTTCGTGGTCAGGGTGAAGGTCGAGGTCGTGTTCTTGATGTTCTGGTAGTTGTTGGCGAACCTCAGGTTGTTGATCGTGGCCGACCCGACCGCCGGGCCCTGCCCCGGCTCGGGCAGCTCGTTGACCCAGATGCCGAACCCGGACTTGGCGTCGAAGGCGTCGCCGCTCTTCTGCGCCCCGCTGATCGACACGTTCGTCAGGATCGTGTCCTTGACCGGGTTCAGCGGCGAGCCGCCGGTGTAGCCGGTCTGGAACATGATCCCGCTGTAAGTCGGGTCCACGATGTCCAGGTTGTTGAGGCGGATGCCCTGGAACACCTTGGACGAGGAGAACAGCCACAGCGCCGGGAACGTCTGCTGCCCCCAGAAGTGCCCGCCGGCCCGGACCAGCGAGATGTTGTCGAACGTCGTCGGCGGGCTCGCGCCGAACCCGTTCATCGGGATCCCGAAGTCCAGCGAGCTGATCGTGACGCCCGGGTAGGTCAGCGTGTCGGCGACGTAGATGTTTCTGAACGTGTTGTCGTAGCCGCCGTACACGGCCACGCCCGCGGCCCGCCAGGTGAGCAGCGAGGTCAGGTTCTCGAAGACGTTGCCGGTCTGCTCGCCGGGGTTGTTGTCGGTGGCCGAGAACAGCGCGAAGCTGTCGTCGCCCGTGGCCCTGGCCTCGACGTTGGTGACGTGGTTGCCGGTGCTGCCGTTGGTCATGTTCAGGCCGTCGGCGAACAGGTTGCGGATCCGTGAATTCTTGATCGTGATGTTGTCCGTGTTCGTACCCCAGTACAGGCAGATCTGGTGTTCGGCCCAGACGTTGTCGATCGTCATGTTCGCCACGTTCGAGAAGTCGAAGACCTTGCCGGGGCCGTCGATACGCGAGGTGTAGTTGCCGAAGTAGGCGAAGTTCGCGAACGTCGAGCCGTTGGCCGAGGCCTCCGTGCGGAAGCCCACGTCGGTGTTGTCCTGCCCGGCCGGGGAGCGGAACCTGGTGAACCAGGGGCCCGCGCCGACGATCTTGACGGACTTGCCGTACACCTGGAACTTGCCCGAGGTCTGGTAGTCGCCCTGGGGCAGGTAGACGCCGGTCAGGTTGGCGTCCATGCGGGCCTTGTCGAGCGCGTTCTGCACGTCCTGGTGGGTGAAACCGGTCGGTATGGCGTACTTCGCCGGGTCCGGGTTCGCGATCGGGGTCGCCTGCTCGAAGTCCACGAAGTCGATCGCGTACGTCTGGCTGTTGGCCGCGTCCTTCTGCAGCCTGATCGTGCTGCCCTTGGGCACGGTGGTGCCGAGGAGCACGTTCGCCTCGTCGTAGATGTGCCTGGGCGGCCCCGCGCCGGGGGAGTTGCCAGGGCTGGCCTCGGCACCGTACAGCCACGCGTAGCGGGAGGTCAGGTCGATGGCCTTGAGGAAGGAGCCGTTGACGTAGACGTTCAGGGTGGAGTTGAGTCCGCCGCCGCCCGCGGCGTCGGGCATGGAGAAGCGGGTGACCAGGGTGTTGGTGTCCGCCCTCGTGGTGAACTCGACGTACGCGCCGGTCTGGTTGAGCGTCACCGCGCGCCGCCCGGACGCCTCGCCGGCGATCGTGCCGATGTCCCGGCTCGGGCCCACGCGTGCGGCGCCGCCGCCGATCACGGCGTCCTCGGCCTCGTACGTGTCGTACGGCATGTTCGCGCCGCGCCCCACGAACAGCGGCAGCTCGCTGGTGTTGTTGGCGCGCTTGACGGGCAGCTCGTTGGCGTCGTCGGCGAGCACCGTCTTCACCGTGTACTTGCCGTTGGCCGCGGTCCACGTGCCCAGGTTCACCGGGCTCGTGGTCGCGCCCGGCGCGATGGCGCCACTGGCCGAGCCGGTCAGGGTCTTGACGACGGTGCCGGAGTCGTTCGTGACGGTGAGCGTGATGCCGTGGGAGCCGCTGCTGGAGGCCACCGTGCCCTGGTTCTTGATCGCCACCGAGAACGTCACCGTGTTGCCCGCGGCGGGGTTGCCCGGCGTCCAGGCGACGGGGGAGGCGATCAGGTCGGCGGTGTCGACGGGCTTGACGGTCAGCGTGCCGGTGGTGGTGTTGTTGGCCTCGTTCAGCTCGACGACCTTGCCGTCCTCGTCCACCTTGGCGGACAGCTGGTAGGTCCCGGCGTCCCTGGCGCCGATGTTCGCGGACACGGTGGTCGACGCCCCCGCGGCCAGCGCGCCCACGCTCGCGCTGCCGACCTTGGTCGTGCCCGCGTAGAAGTTCACGGAGGTCGCGGCGGCGGCCGCGGTGCCCGCGTTCCTGACGGTGGCCGACAGCGTGACCGCGTCGGTCTCGACCGGCGCGGCCGGGGAGGACGCGAGGTTGCTCACGGTCAGGTCGGGATTGGCCGACGGGGTGCCGAAGATCTGGAACTCGGCCACCTGCCCGCCCGGCGCGCCCGAGTTGGCGGTGATCTGCAGCCGGACGTCGGCGGCCCTGCTGGTCACGGGGCCGGTCATGGGGATCGTCACGGAGTTCCCTGTGGCCGGGTCGAAGGTGTAGACGGCCTGGGCGACCAGGGTGCTGAAGGCGGTCGCGCTCTGCTCCCGGCCCAGGACCTGGATGGTCTGGGTCCGCCTGGCCCAGACGGCGTCCGGGTTGAGCTTGAGCGTGATCGAGGTCAGGTCGGCGTTGGCGCCGAGCTGCACGGTCAGCGTGTTCGGATAGGCCGCGCCCTCCCAGTACGTCTGGAGGTTGTCGTCGTTGGCGTTGGCGGCCACGTACGTGTGGGTGTGCGAGGACTCGGTGATCGGCTTGCCGAGCGCCAGGTTGGCGCCGCCCGTCGGCGGATTGTCCGGCGCGCTGCCCCACACCTCGAACTCGGAGACCTGGCCCGCGGGCCAGCCGGTGTTCGCGGTGATCTGCAGCCGGACGTAGCGGGCGGTCGTGGCGGTGAAGGTGATCGTCGCGGTCGGGTTGAAGGTGTACGTCGCCGAGGCGACGATCGTGCTGAACGCGGAGCCGTCCGCGCTGCCCTGGACGGTCAGCGTCTGGGTACGGCTGGGCCAGCCGGACGGCAGCTTGAGCACGAGCTTGTTGACGCTCGCGCTGACGCCGAGGTCGACCTGGACCCATTGCGGGAAGGCGTTGTTGGCCGACTCCCAGTAGGTGGCCTGGTTGCCGTCGGTCACGTTCGCGGCGGTGTAGACGTCGGTGGAGCTGCTCGCGGTGGCGGTCCTGCCCGCCGCGAGGTTGGTGTCGGCCGCCGCGTACGCGGGCGCGGCATGGAATTCGATGGCTACCAGGAATCCGATGGCTAACGAAAGGGCGGCTAAGACAGCTCTCATGGGGGTGGCCCTCCGGGTAAGGCAGATGGCCGAACCATAGGATGCCAAGCAGATTGCCGCAATATTTCGACGAGATTTCGCAAACAGTTGACTGACAAGAATTCGTCGGGGCGGTCTCTCCGTGCTGGTCAGGAACCCGGTGGGACCGGCAGATCCGCTGTGGAGGGCGTGCAAAGCCTGACGTCGGATCGACGTAAGCCGTTGCAAGCGCTTGCGCTGAAGGCCGTATAGTTTGCGCATGACGCGACGACTCGCAGAGGTGGCCAAGAAAGTCGGAGTCAGCGAGGCGACGGTGAGCCGCGTGCTCAACGGCAAGCCCGGGGTCTCCGACGCGACCCGCGAGGCCGTGCTGACCGCCCTCGACGTGCTCGGCTACGAGCGCCCCACCCAGCTGCGCGGCGACCGGGCCCGGTTGGTCGGCCTCGTCCTCCCCGAGCTGCAGAACCCGATCTTCCCCGCCTTCGCGGAGGTGGTCGGCGGCGCGCTGGCCCAGCAGGGGTTCACCTCCGTGCTGTGCACCCGCACGGTCGGCGGCGTCTCCGAGGCCGACTACGTGGACCTGCTGCTCCAGCAGCAGGTCAGCGGCGTCGTCTTCGCCGGCGGCTTCTACGCCCAGGCCGACGCCGCGCACGGGCACTACGAGCTGCTGCACGAGCGCAAGCTGCCGACCGTGCTGGTGAACGCGGCCGTCCAGCACCTCGACTTCCCGCAGGTGTCGTGCGACGACACGGTGGCCGCCGAGATGGCCCTGGCCCACCTGCGCGCGCTCGGCCACGAGCGGGTCGGCATGGTGCTCGGGCCGAAGGACCACATGCCGTCGCGGCGCAAGCTGGAGACGTTCCAGGCCGAGGGCGGGGACCCCGGGCTGGTCGAGCACACGATGTTCTCGCTGGAGGGCGGGCACGCGGCCGCCGCCCGGCTGGTCAAGCGCGGGGTGACCGGCGTGATCTGCGCCAGCGACCTGCTCGCGCTGGGCACGATCAGGGCCGCCCGCCGGGCGGGGCTCACCGTGCCGGGGGACATCTCGGTCATCGGCTTCGACGACTCGGCCCTGATGAACTGCACCGATCCGCCGCTGACCACGGTCCGCCAGCCGATCGACGCCATGGGCCGGGCCGCCGTTGACCTGCTGGTCGCGCAGATCGACAAGGCGGTGGTGCCGGCGGACGAGCTGCTCTTCGAGCCCGAGCTCGTGGTCCGCGCCTCCACCGCCCGCGCCAACCCCTGACCCTCCCCGCCCCGCACGGCAGGCTTTCCCCTTCCCTTCCCCCCGAAGGACCCCGACCCCGTGCGGCGGGTCAGGCGTGCCCCGCCCCGGCGTAATGCAGTCGTTATCTTGCAATATGAAGTCGAAATATTGCGCACTTCCGTCCCCGATCCTATGGTGTGGGCACCTCGCATCAGAAGGGTCAGACCATGCGGAGATCCACGGGACTCTTGCTCGTATCCGTGCTCGGCCTCTCAGCCACGGCCTGCGGCTCCAGCAACCCCGCCACCCCGTCCGCCTCCGGCGGCGCCCAGGCCGTGACGATCACGGTGGCCTGCCAGCCCGCCAAGTCCGCGCCGAAGGAGCGCCAGGCCTGGGACGACGACGTGGCCACGTTCATGAAGGCGCACCCGGGCGTGACGGTCAAGAGCACGGACCAGCAGCCCTGCTTCGACCCCAAGACGTTCGGCCCCAAGCTGGCCGGCGGCCAGATGGAGACCGTCTTCGTGGTCCCGGTGACGAACTACAACGACGTCATCGGCCAGGGCCAGGCGCTCGACATCTCGCAGTACACCGGCTCCATCAAGAACTGGAACGACCTGCGCCCCGACGTGCGCGAGCTGGTCACCAAGGACGGCAAGGTGTTCGGCGTGCCGAACGTCCACTACGGCGTCGGCCTGGTCTACAACCGCGCCCTGTTCACCAAGGCCGGCCTCGACCCCGCCAACCCGCCCAAGACGTGGGCCGAGGTCCGCGAGGCGGCCAAGAAGATCGCCGCGCTCGGCGCCGGCTACGTCGGCTACGGCGAGTACTCCGGCGGCAACACCGGCGGCTGGCACTTCACCCAGGCCATCTACGGCCGCGGCGGCAGCGTCCTGACCCCCGACAACAAGCAGGCCGCCTTCAACTCGCCCGAGGGCAAGGCCGTGCTGCAGAACCTGCACGACATGCGCTGGGTCGACAACAGCATGGGCAACAAGCTCCTGGTGGGCTGGGAGTCGCTCATGATGGCCATGGGCAGCGGCAAGGTCGGCATGATGCTGGGCGCGCCGGACGTGGTCACCGACGTGGTCAACAAGTTCAAGGGCAACGTCGCCGACTACGGCATCACGGGCTTCCCCGAGGCCAAGGCCTCGCTGAGCGGCGGCGAAGCGTTCATGGTCAACCCGAAGGCCACCCCCGAGGAGGCCAAGGCGGGCATGGAGTGGATCGACTTCCGCTTCAACACCGTCGGCAAGGGCCGCTTCGACTTCGCCCGCGGCAAGGCCATCGGCAACCCGGTCGGCGTCCCCGACAACGCCGTCTACGGCGACTCGCCCACGGGCAAGGCCATCCAGGCCGACCGTGAGAAGAACGCCTCGCTGCCGGTCACGAACTACGCGCCGTACGTGCAGGCCGCCGCGACGATCCCGCCGAAGGCCGAGCCGGTGCACGCGCAGGAGCTGTACGCCATCCTCGACGTGGTCATGTCGGGCGTGCTGAGCCGTAAGGACGCCAGCGTCGACCAACTGCTGTCCGACGCCGAGACCAAGGCGAACTCCATGCTGGCGGCCAAGGGCTGACCTTGATGGGGATCTTGAGGCGCAATCTGACGGCCTACGGGTTTCTCTGCGCGGCCCTGTTCTGTTTCACGGTGTTCGCCTGGTATCCGATGGTCAGGGAGTTCATTCTGAGCTTCCAGAAGACCGACCTGATCAACCCGCCCACCTGGGTGGGGCTGGACAACTTCGAGGCGGCGGTCCAGGACCCGGCCTTCGGCGAGGCCTGGCTGAACACCGTGGAGTTCACGCTGCTCGCGCTGCTGTGCGGCTATGCCGTGCCGTTCGTCGTCGCGCTCGTCCTCAACGAGCTGCGCCACGCCCGGGCCTACCTGCGGTTCGTGGTCTACCTGCCGGTCATGCTGCCGCCGATCGTGGCGGTGCTGCTGTTCAGGTGGTTCTACGACCCGGGGCCCGGGCTGTTCAACCAGGTCCTGGAGTTCTTCCACCTGCCGCCGCTGGCCTGGCTGGACTCGTCGTCGACCGCCCTGATCTCCCTGGTCCTCGTCTCGACCTGGATGAACATGGGCAGCGCGACGCTGATCTACCTGGCGGCGCTGCAGAACATCCCGCCCGAGCTGTACGAGGCCGCCGAGCTCGACGGGGCCGGGATCTTCAAGCGGATCAGGCACGTCACGATCCCGCAGACCCGGCTGATCCTGCTGCTCATGCTGATGCTGCAGATCGTGGCCACCATGCAGGTGTTCATCGAGCCGTACATGCTGACCGGCGGCGGCCCGGAGAACGCGACCGTGAGCGTGGCGTACCTGATGTACCAGTTCGCGTTCTCGCAGATGAACTACGGCCAGGCGGGCGCGCTCGGCATGCTGCTCATGCTCGCGCTCCTCGTCTTCGCGGCCTTCCAGCTCAGGACGACCCGTGAGGACACGGCATGATCTCCATCGGCGCCCGCGCCGCCACCGGGCGGCAACGGCCGCGGAAGCGGTCACCGAAGCCGATCCAGGTGCAGTTCCGCACGATCGTCTCGCCGCACCAGCTCAACAGCAGGTGGGGCCGGCGGATCTACTGGCTGGTGCTGGTCGCCGTCATCGTGGTCTTCACCCTGGCCTTTGTCTTCCCGCTCTACTGGATGATCACCGGCGCCATGAAGACGCCGGAGGAGATCGCCCAGATGCCGCCGTCGCTCGTCCCGGCCGATCCGACGCTGGACGCGTTCTTCGAGGCCTGGGACCTGTTCGACATCGGCACGCTGCTGGCCAACACCGCGTACTACGCACTGGGCGCGTGGCTGTTCTCCATGGCGGTGGACGTCACGGCGGCGTACGCGCTGTCGAAGCTGCGCCCGATGTTCGGCAACGCGATCCTCGGCGCGATGCTGGCCACGCTGATGATCCCGCCCATGGTCATCCTCATCCCGCTCTACGTCACGATCGTGGACCTGGGGCTGCTCAACAACGCCTGGGGCCTGTGGTTCCCGGCGGCGGCGAACGGCTTCAACATCTTCCTGCTCAAGCGGTTCTTCGACTCGATCCCGCGGGAGCTGATCGAGGCGGCGCAGATCGACGGCGCGGGCCCGCTGCGGGTGCTGTGGTCGGTCGTGCTGCCGGTCTCCAGACCGATCCTGGGCGTGGTCTCCATCTTCACGATCGTCACCGCGTTCAAGGACTTCGTCCTGCCGCTGCTGGTCATGACCGACAGCGAGAAGATGACGATCAGCGTGGGCCTGTCGCAGACGGCGGGCGCGGTGACCCAGAACCAGATCATGGGCGGGCTGGTCATCGCCTCCATACCCATGATCATCGTCTTCTTCGTCTTCCAACGACACATCATGGCGGGGCTCACCGCCGGAAGCATCAAGGGATAAGCGAATGTCGCAAACGTGGTGGCGGGGGGCCGCGATCTACCAGGTCTACCTGCGTAGCTTCGCCGACGGGAACGGTGACGGGATCGGCGATCTGGCCGGCCTGCGCTCCCGCCTGCCGTACCTGAAGGAACTCGGGATCGACGCCATCTGGCTGAACCCGTGGTACCCGTCGCCGATGGCCGACGGGGGCTACGACGTGGCCGACTACCGCGACATCGAGCCGGTCTTCGGCACGCTGTCCGAGGCCGAGCGGTTCATCGAGGAGGCGCACGAGCTCGACATCAAGGTCATCATCGACGTGGTGCCGAACCACAGCTCAACGGAGAGCGCCTGGTTCAAGGAGGCCCTGGCGGACCCCGCGGCGAGGGACCGCTTCTGGTTCGCCGACGAGCCGCTGAACGACTGGCAGTCCATCTTCGGCGGCTCGGCCTGGACGCAGGTCCCCGACGGCCAGTGGTACCTCCACCTGTTCGCCCCGGAGCAGCCGGACTTCAACTGGACCAATCCCGAGGTCCACCAGGAGTTCGAGGACGTGCTGCGGTTCTGGTTCGACCGCGGCGTGGACGGCGTGCGCATCGACTCCGCCGCCCTGCTGATCAAGTCGGACACGAGTTACGAAGACCTCGACGAGGTCCACGACGTCTACCGTCGGTGGCGCGAGGTGGCCGACGAGTATGGCGAGCGCATCCTGATCGGGGAGGTCTGGCTCCCCGACCAGGAGCGTTTCGCGCGCTACCTCCGGCCCGACGAGCTCCACACGGCCTTCAACTTCGACTTCCTGTCCTGCCCGTGGGACCCGGCCGAGCTGCGCAGGGTCATCGACCTGACCCTCGCCACCCACACCCCCATCGGCGCCCCGCCGACGTGGGTGCTGTCGAACCACGACGTGACGCGCCCGGTCACCCGGTACGGCCGCGCCGACACGACGTTCGCGCACGGGGGCCGCCTCCACGGCAGCCCGTCCGACCTGGAGCTGGGCTACCGGCGGGCCAGGGCGGCGGCCCTGCTGGCCATGGCGCTCCCCGGCTCGGTGTACGTCTACCAGGGCGAGGAGCTGGGCCTCCCCGAGGTCGAGGGCCTCCCGGACGAGCTCCGCCAGGACCCGATGTACGCCAGGTCGGGCGGCACGAACCCGGGCCGGGACGGCTGCCGCGTCCCGCTGCCGTGGTCGGGCGAGGAGCCGCCGTTCGGCTTCGGCGCGGGCACGCCGTGGCTGCCGCAGCCGGAGGGCTGGCGCAAGCTGTCCGCCGAGGCGCAGCGCACGGACCTGGGCTCGATGCTCAACCTCTACCGGACGGCCCTGGGTCTGCGCCGCGACCTGCTGGGGGACGGCACGTTGAGCTGGCTCCCGACGGGCGGCGAGGTCCTGGCCTTCACGAGGGACTCGGGCCTGACGAGCGTCACCAACCTGGGACCCGACCCGGTGCCGCTGCCCGCGGGCCGGCTCCTCCTGTCCAGCGGCCCCCTGGAGGACGGCACCCTGCCCTCCGACACCACGGCCTGGCTCACGCGGGACTGACCGCGGCGTGACCGGCCCGGCGGCGGCGTGACCCAGCGTCCGCCGCCGGGAGGCACAGCCACGCCTCCAGCGTCCGGCGCCGCCGGGGGGCACGGCTGCCGCCGCCTCTAGCGTCTTGCGCCGCTGGGGTCGCGCAGCCACGCCTCCAGCGCCGCGCGGGCCGAATCGGCCTCCGAGGGCATCCCCAGTGCCCTGACCAGCATCCACAGGGTGCCCTGCAGCGCCCGCGCCGCCATGAGGTCCCGCAACCCGGGGTCGTCGGGATCCCACCCGTACGCGCGCACCGCCGCCCGCCCGTCGAGCCGCGTCGTACGCAGCAGGCACGCCAGGTCCCACTCGACGGGCCCGGCCATACTCTCCTCGAAGTCGTTCCACAGCAGCCCGGAGGGGGTGGCCAGCAGGTTGCCGGGATGCGCGTCACCGTGGACCGCCTGCGCCGGCCGGCCATCCAGCCGGCCATCCAGCCGGCCATCCAGTCGGTTGGCCAGCCGGGCGGGCAGCCTCGCGTGCGCGTCGCGCAGCAGTGCCAGCGCGCCGGGCTCGACCTCCCCGTCGAGCAGCTCCAGCAGCCGCACCGGCTCGTCGAGCGCGGGACCGAGGTAGGGCAGCTCGCCGGGGAAGCCCCGCAGCGCCTCGTGCAGCTCGGCGAGCGCGCGGCCCGCGACGTCCGGCGTCGGCCGGTGGTCGGCGTCGTGCTCGACGTGGACCCAGAAGGAGATCGCGACGCCGTCGCGCAGGTGCGGCCCGGCGGGCAGCAGCTCGCTCGGCGGCACCACCGGCACGCCCTGCCGGTGCAGGTACGACACGACGTCCAGCTCCCGCCGCAGCGCCTCGTCGGGTCGTGCCCGCCCGAGCGCGGTCACGGTCGGCACCCGCGCCACGACGGGGGCGGGCCGCAGGTGGACCCGCAGGTTGAAGGAGTCTCTGAGGATCACCGGCTCCCGCACCCGGACGCCGTGCTCCTCTGCCACGGCGACGGCGGCGGCCACGGCGGCCTCGGTGGGGATCATCCGGGCATCCGCGGGGATCATCTAGGCGGACTCCCTGATCACCAGCTCCGTGGGCATGATCACCGGCTCGGCCGGCCCGCCCTCGAACAGCCCGAGCAGGAGCCGGACCATGGCCGTCGCCTGCTCGGCCACCGGGTGCCTGAGCGTCGTCAGCGGCGGCTCGGTGTATTTCGCCGCCTCGATGTCGTCGAACCCGACCACCGCCACGTCGCCGGGCACCCGCCGCCCGCCCTGGCGCAGCGACTGCAGCGCGCCGACGGCCATCAGGTCGTTGGCCACGAAGACGGCGTCGAGGTCGGGGTCGTCGCGCAGGAGCTGCCGCATCGCGATCGCGCCCGACTCGCGGGTGAAGTCGCCGATCGCGACGATCGACCTGAGGTCGGAGTCGCGCAGCACGTTGCGGTAGCCGGCCAGCCGGTCCTGGCCGCCGATCATGTCCTGCGGGCCCGCGATCGTGGCGATCCGGCGCCGCCCCGTCTCCACCAGGTGCCGGACCCCGGCCTCCGCTCCGCCCACGTTGTCGTTGTCGACGTACGGGATGTCCACGGGGACGGCGGGCCGCCCGTAGGAGACCACGGGGACGCGCAGGCGCGACAGCGCGGCCGGGAGCGGGTCGGCGCCGTGCATGGAGATCAGCATGACCCCGTCGACGTGGCCACCCGCGATGTAACGCTCCACCCGGGCGTGGCTCTTGGCGGAGGAGGCCAGCATGAGCACGACCTGCTTGTTCACCGCCTCGAGCGCCACGGACGCCGACCTGATCGCCGTGGAGAACATCGGGTCCTCGGAGAAGACCCGGGTGCCCGGCTCGCTGACGACCAGGGCGATCGAGTCGGTGCGCTGGGTGACCAGGCTGCGCGCGGCCGAGTTGGGCACGTAGCCCAGCTCGTCGATCGCGCGCTGCACGGCGTCGCGGATGTGGGGGGCCACCGTCGTCTGGCCGTTGACGACCCGGGAGGCGGTGGCGCGCGAGACACCCGCCCGGGCGGCGACCGCCTCGAGGGTCGGGCGTCTCATGAATGCACCAAGTGGGAGAGCACGGAAAAAATCTACAGGCCGTTCCTCGTGATGACGTCTCTGTACCAGAGAGCGCTGTCCTTGAGGACCCTGGCCTGTGTCGCGTAGTCGACGTGCACGATGCCGAACCGGCGCCGGTAGCCCTCCGCCCACTCGAAGTTGTCGAGCAGCGACCAGACCAGGTATCCGCGCAGGTCCGCGCCCGCCCCGATGGCCCGGTGCACCTCGCGGAGATGGCCCTCCAGGTACGAGACCCGCTCGTCGTCGTGCACGCGGCCGTCCTGCACGACGTCGTCGAAGGCCGCGCCGTTCTCCGTGACCATGAGGCCGACCTGCGGATAGTCCTGCGAGAGCCGTACGAGCAGCCGGGACAGGCCGTCCGGCACGATCGGCCAGCCCATCGCGGTCGTCGGCGCGTCGGCCGCGGCGAACCTGACACCCTCCGAGCCCGGCCACGCCGCGTCGGCGGGCAGTCCCGGGCCCGACTCGACCACGCACGGGTTGTAGTAGTTGACGCCGACCAGGTCGATCGGCGCGTTGATCAGCACGAGGTCGCCGTCCAGGATGTGTTCCGTGCCGCCGTTGCGCGCCGCCGCCTCCAGGACCTCCCGCGGGTACGTGCCGTGCACCGCCGGGTCGAGGAACTGCCTGGTCAGCAGCGCGTGGACGCGGTGCGCGACGGCCGCGTCCGCCTCGCCGGCCACCGCCGAAGGGTCGTTGACCTGGGCGGGGGTGAGCACCGGCGCGGAGTTGACCACCAGCATGAGGCTGCGCGCGCCGGACGCGCGCAGCCGCCGCGCGGCCAGGCCGTGGCCGAGCAGCAGGTGGTGCGCCGAGCGCAGGGCGTCGGCCGGGTCGCGGCGGCCCGGCGCGTGCACGCCGTTGCCGTAGCCGAGGAAGGCCGACACCCAGGGCTCGTTCAGCGTGGCCCAGTCGCCTACCCGGTCGCCGAGCCGGTCATGGACGGCCTGGGCGTAGTCGGCGAACCGGTAGGCCGTGTCGCGGTTGGTCCAGCCACCGAGGTCTTCGAGGGCTTGGGGGAGATCCCAGTGATAAAGCGTGACATAGGGCGAAATGCCAGCGGCGAGCAGCTCGTCGACGAGGCGGTCGTAGAACGCCAGCCCGCGCGGGTTGACCGGACCCGTGCCGTCCGGCTGGACGCGCGGCCACGCGACCGAGAACCGGTAGGCCGCCAGCCGTAGCTCGCGCATCAGCCCGACGTCCTCGCGGTAGCGGTGGTAGTGGTCGCAGGCCGCGTCTCCGGTGTCGCCGCCCGCCACGTTCCCGGGGGTATGGGAGAAGGTGTCCCAGATCGACTGGCCTCGCCCGTCCTCCTTGACCGCCCCCTCGATCTGGTAGGAGGCCGTCGCGGCGCCCCAGACGAAGTCCTCGGGAAAGATCATCCCTTAACAGCTCCTTGCATGATTCCACCGATGATTTGCCTGCCGAACAGGGCGAAGACGGCCACGAGCGGGAGTGTGCCGATCGCCGTCCCGGCCAGCCCGAGCACGTAGTCGTTGACGTAGCCGCTGGCCAGCGTGGACAGCGCCACCTGGACGGTCGGGTTGTCCGGGTTCAGCACGACCAGCGGCCAGAAGTAGTCGTTCCAGGCCGACATGAACGTCAGCATGCCGAGCACCGCCGCCGCCGGCCGGGCGGTGGGCAGCACGACGTGCCAGAACAGCCCCCACGTCGAGCACCCGTCCACCCGGCCGGCCTCCAGCAGCTCGGTGGGCAGGGCGCGCGACAGGTACTGGGTCATGAAGAACACGCCGAACGCGTTGACCAGCGCCGGGACGATCAGCGCGTAGTTGGTGCCGGTCCACTCCAGCTTCACCATGAGCATGTAGAGCGGGATGATGCCGAGCTGCGCCGGGACCATCATGGTGGCCACGGTGATCACGAGCATGATGTTCCTGCCCCTGAACTTCAGCTTGGCGAAGGCGAACCCGGCCAGCGTCGAGAAGAACATCACCGCGATCGAGATCGACCCCGCCACGATGACGGAGTTGACCAGCGCGAGCCCGAAGGGGACGGTGTCGAAGACCCGGGAGACGTTGGCGAAGAAGTTCCCGCCGGGGATCAGCGGCGGCGGCACCTGGGCCAGCGCCGAGTTGTGCCGGGAGGCCACCACGACGCTGTAGTAGAGCGGGAAGGCCGAGAAGAAGGCCACCGCGGTCAGGGTCAGATAGCGCAGCCTCATATCAGTCCCCCTCTCACCCTGCGGGTGATCAGGAAGTTGACCAGCGCGACGATCACCACGGCCAGGAACATCAGCCAGGACGCGGCCGAGGCGTAGCCGAAGTCGAACGTCGAGTTCGCGAAGCCCTGCTCGTAGACGAACAGCGCCAGGGTCTGGAACTGCCGGTCGGGCCCGCCGGTGGCGATGCCGCCCCCGCCGCCGCTGCTCTGCCCGAACAGCAGGGGCTCGGCGATGATCTGCATGGCGCCGATCGTCGAGACGATGACCACGAACACGATCGTCGGCCGGATCATCGGGATCGTGATCCTGCGCAGCTGCGTGAAGCCGTTCGCGCCGTCGAGGGTGGCGGCCTCGTACAGCTCGCGCGGCACGGCCTGCATGGCGGCCAGGAAGATCAGCGCGTTGTAGCCGGTCCAGCGCCACATGATCATCACCGAGAGGGCGATGTGCGAGGTCGCGGTGCCGGCCGCCCAGTCGATGTTGCCGGCGCCGAACCAGGAGAGCGTCCAGTTGATCAGTCCGAAGTCCCGGCCGAAGAGCTGGCTGAAGATGACCACGACCGCCACCACGCTCGTGACGTTCGGCAGCAGCAGCGCGACCCGGAACAGCGTCTGGAAGCGCAGCCGCCGGTTGAGCAGGTGCGCCAGCCAGATGGCCAGCAGGAGCTGCGGGACGGTCGAGATCACGCCGATGGACAGGGTGTTGAACGTGGCGTTCCAGAAGTACCCGTCAGTCAGCAGCGCCGAGTAGTTGTCCAGCCCGATGAACGTCTGGGTCTCCGACAGCAGCGACCACTCGTGCAGGCTCACCCAGGCCGTGTAGGCCAGCGGGAACAGCCCGAAGGCGCAGAAGAGCAGGAAGAACGGCGCCACGTAGGCGTACGGCGACACCCTCAGGTCGAGGGTGTGCCGCACGCTGCGCCTACGCCGTCGCGAGACCGCGAGGGGAAGGGTGCTCATTTGATCTTCTTGACGTCCTCGAGCACCTGGGTCCACGCCTGGTCGGGCGTCTGCTTGCCCTGCTCGACCCGGCCGAGGCCGTTGCCGATGGCCGTGCGCACGTCGGCCTCCTTGGGGCCGAGGTGCTGCGGCTTCAGCGCCTTGGCGGCGTCGGAGTAGATCTTGCCGATGGGGGCGTCACCGAAGAACGGCTTGGTGAAGTTCTGGATCGACGGGTCGTCGTAGAGGGCCGGGATCGAGGGGAAGGTTCCCTCCTCCTTGAACACCTTGGCCTGGTTCTCCTTCGAGGTCAGGAAGTCGATCAGCTCCGCCGCCTCCTTCGGGTGCTTGCTCTGCTTGGGCACCATGAGGTGGGAGCCGCCGCTGTTGCCCGAGCCGCCGGGTACGGTCGCGATGTCCCACTTGCCGGCCGAGTCCTTGGCCTGCTCCTGGATGAAGCCGGTCATCCAGGCGGGGCAGATGATCGTGGCGAACGAGCCCTTGGCGAAGCCGGTGTTCCACGGCGGCGTGAAGGCCGCCAGCTTGGCGGTCAGGCTCTCCTGGGTGAGCTGGTTGGACAGGTCCCAGGCCTTCTTCACATCGGGGTTCGAGGCCACGATGATGTTGTCCTGGGCGTCGTACAGGCCGGTGGGCGCCTGGTTGACCATGGCGCGGAAGATCTCGCCGGGGGAGTCCACGAACTTGGCGCCCGCCACGTTCGCCGTGGCGAACTTCTTGCCGGTCGCGATGTACTGCTCCCACGTCGGCCAGAGCGCCGCCACCTCGGTCCGGTCGGTCGGCAGCCCGGCCTTCTTGAACAGGTCCTTGCGGTAGCACATGGCCAGCCCGCCCACGTCGGTGCCGAGGCCGAGCACCTGCCCGCCGTCCTTGCTCAGGCCCTGCTGCCACTTCCAGTCGAGGTAGTCGGGCTGCCGCTTGTCCAGCCCGAACTGCTTGAGGTCCACGAATTTGCCCGGCTGGGCGGTGAACGTGCTGATGTAGCCGACTTCGACCGCCTCGACGTCCCCCGCGCCGGCGTTCGTGGCCAGCCGCTTGACCAGGTTGCTGTGGTGGTCGTTGAACTGCGTGACGTTCTCGACGATCTCGATGTCGGGGTGGGTCTTCTTGTACTCCTCGTAGAGCGGTTTGAAGCCGAAGTCGCCGAAGAGGCCGACGGTGAGCTTGATCTTCTCTCCTGGCTTGGCGCTCTGCGTGGCGGTGCTCCCGCCGCCACCTCCGCCGCCGCAGGCAGTCGCCAGGGCGAGCAGGGACGCGGTGATCAAGGGCATGGCGAGTCGCCGGACGCGAGGGGTCACGGAACCCTCCTTGGTCGGTGCTTGCGAGGATGGTTGAGAGAGCGCTCTCTCAAGAGAGTCGCGGCGCTCACACCGGGCTGTCAACGGGCGTTAAGTAACGATCCGGCTTAGCGAGAGAGCGCGTTCACGCGTCCAGCGCGCGGCCCGCCATGCGGGCGTACATGCTGCCGGGGCTCGGGGCCTCGGTGAGGAAGCCGGGCAGCACGGGCAGCGCGACGGCGAACGGGTCGAGCCGGCCGTAGAGCTCGTTCGCGTCGGCGGGCCGGTCGTCCGGCAGCTTCTCCAGCAGCTGCGAGAGCAGCTCGGCCAGCTCGCGGGGCAGCCCGGGGATGGCCGGCGGGCGCTCCTTGACCTGCTTCTCGAAGACCATGTAGTCGGTGGGCCCGGTGAACAGCTGCCGCCCGGTCAGCATCTCGTGCAGCACGCAGCCGAGCGAGTAGAGGTCGCTGCGCGGCTCGGCCACGCCGTGCTGGATCTGCTCGGGAGCCATGTACGCCGGCGTGCCCAGGATCTGCCCGATCCTCGTGAATGTCGTGACGTCGGTGTCACGCAGCATGGCCAGCCCGAAGTCGAGCACCTTCACGCTGCCGTCGGGGCAGAGCATCAGGTTCGTGGGCTTGAGGTCGCGATGGCAGATCGACAGGGCGTGGGCCGCCGACAGCACCGCACACGCCTGGGCCGCGATCGCGGCGGCCCACGAGACGGGCAGCGGGCCGTGCTCGCTGACCACGTCGGCCACCGTGACGCCCTCGATGAACTGCATCACCTGGTAGAGCCGCTGCTCGTGGGTGCCGAAGTCGTAGAGCACGGGCGCGCCGGGATGCTCGAGCCGGGCCAGGATGCGGGCCTCGCGGATGAACCTGCGCTCCAGCTCGTGATCGTGCCCGCTGGGGAGCCTGAGCAGCTTCACCGCGACCCGGCGGTCGAGGTGGCGGTCGTGGCCCGCGTACACGGCTCCCATGCCGCCTTGCCCGAGAGGGAGGTCGTCGAGCACATAGCGGTCACCGATGACCATTCGCCCCTCCCAGCAGCCTTCGGGGAAAAAACCTACACCGTCAGGCGATGGAGTGCCGTCGCCTGGATCGAGGAGTATCGGGAGTGTGGCGACCAGAGCGACGGCGCCCCGGATGACCGAGCCGGCCTCACGGAGTGAGGCCGTGAGCGGGCGGGTGCAGGTGGCCGTCGGCGAGGCCGTCGAGGCCCAGCCTGATCAGCGCCTGCCCCAGCGTCGAGGTCTCGCGGATGGCGTCTTCGAGCACGGCCAACTGCCGGAAGGCGTCGCCGTACGCCTTCTGCTCCTTCAGCGACAGTCGCGGCAGCCGGGTGCGGCGCACGTCGAACCTGCTGGAGCCGGTGGTCGCCCGGCCGCCGGCGGCCCGCAGGAAGCCCGCCAGGAAGTCGGGGTCGAGCCGGCGCGCGTCCACCCGGTAGAGCGTCAGGTGGGGCCCCAGCACCGCGCCGCCGCCGTCGGCCAGCACGCGCACGCTGGAGTAGGAGGCCACCACGTCGCCCGGGCGGATCGCGATCAGGCCCTGCTGCACGGTGGTGGAGCCGGACGGCGGCGTGCCGTTGAGCACGTCGTCGGACGTCAGCACGGGCACCTCGCCGCCGTCCGCGGCCATCTTGGGCGGGGCCTGCGACGTGGTCACCAGACCTTCCTTGATCAGGTCGCCCAGCGTGGTCGCGGGCTGGTCGAGCGGCTGCTCCAGGACCTTCAGGTCGGGCGGGGCCGAGGCGGCGGCCATGAAGCGGTCGCGGGCCTCGGCGTACGCCTTGCCGACGTCGTCGCGCCGCTGGTGGCGGGCCGGGGTCATGTCGACCTCGTCGGCCAGCAGGTCGATGATGCGTACGGTCTGGTCGGAACGGTCCTCCAGGTACGCCTCCCAGGCCGGCTCCACGCTCGCCAGGTCGGCCGCGGCGTCGAGGATCAGCACCTCGGACGGCGGCCGCTCGCCCGCCGCCGGCCGGCGCAGCAGCCAGAGATCCGACCCCGGCAGCGCGACGACGGCGCGCAGGGCGCCCGCGCGCAGCAGGTTGGCCCGGATGCGGCGGCCCGCCTTGCGGCTGGCGGCGGCCGGCGGCATGAGGATGGCGACCAGGCCGCGCGGCCTGACGTGGGTGAGGCAGTGCTGCACCCAGGCCAGCTCCGGCTCGCCGCGCGGCGGCAGGCCGTACTCCCAGCGCGGGTCGCCGGTCAGCTCCTCGTAGCCCCAGGCCCGCTCGTTGAACGGCGGATCGCACACCACCGCGTCGGCCCGCTCCCCGGCGAACCCGTCGTCGCGCATCGAGTCACCGGCCACGACCTCGGCCTCGATGCCGCGCAGCCGGAGCCTGGAGGCGGTGATGGCCGCGGAGGTCTCGCTGAGCTCCTGCCCGAGCATCCTGGCCGTCCCCGGCTCCGCCTGGGCGTGCCGGTCGTGGCCGGGGGCGAGGAGCAGCGTGCCGACCCCGCAGGCCGGGTCGAGGATCGTCGAGCCGCCCGGCCGCACCAGCCTGACCATGAGCCCGGCCACGTCCTCGCGGGTCACGGAGAGCTGCCGCGAGTGCGCTTCGAGATAGCGCTCACAGAGGAACTCGTACGCGGCCAGCGCGCCGAGCCGTTCGCCCAGCTCCAGGACGAGCTCCGCCAGCTCCGGCTCCAGCCCGTTCGCCACGTCCTCGACCGGGTCGCCGTCGCCGCCGGCCCGCGCCACGCCCGGGGCGTCAGCTGCTTCGGCGAGGCGGGAAGCGGCGGCCTCCGGAACGCTCGCGTCGCGGGTCAGCAGGGCTCCTGCCTGGGCGACCAGCTCGCCCAGCCGCAAATCACCCGCGGCTTTCAGGCGTTGCCATACCCGATCACCCAGGGAGACCTGGTAGGACTTCCCATAGCGACGTAGCCAGGACTCGACCTGCCGGAGCGAGAAGAGCGGCTGGTTGGCCGTGCCGCCGATGGGATCGGGGAAGTCGTCGTGGCGACGGCGCCAGTTGCTCACCGCGGCACGCCCGACACCGGCGAGCCGGGCGATGTCCCCGGCGTTCACGGTCGGGTCGTGGCTCATGGTGCCCACAGTAGTTCACAAGAGTCTTCAGCGCATCTGCTTGTGAAGTCTTTCAACCAATGATTTACTGCAGGGTATGAAGCACAACATCCGCTATGCCGCCGGATCAGACGTGGGCCGCCGCAGGGAGCAGAACGAGGATTCCGGCTATGCGAGTGGCCGAATGCTCGTGGTGGCCGACGGGATGGGCGGACACGCGGCCGGCGAGCTGGCCAGCTCGGCGGCGATCGCCGTCATGCGCGAGCTGGATGCCACGCTTCCCGAGACGGGCGCGGACCTTGAGGCGTCCCTGGAGGGCGCCGTGCACGAGGCGGCACGCAGGCTGGTCGAGCTGGCCGACATCGACCCCGCGCGCAGGGGGATGGGGACCACGGTGACCGCCATGCTGTGGGACGGCTACCGGTTCGCCCTGGCTCATCTCGGTGACTCCCGCGGATATTTGCTTCGCGACGGCGCTCTCTACCAGATGACCAAGGATCACACACTTGTGCAGTCGATGGTGGACGAAGGGCGGATAACCGAGGATCAGGCCGCGGTGCACCCCCGTCGTTCGATGGTGCTGCGGGTGCTGGGCAGTGAGGGCAGGGCCGAGCCTGACATGGCGCTGCGCGAAGCCGAGCCTGATGACCGTTACCTCCTCTGCTCCGACGGCCTCACGACCGTACTGGGTCCCGAGGTCCTGCACGAGGTCCTGACCACGGTGGCAGACCCGGGCGCGGCCGTCCAGCGGTTGATCGATCTGGCCAACGAGGGCGGCTCGCCGGACAACGTGACCGTGATCGTGGCCGACGTGGTCGCGCCGGGCGCGGGCGAGGTGGCGGTCTATCGCGTTGGCGCCGGGTCCTGACGGGAGTAGTGCTCAGTCTCACCTGCCTCACCAGTCACAAAACCGAAATTTTGGCTAATAGCACGACACTTTCCGGGTGAATCGCGCACATTCGCGATGGCGCTACTACAGTCCATCGTGATTTATCGGTTTTCTGGGAGGAGTCACCCTGGACCCGATCGCGGACGAGCTGCTGAAGACGGTGCGGCAGGAACTCGGCTACAAGGAGAAGAACGGCCAGTTCACCAAGTTCGGCCAGTGGTATGCGGATCGCGTCCAAGACACCCAGTACCGCAACGGGCCTTGGTGCGACATGTTCATCGCCTGGGCCGCGGACAAATCCGACCTCAGCCAATATGTTGGCGAGTTCGCCTGGACGCCCTCCCATGCCGCCTGGTTCATGAAGCAGGGGGCGTGGACGCAGAAGCCCGAGCCGGGAGCGCTGGTCTTCTTCGACTGGAAGGGCGGAAAGAGCTACAAGGGCATCGACCACGTGGGGATCGTGGAGAAGGTCACCGGGAAGAAGATCCACACGATCGAGGCGAACGTGGACCGGATCTGGCTCAAGCGCAAGACGCGGGAGACGGACAAGGTCGTCGGTTACGGCATCCCGCGCCTGGTCAAGGCCAATGCCGACAAACTCGGCGAGATCCGCTCGACCGAGCGGCCCTTCGTACCGGCGCCGCGGGTGGAGACCGGGCAGGGGTCGCCCCTGGACGTCTTGGGCACGCCGCCGGCGCTGCTGACCGCGATGGTGCTCATGACCGTCGTCCTCTCCCTCCGCATCACCGGCCGCCGCCGCGGCACCCACCGCCGCCTCTCCTGGCCCTGGAACGCACCAACCACCCCCGCCCCTGAGGTTCAGGAGGCACCTCGGCGCGCTGCCCGGGACCGTCCTGGTGTCCGCGACAAGGCCCTGGCGGATCGGGCTCCCGCTCGGGACGGTGCCCCTGCCCGGGACGGTGCTCTCGCTCGGGACGGTGCTCCAGCCCGCGAACGGGTGACGGCCCGCGCCAAGGCGTCGCCCTCGGAGAACGCGCAGACCAAGCCGCACGCCGCCCCGGCACCTGCCGGCCGCCCCGCCAGGACCCGCGTCTCAGCCACCGCGACCTCCGGGCGCTCGACCTCGACCAGACGCAAGCCCTACGACACCGACTAGCCCGCACGCTGCGCCCAGGCCGCGCCCCAGTGCCGCGCAGGGGTTAGGTGGTGAGGTCGATGACGACCTTGACGTCGTGGGCGCGTTCGAAGGCGTCCAGGGCGTGGGACAGCGGGACCCGTCGTGTGATCAGCCGCTCCAGCCACCCGACGTCAGCCTTGGCCAGCGAATCGGCGGCGTCCCTGTAGTGCCGCAGGTTCGCGTTCACGGAGCCGAAGACCACGTCGTTCTCCAGGACGATGTCCCGGTTGATGAGCCCCGCGTCCACCCGATGCGTACGCCCTCCGGGAGAGAGCCCGGCCAGGCAGACGATCCCCGCCGCAGCCGTGCCGATCATGGCGTCGATGACGAGCGTCCCGGCCCCCGTGCACTCGATGATGACGTCGGGCTTGACCCCGCCGAGCTCCCGCAGCGACGACCCCGGATGGTAGGTGCCGCCCAGCTCCGCCACGAGTTGCGGCTTGAGCCCCTCGGCCGACCGGTCGAGCACGTGCACCGACAGCCCCCGCTGCCGCCCCATCAGCGCCGCCAGCAGCCCCACGGGCCCGGCCCCCGTGACCAGCAGGGTGTGGGGCTCGAACCACGACCGCGACCCGATCCGCTCGATCTGCTCCCACGCCTTGGCGACCACCGACGCGGGCTCGACCAGCACGCCGACGCTCTCCAGCGAGGGGTCCAGGCGCACGGCGTAGCCGCCCTCGACCGTCCAGCGCTCCGAGCAGTACCCGTCGAGCTGCTTGATGCCCCGTTCGGTGTATTCGCCGTTGCGGCACATGTCGAACTCGCCCCGCTTGCAGGCCCCGCACGGCACGGGGTCGGGCCGCCGTACCACCCCGACCACCAGGTCGCCGGGGGAGAACGCGGACCCGTCGGGCACCTCCAGCACCCGGCCCAGCGACTCGTGCCCGAGGATCATGCGCTCCCTGCCGGGCGGCGGCCAGCCGTAGTCGGCCGTGACCAGCTCCCTGTCGGTCCCGCAGACCCCCAGCGCCAGCCCCTGGACCAGCAGCTCGCCCTTGCCCGGCACCGGATCAGGGACCTCTTCGACGGCCAGCGTCCCCTTCTTGCCCGGCGCGAACGTCAGTGCACGCATGCGGTGTCACCCCCTGGCCGGGCCTCTACCCCGGAAGCCGGGGACAAATAGTAGGACGTCCTAGTACCACTTAGTAGGACGTCCTAGTATCTTCGGAAGAGAGAGCCTCACGAAGGAGTGAACAGGCGTGCACGTCCCGGTACACCCAGTCCGTTTCGTGACCGCCGCGGCCCTGTTCGACGGCCATGACGCGGCGATCAACATCATGCGGCGCATCCTCCAGTCACAGGGGGCCGAGGTCATCCATCTCGGGCACAACCGCTCCGTGGACGAGATCGTCACGGCCGCCATCCAGGAGGACGCCCAGGGCGTGGCGATCAGCTCGTACCAGGGCGGCCACGTGGAGTTCTTCACGTACCTGGTGGAGCTGCTGCGCGAGCGCGGGGCCGGGCACGTCAAGGTGTACGGCGGCGGCGGGGGAGTGATCGTCCCCGAGGAGATCGAGCTGCTGCACTCGCGCGGCGTCACCCGCATCTTCTCGCCCGAGGACGGCCAGCGGTACGGGCTGCCCGGGATGATCAATCAGCTCATCGAGGAGTGCGACGTCGAACCGGACGGCTCCCCGTCGGTCGAGGCCGTCGTGTCGGGCGACCACGCGGCGCTGGCCCGCGCGATCACGCTGCTGGAGTCGGGCCGCGCCCCGGAGGAGCTGGTCGAGGGCCTGCGGGCCGCGGGGGCGGAGAAGCGCGCCCCCGTGCTCGGCATCACCGGTACGGGCGGCTCCGGCAAGTCCTCGCTCACCGACGAGCTGGTCCGCAGGTTCCGCGTGGACAACGACGACAAGCTGCGCATCGCGATCGTCGCCATCGACCCCACCCGCCGGCGCGGCGGCGGCGCGCTGCTGGGCGACCGCATCAGGATGAACAGCCTGAGCCCCCAGACCTACTTCCGCTCCCTGGCCACCAGGGGCGCCGCCAACGAGGTGCCCGCCTGCCTCGACGAGGTGATCACGGCCTGCCGGGCCGCGGGCTACGACCTGGTGATCGTGGAGACGCCCGGCATCGGCCAGGGCGACGCCGGGATCGTCCCGCACGTGGACGTGCCGATCTACGTGATGACGCCCGAGTTCGGGGCGGCCTCGCAGCTCGAGAAGATCGACATGCTGGACTTCGCCGAGGCCGTGGTGATCAACAAGTACGAGCGGCGCGGCGCGGAGGACGCCCTGCGCGACGTGCGCCGCCAGCTCGTACGCAACCGCGAGGCGTTCGGCGCCAGGCCGGAGGACATGCCGGTCTTCGGCACCATCGCGGCCCGCTACAACGACGCCGGGGTCACGGCCCTCTACCAGCACCTCAAGCCTCTCCTGCTGACCGAGTCGGGGGCGGGGCTGCTGCCGACGGTGTCCGGGCGCACCTCGCAGGCGTCCGCCGCCATCGTGCCCCCGGCCAGGGTCCGCTACCTGGCCGACATCGCCGAGACCGTGCGCGGGTACCACGCCGAGACGCTCTCCCAGGCCGAGGTCGCCCGCCGCCGCCAGCAGCTGGCCGCCGTGCGCTCCCTCCTGGAGGACTCCCGGCTGGAGGAGCTGGAGGCGCGGGCCGACCGGGAGCTCAGCGACGAGAGCCGGGCCCTGCTCGACGAATGGCCCGCCGTCAGGGAGCGCTACAGCGCCGACGAGCTGGTGGTGAAGGTACGCGACCGCGAGATCCACACCCCGCTCTGGCGCGAGACCCTGTCCGGCAACCGCGTACCGCGCGTCGCCCTGCCGCGTTACAGCGACCACGGCGACCTGCTGAGGTTCCTGCGCGGCGAGAACCTGCCCGGGTCGTTCCCGTTCACCGCCGGGGTGTTCCCGTTCAAGCGGGACGACGAGGACCCGACCAGGATGTTCGCCGGTGAGGGTGACCCGTTCCGCACCAACAGGCGCTTCAAGCTGCTGTCCGAGGGCCAGCCCGCGACCAGGCTGTCCACGGCGTTCGACTCGGTGACGCTCTACGGGCACGACCCGGACCCGCGGCCCGACATCTACGGCAAGGTCGGCACCTCGGGCGTCTCGATCGCGACGCTCGACGACATGAAGGTGCTCTACGACGGGTTCGACCTGGCGGAGCCGAACACGTCCGTGTCCATGACGATCAACGGCCCCGCGCCCACGATCCTGGCCTACTACCTCAACACCGCCGTCGACCAGGCCCTCGACCGCTTCCAGGCCGAGCACGGGCACGCGCCGTCACCCGAGGAGGCCGCCGGGCTGCGCGCCCGCACGCTGGCCACGGTCAGGGGCACGGTGCAGGCCGACATCCTCAAGGAGGACCAGGGCCAGAACACCTGCATCTTCTCCACGGAGTTCTCGCTGCGGATGATGGCCGACATCCAGGAGTGGTTCATCGAGAACGGCGTGCGCAACTTCTACTCGGTCTCGATCTCCGGCTACCACATCGCCGAGGCCGGGGCCAACCCGATCAGCCAGCTCGCCTTCACGCTGGCCAACGGCTTCACGTACGTGGAGGCGTACCTGGCCAGGGGCATGAAGATCGACGACTTCGCCCCGAACCTGTCGTTCTTCTTCTCCAACGGCATGGACCCCGAGTACAACGTGCTCGGGCGCGTGGCCCGCCGCATCTGGGCGGTGGCCATGAGGGAGCGGTACGGCGCCGGGGAGCGGTCGCAGAAGCTGAAGTACCACATCCAGACCTCGGGCCGCTCGCTGCACGCCCAGGAGATGAACTTCAACGACATCCGCACCACCCTCCAGGCCCTGATCGCCATCTACGACAACTGCAACAGCCTGCACACCAACGCCTTCGACGAGGCCGTGACCACCCCGTCGGCCGACTCGGTGCGCAGGGCCATGGCCATCCAGCTCATCATCAACCGCGAATGGGGCCTGGCCAGGAACGAGAACCCGCTGCAGGGGTCGTTCATCATCGAGGAGCTGACGGACCTGGTGGAGGAGGCCGTGCTCGCCGAGTTCGAGCGGCTGTCCGACCGGGGCGGCGTGCTGGGCGCGATGGAGACCGGCTACCAGCGCGGCAAGATCCAGGACGAGTCCATGCTGTACGAGATGCGCAAGCACGACGGCTCGCTGCCGATCATCGGGGTGAACACGTTCCGCAACGACTCGGACGAGCCGCCGGCGCACAAACTGGAGCTGGCCAGGGGCACCGAGGACGAGAAGCGCTCGCAGCTCGACCGGCTGCGCGCCTTCCACGAGCGCAACCGTTCCGAGGCCCCGGCGCAGCTCGCCCGGCTGCGAGAGGTGGCGATGTCGGACGGGAACGCGTTCGAGGTGCTGATGGACGCGGCCCGCGTCTGCTCGCTCGGCCAGATCACGGAGGCGTTGTTCGAGGCGGGCGGCCAGTACCGCCGCAACGTCTGACCCGGGCAGCCCCGCCGCCGGGCACCGCGTGGGTGATGGGAGCGGCCGGGAGCGGCGCGGATAGGATCACGGGTCGGGGAACATCGCTATCCAGGAGGCTTTCATGTCCGACGTCACTTTCAAGGGCTCGCCCATCGCCGTTGGCGGCACCTTCCCGAAGCCCGGCGACAGCGCGCCCGCGTTCGCGCTGGTGGGCGGCGACCTGGCCGAGCACTCGCTGGAGGAGTACGGCCAGAAGACCAAGGTGCTCAACATCTTCCCGAGCGTCGACACCGGCGTCTGCGCGGCCTCGGTGCGGCGGTTCAACGAGGTGGCCGCCGAGCACCCCGACGTGGCCGTGCTGTGCATCTCCGCCGACCTGCCCTTCGCCCAGAAGCGGTTCTGCGGCGCCGAGGGGCTCGACAACGTGACCACGCTGTCGCTCATGCGGGGCCGTGAGTTCCTGACCGACTACGGCGTGGCGCAGGAGTCGGGGCCGCTGGCGGGGCTGGCCGCGCGCGCGGTGGTCGTGCTCGACGGTGACAACAAGGTGGTCTACGCCGAGCTGGTGCCGGAGATCGCCCAGGAGCCCGACTACGACGCCGCGCTGTCGGCGCTCAAGTAGTCCGAGCAGTGAGCCGGGGGTCCACGACGTGGACCCCCGGTTTCAGTTCTTCCTGCCCACGCCGCACAGGATCAGCGACGACTCGGGCCCGTCGACGAAGTCGATCATGTCGGCCTGGTCGGGGCGCCATTCCGGCAGCCAGACGAGGCCCGGATCGACCAGCTCGAACCCCTCGAAGAGCTCCGCGATCCGCTCCCGGCTCCGGGGCGTGAGCGGGGCGTTGGTGCCCCGGTAGACCTCGGTGATCGTCTCCACGGCCGCGGCGCGGGCGTCGCTGGTGCAGTGGGACATGACCAGGTAGCTGCCAGGGGCCATGGCGTCGTGCAGGCTCGCCACGACCTCCCGAGGGTGGTCGGCGTCGCCGAGGTAGTGCATGGTCGCCGTCAGCAGCACGCCGACCGGGCGGCCGAAGTCGATCGCCGCCATCACCTCCGGATTCCTCAGGATCCCCTCGGGCTTGCGCAGGTCGCCCTCCACAGCCGTCGTGTCGCCCTGCCCGGCCAGCAGCGCCCTGGCGTGCACCAGCACCACGGGATCCCGGTCGACGTAGACCACCCTGGCCCCCGGGGTGATCTTCCTGGCCACCTCGTGCACGTTGTCCTGTCCGGGCAGCCCCGTGCCGATGTCGAGGAACTGCGTGATCCCGGACTCGGCGAGGTACCGCACGGCACGCCCGAGGAACGCGCGGTTCGCCCGGACGGCCACCCGTAACTCCGGAGCCGCGTCGAGCACCTTCTCCGCCGCCGCCCGATCGGCAGGGAAGTGGTCCTTGCCGCCCAGGAAGTAGTCGTAGAGACGGGCGACATTGGGAGTGTGCGGATCGAAGGCTGGCGACTCTCGCTCCAACCGTCATTCCCCCGATCAAGAGTTAACGATCTTCGACCTGGATTCTACGGATCTATACCGACATTCACTGCCGAATACCCGTCGATCTAGGCTGATGTTGTGGACGACACCGGCGTGACCGTGAAGATTCCCGAGACCGTGCGGCGGATCGTGTCCCTGGTGCCGTCGCTGACCGAGTCGGTGGCGGCCACCGTGCCGGAGGCGTTGGTCGGGGCGACAGACTGGTGCTCCCACCCGGCCGACCTGGACGTGACCAGGGTCAGGGGCACCAAGAACCCCGACCTCGACGCGATCAGGAGCCTCGCGCCCGACGTGGTCCTCGCCAACGCGGAGGAGAACCGCGCGCCCGACATCGAGGCCCTGCGCGAGTCGGGCATCCCGGTCTGGGTGACGAGGATCGAGACCCTCGATCAGGCTTTCGTGTCGCTGGACCGCATGTTCCGGGAGGCGTGCCGTACGGGACGGCCCGAGTGGCTGGACGCGGCGGAGAAAGCGTGGCGGACGCCCGTGGAAGGAGCGGGGCGGACGCCCGCGGAAGGGGCGCGGCGGACGGCCGTCGTCCCGATCTGGCGGCGGCCGTGGATGGTGGTGGGGCGCGACACGTTCACCGGGGACGTGCTCAGGCGCCTCGGCGTGGACAACCTCTACGCCGGCCACGCGGAGCGCTACCCCAAGATCCCCCTGCCCGAGCTGGTCGAGCGGCGGCCCGACCTGGTGGTGCTGCCGGACGAGCCGTACGCGTTCTCGGAGACGGACGGCCCCGAGTGCTTCCCCGGGCTCGCCTGCGCGCTGGTCAGCGGGCGGCTGCTCACCTGGTACGGCCCCTCGCTCGTGGAGGCGCCCGCCCTGCTGCGCCAGGCCCTCGGCTGACCGGGGGCGGGGCTCACCGCGTCCGTACGCGCCCGGCGGCCAGGGCGGCGTCCACGGAGGCGGGGGAGAGCACGTGCTCCATGACGATCACCGCCATCCCCACGATCCCGGCCCGGTCCTCGAGCGAGGTGGGCACGATCTCCAGGTTCCTGGTCGTGTACGGCAGGCTGCGCTGATAGACGATCTCCCTGATCCCCGTCAGGTAGTGCTCCCTGGTCTCCGCCATGTCCCCGGCCAGCACCAGCACGCCCGGGTTGAGCAGGCTGACCGCGGTGGCCAGCACGAGCCCCAGCGTGCGGCCCGCCTCCTGGGTGACGGCGATGGCCGTCGGATCGCCCCCCTGCACCAGGCGCACGACGTCGCGGCTGGAGCCCTGGCCCAGGTCGGCGGCGAGGGCGTGGCCGCTGGCCAGCGAGGCCACGCAGCCCCGCGAGCCGCAGGTGCAGACCCGGTTGTCGTGCTCGTTCAGCCGCACGTGCCCGATGTTGCCGGCGGCCTCCTCGACGCCCCGGTAGATCTGGCCGTCGAGCACGATCCCGGTGCCGATCCCGGTCGACACCTTGATGAGGATGAGCGAGTCCGTGTCGCGCCACGACGACCACCACTCGCCCAGCGCCATCGCGTTGGCGTCGTTCTCGACCAGGATGGGCACGTCGTAGGTCTGCCCGATCGCCTCGCCCACCGGATAGCCGTCCCAGCCGGGCATCAGGAACGACCTGATCATCCGCCCGGTGGTGTGGTCCACGGAGCCGGGCAGGTCCAGCCCGATGCCGCACACGTCGCCCGTGGGCCGCCCGGCCCGGTCGAGCAGCCGCTGGAACGCCTCCCGCACCCACGACAGGACCGCCTCGGGGCCGAGCTCGATGCGCATCTCGGCGCGCTCCTCGGCCAGGGGGTTGGCGGCCAGGTCGGTGAGCGCGACGCTCGCATGGGTGGCGCCCAGATCGGCCACCAGCATCAGGCGCCTGGCGGCGTCCACGTCGAGCACCGAGGGCGGCCGCCCGCCCCCGGAGGCCCCGACGCCGGACTCGTGGATGTACCCGGCGTCGATGAGCCGGTCGACCCGGTCGGTGATCGTCGACCGGGACAGGCCGGTGTACTCGATCAGTTCCTTGCGCGTCCGGCAGGTGCCATTGCGGATGAGCTGGAGGATCTGCCCTGCCGTCAGCATGATCTATCCCTTCTCTGCCCCTGCCGTGAGGCCCTCCGTCAGCAGTCGCTCACTGGCGAAGAACACGATCACGATGGGCAGCGTGAGCACCACCGAACCTGCCATCAGGACCGTCGTGGGGATCTCTATGCTCCCCGCCAGCTGCGAGAGGCCCAGGGACACCGTCCAGCTCTCCCGCTTCTCCACGAGGAAGAGCAGGGCGAACAGGAACTCGTTCCACGCGATCATGAACGCGTAGAGGCCGGTCGCCATCAGCGCGGGCTTGGACAGCGGCAGCACCACGCGCCAGATGGTCGAAAGCCTCGTGCACCCGTCGATCGCGGCCGCTTCCTCCACGCTTTGCGGCACGGTCTCGAAGTAGTTGCGGAGCATGTATACCGTGACGGGCACGGTTTGCGCGATATACACGAGGATCAGTCCGAAAAGCGATCCGCGCAGCCCGAGCATCGTGAACAGCACGAAGAGGGGGATGGCCAGCACGATCGCCGGGAACAGGTACACCGCCAGGAAGAGGAAGTGCACCTGCCGCCGCCCGAAGAAGCGCAGCCGCGCGACCGCGTACGCGCCCGGGATCGAGATCAGCAGCGTGGCCGCCACCGAGGCGAGCGCGACGATCGCGCTGTTCTTCAGGAAGCTCAGGAAGCCCTGCCGGGTCAGCACGTCCACGTACGTGTCCAGGGTGAAGCCGCGCGGCCAGAGCGAGCCCGGATCCAGGATCAGCTCCTGGATGTCGCGCACGGACAGCATCACCATGTAGAGGAACGGGAACGCGGTGGCCGCGAACAGGGCCAGGATCACCAGCGGCTTCAGCACCCGGAGGAGCCCCCGCTCGAACCTATCTCTGCTCACCTTCACCCCCGCCGAAGAACCGCAGGTAGACGGCCAGGAACCCGACCAGGAAGACCGCCAGCACGATCGCCTGCGCGGCCGAGGCGCCGATGTCGTCGCGGGCGGTCAGGAAGTTGTAGACCCGCACGCTGACCACCTCGGTCCCGGCCCCGCCGCCGGTCAGCAGGTAGACGTCGTCGAACTTGGTGAACGTGAACACGAACCGCAGCACCGACAGCAGCGCGATGATCCGCCAGAGCTGCGGCATGATCACGTACCGGAACCGCTGGGTCGGCGTGGCCCCGTCCACGACCGCGGCCTCGTCCAGCTCCGCGGGCAGCGCCTGCAGCCTGGCCAGGATGAACAGGAACGCGAACGGGAAATACCGCCACGCCTCGAACGCGATCACCGTGAACAGCGCCACCGGCACCCGCACGCCCAGCAGCTCGCCCCTGGCCTGGCTGAGGAACGCGATCGGCTCGCTGAGCCAGGTGTTGACGATGCCGTACTGGGGGTTGAGCATCGTCTCCCACAGGAACGCCACGGCCACGACCGGCGCCACGTACGGGATCAGGATGGAGGCCCTGACCAGGGTCCGCCCCCTGAACCTGTCACGCAGCGCCAGCGCGGCCACCAGCCCGATCGCGATCGACAGCGCGGTCCCGGCGACGGTGTAGACGAGCGTGTTGACCAGGGACGACCAGAAGCCGGGCTCGGAGACCACGTACGAGAAGTTCTCCAGCGTGTAGTGGCCGAAGACGCCCGCCCGCCGGATGTTGATCAGTCGCGCGTCCTGGAACGCCAGCATGATCGCCCACGCCAGCGGCAGCACCACCACGACCAGCGTGATGACCAGCGTCGGCGAGATGAGCGCCAGCCCGGCCCGCCCCTCCTGCTGCCGCAAGGTGCGGGTCACTGGCGGATCCCGCGCTTGATCGTCTCCACGTCGGCCTTGGCCTGGGCGGCGGCGGCCTGCGGGGTCAGGGAGCCGTCCACGACCGCGCTGAGCGCCTTGGGTACGGGCAGCTCGCCCATGGTGGCGCCGACCAGCTTGGCCTGCCCCTGCGGGATCCCCCAGCGGGCGAAGGTGTCCGGGCTCCTGCGCAGGGCGTCGAGCACGTCGGCCGGGTAGATGTCGGCCAGCGGCTTCTTGGTGTCGACCCCGGCGGGCAGCTTGTTCCACTTGTCCTCGAAGCCCTTGCGGGTCGGGAACTTGCCCTCGGGCGCCATGCCGATCCAGCGCTCGTAGCCCTCGTTCATCATGTAGGAGACGAACTTCGCCGCGGGATCCTTGGCGGCGTCACGGGTGACCGCCCACGAGACGATCTCGCCGTACTGCGCGGGCGCGCTCCCGCCGGGCCCCTTCAGCGCCGTGACCACGCCGGTGTTCTTGGCCAGCCACTCGGGGTCGGCGCGGCACTCCCGGCAGCTCGGCAGCGCGTCCTTACGCAGCCCGGCCAGCTCGTCGAGGATGAACGACGACCAGATCGTCATGGCCGCCCTGCCGGCGAAGTAGGTGGCCCGGGTGGAGTCGACGTCCTGCTTGCCCTTGACGGAGTAGTCCTTGGCGAGCTTGCCGTAGAACCCGAACGCCTGCACGCACTGCGGCGAGTCGAGGGTGACGTTTCCGGAGCCGTCGACTAGCCGGCACCCGTTGGCCAGCGCGACGTGCTCGAAGCTCTGCGCGGTGAACGAGTCCTTCGGCGCGATCGCCAGCGTGATGCCCGCGACCCCACCCGTGTTGAGCTTGGCCGCCGCCGCCTCCAGCCGCTCGTACGTGTCGGGCGGCCGCAGCCCGGCCTTCTCGAACAGGTCCTTGCGGTAGAGGATCAGCTGGGCCCACCCGTCGCTCGGCACCGCGAGCAGCTTCCCGCCCGAGCTGTCGAGCTCCAGGGCCCGCGGCGAGAAGGAGTCCCGGCCGAGCTGGTCGACGACCTTGCCCGGCGTCTCGGTGTCGAGCAGGTCGTTGGCCTCCAGCTCGCGCACCGCCGCCAGCGGCAGCGCGCCGATCACGTCCGGCAGGTCGCCGGCCGCGGCGGCGGCCGTCACGGCCTGGCTGAACTGGTCCTCGGCCATGGCGACCAGCTTCACCTGGATCCCGGTCCTCTTGGTGAAGTCGGCGGCGATCCGGCTCTGCACGGCCATCCGGTCGTTGAGGTTCTCTTCGGTCCAGACGGTGATCTGGTTTCCGGCGGACGACTCGCCACCGTCGCCGCACGCCGCCAGCGAAGCGGCTGTCAGCAGCGCGACGGAGAGGACGGCGGTTACCTTCTTCGGCATGGCACGCTCCTCCGATTCGGGGATATGCCGCCCTTACCCTCGCCATGACCTTGGCAACGTTCGGTAGTCGATAACGAGACCGGTCTGTACCCACTCCGTGCCTACAACACCTAAAAGTGGATCTTTGCCGCAAAAGATCTACTTTTGGGGGATTTCGGTCATCCGGAGGTCACCGCACTTGCTAGAAAGCCCAGGTGTGCGGCCAGGTGGGCATTGTCGGTAAGGTCGCTTTCCGGAAGACACGCTGGCAGAAACCCCAATTTCACCAGCCGTCCCCGGCGGAAGTCGTAGACTTAAGACTGTTACGAGCGCAACTATCGTATGCAAACAAGTACTAAAGCTTTGACTTTTGTTTGATCATTGAGCGTAAGTGTGGGGAATGCGCGTCATCACGTTCGAGCAGCCAGGCCGTGTCCGCGTCAGCCTGGAATCGCCAGCCGACCTTGCGCCGGGTTCCGTACGAGTCCGTACGATCTACTCCGGCGTCTCGGCAGGCACGGAGCTCACCGCCTATCGCGGCACAAATCCATATCTCAACCGCCATTGGGACACTGAGCGCCGGCTCTTCGTCGATGGCCAGACGCACGCCTACCCGCTGACCGGCTGGGGCTACCAAGAGGTCGGCGAGGTCGTGGAGGCCGCGCCCGACGTCGCGGACCCGCCGGTGGGCAGCCTGGTGTGGGGCATCTGGGGCCACCGCGCCGAGGCCGTCGTGCCGGCCGAGAAGCTGGTCGGGCACGTGCTGCCGCCGGGCGCCGACCCGCTCACCGGCGTGTTCGCCCGGGTCGGGGCCATCGCGCTCAACGCCGTGCACTCCGCGGACGTGCACCTCGGCGACCAGATCGCGATCTTCGGCCAGGGCGTCATCGGGCTGCTCGCCACCCGCCTGGCCGTGCTGAGCGGCGCCAGGGTGGTCGCTGCCGACGCCATCCCCGACCGGCTGGAGCTGGCCAGGAAGTTCGGCGCGGCCGAGGTGTTCGACGTGCGCGCCGGGTCGGTGGCCGAGCTCATGCGCAAGCGCGTCGAGGGCGCCGACACCGTCATCGAGCTGAGCGGCACCCACCAGGGCCTGCACGAGGCCATCAGGACCGTGCGCAAGGGCGGCCGGGTCGTGGCCGCCGGCTTCTACCAGGGCGACGGCGTCGGGCTCCGGCTGGGCGAGGAGTTCCACCACAACCAGGTCCAGCTCGTCTCCTCCCAGATCGGCGGCGTGGCCTCGTGGCTGGCGCACCGGTGGGACGTCGAGCGCCTGCAGCGCACGTTCATGGCGCTCGTGCACGAGGGCCAGGTCGAGGTCGGCGAGCTGATCAGCCACGTCGTCCCCGTCGAGAGGGCCGAGGAGGCCTTCGACCTGATCGACAAGCACCAGTCCGAGGTGCTCCAGCTCGTCTTCACCTTCGAGGAGTGACAGTGAAGCTCGCCGTACAGGAGCAGCTTCTGCCCGGCCGCACGCTGCAGGAGAAGTTCGCGTTCGCGCTCGATGCCGGGTTCGACGCCATCGAGCTGCGCGGCAAGGGCGATTTCCACTTCGCAAGCCGCCTGACGGAGCTCAAGCGGGCGCGGGCCGACGGCGTGATCATGCCGACGGTGTGCGTGGACATGCCGCACTTCATCGGCGACTTCGACGCGGCCAAGCGCAAGGACGCCATCCAGCAGCTCAGGTCGCAGCTCACGGTGATCGCCGAGCTGGGCGGCATGGGCGTCATGACGCCTGCCTCCTGGGGCCAGTTCTCGCTCCGGCTGCCGCCGTTCGAGCCGCCGCGCAGCGCCGAGGAGGACCGCGAGGTGCTGACCGAGGCGCTGGGCATCCTGGGCGAGCACGCGCAGCGCAACGGCGTGCTGATCATGCTCGAACCGCTCAACCGGTACGAGAACCACATGGTCAACACCCTCGCCGAGGCCGTCTCCTACTGCTCGATGGACTCGATCAGGGTCGTCGGCGACACGTACCACATGAACATCGAGGAGGACGACCCCTGCCGCTCGCTGGCCGAGGCCGCCCCCTACCTCGCGCACATGCAGATCAGCGAGTCCAACCGCAACCAGCCGGGCACCGGACACATCGACTGGGGCGCGCAGCTGGCCACGCTCGACGCCGTCGGCTTCGACGGCTACCTCGCCCTGGAATGCCGCCTGCGGGGCGAACCTGAGATCGTCCTCCCTCAGACCGCGGCTTTCGTCAGGAAATACCTATGATCCTGCGCGACGCCGTGCGTGTCCTGGTGGCCAACTGGGACGGCAGCTACACGGTTCCCTCCCGCCGCCTGTATCCGCACCAGTGGAGCTGGGACTCCGCCTTCATCGCGATCGGGAACGCCCAGTGGTCGCCGCGAAGGGCCAGGATCGAGCTGCTCTCCCTGTTCGGCGCGCAGTGGCGCGACGGCAGGGTGCCGCACATCGTGTTCAACCCCGCGGTGCCCGAAGGGGCCTATTTCCCGGGGCCCGAGTTCTGGCAGGCGCACGCCCCCTCCGGGGCCGCGACCTCCGGCATCGTCCAGCCGCCGGTCCACGCGCTGGCCGCCTGGAAGACGCACCTGGCCGAGCCCGACCCGGCGTTCCTGCGCCGGATCTACCCCCGGCTCGTGGCGCAACAGGAGTTCCTGCGCGCGGCCAGGCGCTCCCCCGAGGGGCTGATCTCGATCGTGCACCCCTGGGAGTCGGGCATGGACAACAGCCCGGCCTGGGACCTGCCGCTGCGGGCCGTACGGCCCGACACCGTGGGCTTCGTGCGCAGGGACCTCGCCACGGTCAGCGCCGACGAGCGGCCCACCGACCGCGACTACGAGCGCTACGTCTCGCTCGCCCGCGCCTACCGCGACTCCGCCTACCGTAGTCCGGGGGAGTTCCAGGTCGAGTGCCCCCTGTTCAACGCCGCGTACGGCGTGGCCGAGTCGACGCTGGCCCGGATCGCGCAGGTGTGCGGCCTCGACCCCGAGCCGCACGAGCGCGAGGCGGCCGCGATCACCGCCGCCATGGTCGAGCACCTCTTCGACGGCGGTCTCTTCCAGGCCCGCGACGTGCGCACGGGGCTGCTGCTCCACTCCAGTAGCACCGCCGGGCTGACCCCGCTCATGCTCCCGTACCTGCCGGACGAGGTCGCCGACGCGCTGATCGGCACCGCGCTCGACCGGTTCTCGCTCAAGGACGGGGCGCTGCCCAGCTACTCTCCCTCGGCGGCGGAGTTCGACCGGGCCCGCTACTGGCGCGGCCCGAGCTGGATCAACCTCACCTGGCTCGTCTGGCAGGGGCTCAAGGACCGCCGCTCCGACCTCGGCGCCCTGGTCGCCGACGGGATGGTCAACGCGGTCGCGCAATCCGGCTTCCGCGAGTACTTCGACCCCTTCAGCCTGCACGGCCACGGCAGCCACGACTTCAGCTGGTCAGCCGCCCTCATCCTCGACGTGGTCGCTGAGCACGGCCTGGACGGTCTGGCGGCGTCCGGCCGCGAGGTCGGACAGGAGCTCAGGGGCCTCGGCGAACCCGACGACGTCGGTGATCACGTGCTCGCGTAGCCGGCTGCCGTACCGCCTGAGCAGGGTGATCGTCTCGTGCGAGAGCCGTTCCCTGTCCCAGGCGTGCGACAGGCCGCGCGGCACCCGGCCGATCTGGGCGCAGCGCAGCGTCAGCCCGTTGTGGTGGAACTCCTCGCCCAGCCGCACCTCCTGCGCGCCCTGGGTGTAGAAGGCGAGGTCCACCAGCGTGCCCTGGGGGCGGAGCATCCTGAGCCCGAGGGCCAGCGCCCTGGTCTGCCCGCGGCACTGGAACACCACGTCGGCGCCCCGGTCGTCGCGGGCGTGCCGCCAGCGGCGCTTCAGGTCCACGGCGGGATCCCCGTCGGGATCCACGTCGGCGGCCAGCACGTTCGCGCCGAGCGCAGCGGCGATCGCCAGCCTGGCCGGGGTCTCGTCCACGACCACGACCTCGGCCGCGTCGCAGGACATGGCGAAGCACGCCGTCAGCAGCCCCACGACGCCCGCGCCCACGACCGCGACCCGCCGCCCGCGCACGCCGTCGCCGAGCTGCTGCACTGCCGGGCCGTGCAGGTCGTGTGCGGCGTGCAGAAGGCCGTTGGCGCAGATCGGGCCCATGTGGGCGACGTAGACGCCGAGCATGGGGTCGAGGTCGTCCGGCAGCTCCACGAACCGGTCGGCCATCGGGTCCGCGACGTACGCCGTGCGATGTCCGTAACACATCGCGACCAGCGCGCCCTCGCTCACCGCCCGTGTCCGCGTCTCGACCACCAGGCCGACCTGCATGTAGCCGATGCCGCGCACCGGGTAGGCGATCGACGGCGTGCCCTCGGTGAACAGGCCGAGCGCCGGGTCCCAGGTCGAGGCCAGGTAGGGGTTGGTGCCCTTGACGTAGGTCAGCTCGGTGCCGGCCGAGACCCCGCTGTGGGTGGTGGCCAGCATGAACCCACCCTCGGGGATGCCGGGCAGCTTCTCCTCGATCAGGCACACCTCGCCCGGCGCTTCGATACTGAGCACATTACCCATCCAGCACCACCGGCCTCCGTTCCGCGGCGGATTGTGCGAGGGCCAGCGCCAGGCGGTGGGTGCGTAGCGCCTCCCCGTACGGTACGCGTACGTCGGCGTCCTTACCCTGCACCGCGTTGATGAACTCCCGGTCCACGCGCGTCTTCGCCTGGCCGTCGTCCTCGATCACCCGCTGGCCGTCCACCAGCAGCCGGGTCTCGCTGAGCTCCAGCGCGAGGCCGTCGGCGCACACCTCCAGCCCCACCCGGTGCTTCTGGGTGAGCAGGCAGGAGGTGGCCAGCAGCCCGGCCGCGCCGCCGGAGAAGCGCAGCACCGCGGCCGTGGCCCTGTCCACCTCGCCGTCGCTGTGGTTGGCGGCGGGTACGGCGTGCACCATCGACACCTCGCCCACCAGGACCCGGGCGAGGTCCAGGACGTGGACCGCCTGCTCCACGATCTGGCCGCCGGACATGTTCGGGTTCAGCCACCACGCGACCGGCGGCACCTTGTCCAGCCAGTGGCCCAGGGCGAGCCGTACGGGACGTTCGGCGAGCAGGTCACGGGCGTGTTCGATGATGTCGAGATAACGCCAGTGATGGCCGACCGCGGTCGGCAGAGATCTTCGCTCGATTTCGGACGCGATGATTTCTGCGGTTTGGAGGTCGAGCGAAAGGGGTTTTTCCACAAAAAACGGTAGATTGCACGACAGAACATCATGTTCGGGGTTACCGTGCGCGAAAGGAGGCACACAGACGTAAACAGCATCGAGACCGCCGGCGCTGAGTAGGTCGGCATGGTCTCCGTAGGCGGGGGCCCCGTGCCTGGAGGCCAAAGCCTCGGCCCTGTGGAGATCTATGTCGGCGATTCCCGCGATCGTGACATCTGGGAAGCCTGACAGTACATCTGCGTGGCGAGCGGCGACATTTCCGGCACCTATGATGCCGACGCGGGTCGTTGGGGACACATTCCGGCATATGCCACATCTGATCGCCATCAAACAAAGACGTTCAAAGGCGCATAGATCGGGCAGAAGTCGTGACCTCGTGAGATCGGGGCTTACTGCATGGAGAAAAACCTGCGAGCCTTGGCCAGAGTCCAGGAGTGGTACGGTCCACACTCGAGCACGGCAGCCGAGTGGCCGGTCGACGCCTTGATGTTGGCCAAGGGATCCACCACGGTAAGTGTCGTTCTACCCGCTCGTGACGAAGAGTTCACAGTGGGTGACATCGTCCGTGTGATCCGCCGTGACCTCGTCGAACGGGTGCCGCTCGTCGACGAGATCCTCGTCGTCGACTCCAACTCGATCGACGCCACCGCCGACCGCGCCCGCGAGGCGGGCGCCCGCGTGGTGGCGCAGGACCAGGTGCTCTCCCACCTGCCGCCCCTGACGGGCAAGGGGGAGGCGCTGTGGAAGGGACTGGCCGCCTCCAGCGGCGACATCGTCGTGTTCGTGGACGCCGACCTGCTCAACTTCGGCGCCCACTTCGTCTCCGGCCTCGTGGGGCCGTTGCTGGTGGACCGTGACATCCACTTCGTCAAGGCGAACTACGAACGTCCGTTCACGGGCGAGGACGGCGTGGTGCGCCGCGCCTCCGGTGGCCGGGTGACCGAACTGGTCGCCCGGCCCCTGATCAATATGTTCTGGCCGGAGCTGGCCGGGTTCGCCCAGCCGCTCGGCGGCGAGTACGCGGCCAGGCGCGAGGTCCTGGAGCAGGTGCCCTTCGTCACCGAGTACGGCGTGGAGTTCGGTCTCCTCGTCGACCTGCTCCAGCTCGTCGGCCTGGACGCGATGTCCCAGGTGGACCTGGGCAGCCGTACGCACACGCACCAGTCGGTGAGCGCGCTCGGCCGGATGGCCGGGCAGATCATGCTCACCGCCTGGTCCCGCCTGGAGCGCCAGGGGCGCGTTCTGGCGGCTCAGCGCCCCGCGCACACGATGCTGCAGTTCGGGATCGACGGGGCGGACCTGGTGGACATGGCCGTGGCGGAGCGACCTCCGCTCGCCTCCCTCGTACCAGAGGAGGATGTGGCATGAAAGTCCTGGTCAACGCGGGGCCGTGGCTCGCGGTCCCGCCCCCCGGCTACGGTGGGATCGAGAACGTCGTGGCCACGCTGGTGCCCGCGCTGCGCGAGCGCGGCGTGGAGGTCGTCCTGGCCTCCGTCGGGTCCAGCACGCTCGAGGTGGACGAGCTGATCAGCGTGTACGACGATGGCCAGTTCGCCGAGTTGCAGAAGCCGTACAACCAGGTCATGGGCATCGCGCACGCCCACCAGAGCAGGGTGGCGGCCGAGCTGCGCGCCCGCGGCGACATCGACCTCGTCCACGACCACCTCGAGGTCGTCGGGCCGGCGGTCCTGTCGGCGTTCGGCGGGCCGCCCGTCCTGCACACCCTGCACTGGGACCTGCGCAAGCACTCCGCGTTCTACGGCGCGTTCCCGCCGTCGATCGCGGTCAACGGCGTCTCGGAGTCGCAGCTCGCCCGCGCCCCCGACGCGCTGCGGGCGGCCTCGCTCGGAGCGGTCTACCTGGCCAGCCCGCTCGCCGACCGCGACGTGCGGGTGGACCGGGGCGAATATCTGGTGGTGATGGGCCGGATCTGCGGGCTCAAGGGCCAGCACGTCGCGGCCAGGATCTGCCAGAAGCTGGGGCTCCCGCTCGTCCTGGCGGGGCCGGTCAGCGGCCGGAACACCCCCGCCGAGCTGGACGTCGTGGTCCAGGACCCGTACCACCCGCTGAACAGCCACCCCGACGTCCGCTACCACCTCGACCAGGTGTCCCGTTACCTCGACGGGGAGCTGGTCAGGTGGGTCGGCGCCGTGGGCGGCGAGGCCAGGGACCAGCTCTACGCGGCGGCCAGGGCCGCGCTCTTCCCCATCCAGTGGGACGAGCCCGGTGGCACGGCCGTCGTCGAGGCACTCGCGCTCGGGGTGCCGCCGGTCGGGCTGCGGCGCGGTTGCCTGCCCGAGATCATCGACCACGGCCGCACCGGCTTCCTGGCCGACTCCGAGGAGGAGCTGGCGGAGTGGGTGCTGCGGGTGGACGAGATCGACCCTGAGGAGTGCCGCAGGGACGCTCGCAGCCGCTTCTCGCCGTCCGTCATGGCGGAGCGCTACCTGGAGCTGTACGAGGCCGCCACGGCCCGCTGACCTCGTGCCGCGCTGAGAGGCGCCCGAGCCGGCTCCGGCTCGGGCGCCTCGTGGTGCCTAGGGTCAGGCGAAGCCGCGGGGGAGCACGATGACCGGGCACGGCGAGGCCCGCAGCGCCTTCATGGCCAGCTCGCCCAGGAACACCCGGTGCGGCTGCGCGTCCTCGCTGGCCGCGCAGATCAGCAACTCACCCGGCAGCCACTCCACGTCCGCGAGCGCGGCGGACACGTCGTGCCCCTCGGCCACCTCCGCCTCCGCCTCGATCCCGGTGGTCTCCCAGGCCAGCCGCACGGCCAGCGCGAGGTCGTCCCTGAGCTTGCCCGGATCCTCCGTGCGCAGGTCGAGGGTGATCAGCCGGAGCGGGATGCCCAGCCGCAGCGCCGCCTGCGCCATGCGCTCCACCGCCTCGTCGCACTGCGGCCGGTGCACGTACGCCAGCGTCAGGCGCCCGGGCCCGTCGACCGGGACGTATTGGGCGGGCGCCAGCATGACCGCCTCGGACGACAGGTGGAGCAGGTGGTTGGAGGTGGCGCCGATGGCGATGCGGCCGTGCTGGCCGCCCTCCGCCGAGCCGACCACGATCAGGTCGGCCCTGATCCGGCTGGCCAGCACCGACAGCCCGCGCCCCGTGCCCCGGCTCTCGTAGGTGAGGTAACCGGCCGGGACGGACCCCAGCTCCTCCGCCGCGTGCGCCAGGTTGGCCTGCGCCTCCACCGCCTGCCCCGGGCTGCCCGGCGGGTAGATCGTGGCGATCGTGAGCTCTCCGCCGGTGACCCGCGTGATCGCCGCGCCGAGGGCCAGGGCGTCGCGCCCGCCCGGTGCGTTCGTGTATCCGACGATCACGTGCTCTCCGATCACGAATGCCCTTCTACCCGCTCTGAGCTGGGAATACGCGGCCTTGATCGGAACGTTGTAAACCATTGGAGGCGCAAAGAAGTGAAGATCACTCTTGACACCAGTTTCAACGGGGCGCTCGGTCCGGTCACGCTCCGTGACGCGGTTCAGCAGCTCAGAGAGCGCGATCTGGCCTGCACGGTGGCCGCGGACACCGTCGATCAGAAGGCGACCATCTTCTCGGCCTGCGTGGAGCGCGGGTTCACGCCGCTCCGCAGCGAGATCATGGCCGCTTACTACGTCGCCGAGCTCGACGCCACCTCTGAGGCGTTCGACCGGGGGCTCATCACCAGGGACGAGCTGGAGACCCAGCGGGCCACCCTGGCGCGCCTGATTCTTTCTTAGGACATTTCCCGACTTTCGGTCTCATGGTCGAGGTGTTTGACGTCGGGAGTTCGTAAGGTCGTGTCCATTGCCCATTCACGGATTGGACACACGTGTACCGCGACATCGTCGACTTCGCCCTGACCACGCCCGGGTGGCTGCACACCCTCGCCGAAGTCGGGACGGATGCCGGGTTATTCCTGTTCGTGGCGCTGTTCGCGGCGGCCGCGTTCCGGGCGTGGCGGGCTCCGGCCCGCGACCTGGCACTGGTGATCGCGGGCCCGGCCGGGGTGGTGTTCGCGTACGTCGTGAGCGAGGTCGTCAAGACCGTCGTCCGGGAGCAGCGGCCGTGCCGGGGCGGGATCACGACGATCTCCGCCTGCCCGCCCGCGGGCGACTGGTCCTTCCCCAGCAACCATTCGGTGATCGCGGCCGGGGCAGCCGCCACCCTCGTGCTCGCCTGGCGGGCGCTCGCGTGGGTGGCGCTGCCGCTGGCGGCGCTCATGGCGTTCTCCCGCGTCTTCGTGGGCGTGCACTACCCGCACGACGTGGCCGCGGGGTTCCTGCTCGGCCTGGTGCTGGCGCCGCTGTTCGCGCTGCTGGTGGTGGGCGCCGTCACCCCCGCGGTACGGCTCGCGCGGCGTTGATTGGCCGAGCTGCGCTCGGCGGGCTGGGGTGGATGTCCTCGCTACGCTGCGGATCCACCGGCGTTGACTGGCCGAGCGCTGCTCGGCGGGCTGGGGTGGATGTCCTCGCTACGCTGCGGATCCACCCCAGCGGTCTGTCGCTTCAATGAGCCGGTCCAGGATGCCCGGCTCGGTGAAGGCGTGCCCGGCGTCGTGGATCATGTGGAATTCGGCCTCGGGCCAGGCCTTGTGCAGGTCCCAGGCCGTCGCCGCGGGCGTGCAGGCGTCGTAACGGCCCTGCACGATCACGGCGGGGATGTGCCTGATCCGGTCGACGTCCCTGATGAGCTGGTCGGGCTCGAACCAGCCGCTGTGGTGGAAGTAGTGGTTCTCGATGCGGGCGAAGCAGACGGCCAGCTTGTCCTCGCCGAACTCCGCGACGAGCTCGGGGTCGGGCAGCAGCGTGATCGCGCCCGCCTCCCACTGCGCCCACGCCTTGGCCGCCGTAAGCCTGGCCTCGGTGTCCGGCCCTTCGAGCCGCCTGCGGAACGCGGCCATGAGCTCCCCGTGCTCCTCCTCGGGGATGGCCGCGAGGTAGGTCTCCCACTGGTCGGGGAACAGGTAGCAGGCGCCCTCCTGGTAGAACCAGTGCAGCTCCTGGGGGCGCAGCGTGAAGATGCCCCGCAGGATCAGCTCGGTCGTGCGGTCGGGGTGCCGCTGCGCGTAGGCCAGGGCCAGCGCGCTGCCCCACGAGCCCCCGAACACCTGCCACCTGTCGATGCCGAGGTGCTCGCGCAGCCTCTCCATGTCGGCCACGAGGTGCCAGGTGGTGTTGGCGGCGAGGTCGGTGGCCGGGTCGCTGGCGTGAGGCAGGCTGCGGCCGCAGTTTCGCTGGTCGAACAGGACGATTCGGTAGCGCTCCGGGTCCCACTGGCGCCGGTGCTTGGCCGAGCAGCCGCCGCCGGGGCCGCCGTGCAGCATGACGGCGGGCTTCCCGTCGGGATTGCCGCAGACCTCCCAGTAGATCTGGTTGCCGTCCCCGACGTCCAGCAGGCCGGACTCGTAGGGTTCGATGGGCGGGTACAGCGTTCTCATAGTCCCCGATCCTGCCTCATCCGGGCGGCCCGTAGGGTGACCGCATGGAGCTGGTGACGATCGACGACATCCGGGCGGCGGCCGGGCGGATCAAGGGCGTGGCGGTGCGGACACCGCTCGTGCGGATGGGCGAGGCGTGGGTGAAGCCGGAGAGCCTGCAGCCCGTCGGGGCGTTCAAGCTGCGGGGCGCGTACAACGCCGTGGCCTCGCTGCGGCCCGACGGCGTGGTCACGCACTCGTCCGGCAACCACGGGCAGGCTCTGGCCTTCGCGGCCAGGGAGTTCGGGGTGCCGTGCGTGGTGGTCGTGCCCGAGGGGGCGCCCCGGGTGAAGACGGCGGCCATCGAAGGGTGGGGCGCCGAGGTCGTGGTCGTGCCGCCCGAGCAGCGCGAGACCACGGCCGAGAAGCTGGCGGCCGAGCGCGGGCTGACGCTGGTGCCGCCCTACGACCACCGGGCGGTGATCGCGGGGCAGGGCACCGTCGGGCTGGAGATCGTCGAGGATCTGCCCGACGTCGAGGTGGTGCTGGTGCCGGTGGGCGGCGGAGGGCTCGCCTCAGGGGTCGGCACGGCCGTCAAGGCGCTGCGGCCCGACGTACGGGTGATCGGGGTCGAGCCCGAGCTGGCCGCCGACGCCGTGGAGAGCCTGGCCGTCGGCCGTCCCGTCGAGTGGGGGGCGGCCCGGACGTTCAGGACCATCGCCGACGGGCTGCGTACGGCGCTGTCGGAGCTGACCTTCGCGCACCTCAGCCGGCGGCTCGACGAGATCGTCACCGTGTCGGACGACGAGATCAAGGCCGCCATGGGCCACCTGGCACGCTCGGCCCGGCTGGTCGCCGAGCCGAGCGGGGCGGTCACCACGGCGGCGCTGCTGTCCGGCAGGGTCGCGACCGGGCGCACGGTGGCCGTGCTGTCCGGGGGGAACGTCGACCCCGAGCTCTACCGGCAGGTGGTCTAGGCCCACTCGTGGCGCGACAGGAACGACCGGTCGCCCGTGGCGTACTCGTTGAAGGCGGCCTGCACCTCCGCCAGCTCCGGCACCATGGTCCGGATGAGCGTGCCCTCCTTGTACTCCAGCTCGTAGCCGGGCGACACCTGCAGGAAGTGCCGCCCGAAGTTGACCAGGGCCACGAACGGGTTCTGCGCCGACAGCGTGGCGAGGACGTCGTGGATCAGGCCGAGGTCCGGGTCGTGGACGATCATGCCGTCGCCCGTGTGGAGCTGCATGCCCTCGTAGACCCCCAGGGGCGCCACGTTGTGCACCAGGTCGCGCTGAGGGTCGTAGCAGACCAGCCCGTGCGCCCGCGCGATCGTGAGCACCTGCGCGGACATCTCGTCCATCGTGTCGAGGTCCATCGTCACCAGCACGTGGCCCGGATAGAGCGTGACCTCCCCGGGCAGCTCCTTGGCGACGTCGGGCGCACCCCCCGTCACAGGGAAGGTCCGCTTGACCGCCAGATAGGTGGTGCGGGCCTGGTCCCTGCTGATGGGCACCGGCTCGTCCCACACCATCAACTCAACGCTCATCGGTCCATCTTGACGGACGGGCACCGTCCTCGCGCGACACAGCGCCCATGTGCCGCAAAGCCGTGCCGGACAAATCTACGCAGCCTTCTACTTATCCGGCGAACGTAGCCAGGATCGGCGGCGGCGAACATGCTGGAGGCGTGGGCCGCCCCCGATACCGCGCCGTCGGGGGTGGCTCACCCCGTTCAACTGGAATAACGACCTGGTGAGGGTGGGAAGGAACAAAGCGGCTTGTCCGGGTGAGCGGGGGAACGGAACATGGGGAGAGACCGCAAGGGAGCCTCGATGATCGAGATCTGGCCGGGAGACCCCTATCCGCTCGGGGCGACGTACGACGGCGCGGGCACGAACTTCTCGCTCTACACCGAGGTCGCGGACGCGGTCGAGCTGTGCCTGTTCGACGAGGGCAACGTCGAGGCGCGGGTGTCGCTGACCGAGGTCGACGGGTTCATCTGGCACGGCTACCTGCCGGGGATCGGGCCGGGCCAGCGCTACGGCTACCGCGTCCACGGCCCGTACGAGCCGGCGCGCGGGCTGCGCTGCAACCCGGCCAAGCTGCTGCTCGACCCGTACGCCATGGCCATCGAGGGCGGCGTGACCTGGAACGAGGCGGTCTACGGCTACCGGTTCGGCCAGCCCGACACGCGGAACGACGCCGACTCGGCCCCGTACGTGCCGCGGTCCATCGTGATCAACCCGTTCTTCGGGTGGGGGCACGACCGGCCGCCCGCGACGCCGTACCACGACACCGTGATCTACGAGGCCCACGTGCGGGGGCTGACGATCAGCCACCCCAAGATCCCCAAGCACCTGCGCGGCACGTACGCGGCCCTGCACCACCCCGAGATCCTCGACCACCTCACCAAGCTCGGCGTCACGGCGGTGGAGCTCATGCCGGTGCACCAGTTCGTGACCGACGACATCCTGGAGCAGCGCGGCCTGTCCAACTACTGGGGCTACAACTCGATCGGGTTCTTCGCGCCCCACAACCGCTACTCCAGCCAGGGGCAGCGCGGCGGGCAGGTGCTGGAGTTCAAGGCCATGGTCAGGGGGCTGCACGAGGCGGGCATCGAGGTCATCCTCGACGTCGTCTACAACCACACCGCCGAGGGCAACCACCTCGGGCCCACGCTGGGGCTCAGGGGCATCGGCAACCCCGACTACTACCGGCTGGTCGAGAACGACCCGCGCTACTACGTGGACACCACGGGCACGGGCAACAGCCTGCTCATGCGCTCGCCGCACGTGCTGCAGATGATCATGGACTCGCTGCGCTACTGGGTCATCGAGATGCACGTCGACGGGTTCCGCTTCGACCTCGCCTCGACGCTGGCCCGCGAGCTGCACGAGGTCGACCGGCTGAGCTCGTTCTTCGACCTGGTGCAGCAGGACCCGGTGCTGTCGCAGGTCAAGCTGATCGCCGAGCCGTGGGACGTGGGGCCGGGCGGCTACCAGGTCGGCAACTTCCCGTCGCGGTGGACGGAGTGGAACGGCCGCTACCGCGACACGATCCGCGACCTGTGGCGCGGGCAGCCGGCCACGTTGCCCGAGTTCGGGTCCAGGTTCACCGGGTCGAGCGACCTCTACCAGGACGACAGCCGCCGCCCCGCGGCCTCGATCAACTTCGTCACCTGCCACGACGGCTTCACCCTGCAGGATCTCGTCTCGTACGACGTCAAGCACAACGAGGCGAACAAGGAGGGCAACCGCGACGGCACCGACGACAACCGGTCCTGGAACTGCGGCGAGGAGGGCCCGGCGGGCGACGCCGTCGAGGCGCTGCGCGAGCAGCAGAAACGCAACTTCCTCACCACGCTCTTCCTGTCGCAGGGCGTGCCGATGCTCTCCCACGGCGACGAGCTCGGCCGCACGCAGCAGGGCAACAACAACGGCTACTGCCAGGACAACGCGCTCACCTGGGTCGACTGGTCCGACGTGCGGGAGAACTGGCTGCTGCTGGAGTTCACCCAAAGCCTGGCCGCGCTGCGGAAGCGGCATCCGGTCTTCCGCCGAAGGCGCTTCTTCTACGGCAAACCGGTACGCGGCCTCAACGACATCGCCTGGCTCACGCCGTCCGGCGAGGAGATGACCGACGGCGACTGGAACGTCGGATACGCGAAGTCGCTGGCCGTGTTCCTCAACGGCGACGCCATCACCGAGCCCGACCGGCGGGGGCGCCCGATCCGGGATGACTCGTTCCTGCTGCTGTTCAACGCGCACTACGACACGATCAAGTTCACGATCCCCAAGGACTACGGCGAAATGTGGCACACGGAGATCGACACGGCCATGCCGATCATGCTCGACGCGCCGATGTGCCGCGGCGGGGAGGCCATCGAGGTGCCCGGACGCAGTGTGCGGGTGTTGCGCCGTGTCTAGGCCGGCCTCCACCTACCGGGTGCAGCTGACCCCCGACTTCGGCTTCGCCCAGGTGGCCGAGATCGCCGGCTACCTGCGCGACCTCGGCGTGAGCCACGTCTACCTGTCGCCGATCCTGCAGTCCACGCCCGGGTCGCGGCACGGCTACGACGTCACCGACCACTCCAGGATCAGGGAGGAGTTCGGCGGGGCGACGGGCTTCAGGGAGATGGCGCAGCAGCTCGCCGCCCATGACCTGGGCATCGTGGTGGACATCGTGCCCAACCACATGAACACGGTCAACGCGCAGGTCTGGTCCGTGCTCAAGGACGGGCCCGCCTCGCCGTACGCGAGCTGGTTCGACATCGACTGGAACGCCGGGAAGGTCGCGCTGCCCGTGCTCGGGGACGACACCGAGCCGTACGTGGACGGCGACGTGGTGCGTTACCACGAGCACACCTACCCCTACCCCGGCCACTACCGGCTGGTCGGCTGGCGCGAGGGGCCCGGCTACCGGCGCTTCTTCGACGTGTCCTCCTTAATCGGCCTGCGGGTGGAGGATCCGTCGGTGCTGTTCGCCACGCACGAGGTGATCTTCTGGCTGCTCGACGAGGGGCTGGTGGACGGGCTGCGCGTCGACCACCCCGACGGGCTGGCCGACCCGCGTGGCTACCTCGAACGGCTGCGCGCCAGGGCGGGCGAGACCTGGACCGTGGTCGAGAAGATCCTCATCGGGCCCGAGCGGCTGCCGGGCGACTGGGCCTGCGACGGCACCACCGGCTACGACGTGCTCAACCGGGTGAACGGCCTCTTCGTCGATCCCGACGGCAAGGCTCCCCTCGTCCGGCTCTTCGCCGACCTGACCGGGCAGCCTTCCGAGTACCGGCCCGTGATGGCGCAGGCCAAGCGGGAGGTGCTCGACCTGTTCTTCGGCGCCGAGGTCGCGCGCCTGGCCAGGGCCGCCGGGCAGGACCCCGCCGCCGTGCGCGAGCTGCTGGCCGCGATGCCGGTCTATCGCGCGTACGTGGTGCCCGGCGAGCCGCCGCCGCCCGAGTCCGTCGAGATCGTCGAGCTGGCCGCCGAGGCGTGCTCGCCCGCCGTGCTGCCGCTCGCCCGCGAGGTCCTGTACGGCTCGGACGAGGCGATCGTGCGGTTCCAGCAGTCGTGCGGGCCCGTCATGGCCAAGGGCGTGGAGGACACGGCGCTCTACCGGTGGTTCCCGCTGGCGTGCCTCAACGAGGTGGGCGGGGAGCCGGACGGGTTCGGGGTGGCGGTGGAGGACTTCCACGACTTCTGCGCCGAGCTGCGGCCGTACACGATGACCACGTTGTCCACGCACGACACGAAACGGTCGGAGGACGTGCGGGCGCGGCTGTCGGTGCTGGCGGAGCTGCCCGAGGAGTGGGCCGCGGCGGTGGCGTCGTGGTCGGCCTCGGTGCGCTTCGACCCCCATCTGGACTATCTGGCCTGGCAGAACCTCATGGCGGCGTGGCCGATCTCGGCCGAGCGGTTCACGGATTACCTGCTCAAGGCGGCGCGGGAGGCCAAGACCGCCATTTCCTGGATAAATCCAGATCCGTCCTATGAGCGTGGGCTGCGGGAGTTCGTGGCCGCGGCGGTGCGGCAGCCGGTCGGCGAGTTCACTGCGCGGATCGAGCCCTACGCCGTGTCGAACTCACTCGGGGCCAAGCTCGTGCAGCTCATGATGCCCGGGGTGCCCGATGTGTACCAGGGCAACGAGACGACCGACTTCTCGCTGGTCGACCCGGACAACCGGCGGCCGGTGATGTACCCCCGCAAACCCGAGACCTCGTGGGACGCGGCCAAGCTGCTGGTCACGACGCAGGCGCTGCGGTTGCGCCGCCGTCTCGGGGGTGCGGCGCCGTACCGGCCGCTGTGGGCGGAGGGGCCGGCGGCGGCGCACGTGATCGCCTTCGCCCGCGGGGAGCGGCCGCAGGCCGTCGCGGTCGCCACCCGGCTGCCCGTGCGCCTGGCCCGGTCCGGATGGGGCGCCACGTCCCTGACGCTCCCCGCCGGGAACTGGCGCGACCTGCTCACCGGCGGCTTCTACACGGGGCGGATCCCGCTCGCGCACCTGCTCGGTCAGTATCCGGTCTCACTGCTGGAGCGACATGATCTTTGAGGTCTGGGCACCGAAGGCCACTGCCGTCGAACTGTCCCTCGCGGACGTACCTCACGCTCACGCGATGTCGCGTGGGGAGGGGGGCTGGTGGTCGGTCGAGGTGGCGGGGGCCTCGCACGGCACACGGTACGCGTACCAGGTGGACGGCGAAGGGCCGTACCCGGATCCGCGCTCGCGGCGGCAGCCGGAGGGGATCTTCGGGCCGAGCGCCGTGTACGACCACGCCCGCTTCACGTGGTCAGACTACGAGTGGAAGGGCCGTGACCTGCGGGGGGCCGTGATCTACGAGCTGCACGTGGGAACGTTCACGGCGGAGGGGACGTTCTCGGCGGCCGTCGAGAAGCTGCCGCACCTGGTGGAGCTCTCGGTCGACTTCGTCGAGGTCATGCCGGTCGCGCCCGTGCCCGGGGGGCGGAACTGGGGCTATGACGGGGTGGATCTGTACGCCGTCAACGAGACGTATGGAGGGCCTGACGGGCTCAAGTCGTTCGTGGACGCGTGCCATCAGGCCGGGATCGGGGTCATCCTGGACGTCGTCTACAACCATCTCGGTCCGTCGGGGAACTTCCTGCACCCATTCGCCCCCTATTTTTCCGGATTTAAGGGCAGTTATTGGGGCGAGGCGGTCAATCTGGACGGGCCGGGCTCCGACGAGGTGCGGCGGTACTTCATCGGCAACGCGGTGCAGTGGCTGCGCGACTACCACATCGACGGGCTGCGGCTGGACGCCGTGCACGCGCTGCACGACCGCCGCGCCCGGCACCTGCTGGCGGAGCTGTCGGAGGAGGTGGACGCGCTGACCTGCTCGGTCGGCCGCCCGCTGTCCCTCATCGCCGAATCCGACCTGAACGACCCGCGCATGGTGCGCTCGCCCGACGCCGGCGGCCTGGGCATGACCGCGCAGTGGTGCGACGACGTCCACCACGCCCTGCACTGCGCGGTGAGCGGGGAGTCCCACGGCTACTACGCCGACTTCGCCTCCCTGTCGGCGCTGGCCAAGGTGCTGACCTCGGGAGTGTTCCACGACGGCACGTACTCGTCCTTCCGCGACCGCGCCCACGGCCGCTCCTTCACGGGCGTGCCCGGCCACCGGCTGGTCGCCTGCGTCCAGAACCACGACCAGATCGGCAACCGCCCCGGCGGCGACCGCCTGCCCGTCCCCGCGCTCAAGCTGGGTGCGGGCCTGCTGCTGAGCTCGCCGTTCACTCCCATGCTCTTCATGGGGGAGGAGTGGGGGGCGCGCACGCCGTTCCTGTTCTTCTCCGATCACGTGGAGCCCGCGCTGCGGGAGAGCGAGGCGGCGCGCCGGGAGCGGGAGTTCGAGGGGTTCGGGTACGTCTGGGACGCGCCCGACCCGTCGGAGGAGGAGACGTTCCTGCGCTCGAAACTGGACTGGAGCGAGGTGAAGGAGGAGGAGCACTGGTCGCTGCTGTGCTGGTACCGCGACCTGATCGCGCTGCGCAAGGCCCTGCCCGAACTCTCCGATCCGCGCCTGGACCGGGTCCGGGTGGAGGTGGACGCGCTGGGGAAGTGGCTGCTGATGTGGCGGGGGTCGCTGGTGGTGGCGGTGAACTTCGCCCAGGAGGCGGCCACGATCCCGGTGACGGCCGGGACGGTGCTCCTGGCCTCGGACGACCCGGTCCTGGCGAACGGCAGATCCCTGCGCCTCCCGGCCCAATCCATGGCCATCTGCAAACACCGGTAGGGCGGGCCCGACGACCTGCGGCCACGGCCCGCTTCGAAACAGCGAGCCCTCCACCGCGATCGGCCCCAAGCCTCAAAGACCACGACCGCGTCGAGCTTGACGGCGCCTTCAGACCGTAGGCGGCTCCGGCCCGCCCGGAGCCGCTACGGATTCAGGGGCTAGGGATTCAGGGGGCTAGGGATAGCGCCGCTTCTCGTAGTCGTCGATGACCTTGCCCAGCTTGGCGAGCTTCTCGGTGAACCAGACGTTCTCGGCACCCGTCGGCGGGCGGTTGGAGTCCACGTACTGGTAGCCGAGGTTGGAGAACATGGCGACGACGTAGGTGCGGCCGCCCTTGCCGGGCAGGGCCTTCACGATGCCCGCGTCGGCGCCGGAGTTGTTCACCCAGCCGTTCTTGTGGGCGTACGTCACCTCGGCCGCGTCGTTGCACGGCCGCACGTCGTGGCCGTACGCGATGCCCTGGCCGGGGACGGTCACGGTGCCGTCGGCGCCGATCCAGCGCGCGGGCGTGAGCTGCGGGATGCCCGGGGCGGGATAGGCGGCGCCGCACCAGTTGGTGGTCGACAGGGCGACGTTCATGCCCTGGTCGCCGAGCTTGCTCTTGAAGAACGTACGGGAGGCGTCACTGAGGACGTCGGCGGTGACGCCGGTGCCGTCGGGAGCCGTCCACAGGGTGCCCAGACCGCCGTTGACCAGCATCAGCAGCTTGGCCGTGTCGAGCGAGCTCATGGTGACGGGGTTGCCCCATCGGCCGCCGGTGCTCGGGTTGGTGTTCTTCAGCTGCAGCGTCTCCAGGCCCAGGTCCTGGAAGGTCTGGTTGAGGCCGTCGACCGCGCCGCGGTCGTGCAACAGCTTGACCATCGCGCAGGCGCCGTTGTTGGACGACCAGGTGAGGGCGGCGTCGAGGTAGCCGGAGATGGTGTTGCTGCTGGCCGGGCCGCACAGCGAGCTGATCGGCGCGATGGGCTCGTAGTTGTAGGTGTCGTCGAGCGAGATCTGGCCCTGGTCCACCAGCCGCAGCACCCCGAAGGCCACCATCAGCTTCAGCACGGACGCGGGGTACGGGCTCATGAAGTCGATGGAGGCGTTCTCCCGGCCCGGCACGATGTCGATGGTGCCCTGCCCGCGGTTGGCGTACCAGCCGGCGTCGTCCCACTGCCGCCAGCGGACGTCGGTGGTGTGCAGGTTGCGGTCGACCGGCACGACCTTCCCGTCCGGATACTGCGGGCTCATCAGTACGGTGCCCGAGGAGACGGGGCGACCGGCCCGGTTCAGCTCGATGACGGTCAGGTCGATCTGCGGCTGCTGCGAGATCGGCTCGGCCGCCGCGACGGCCGCGAGCAGATCCGCCTTCTTCGGCGGCTTCCGCGCCTCCTTGTCGACGCTGTCCTGCCTCAGCGCGTTCAACCCGGCCGCGCCGACCGGCGGATTAGTGTCCAGGACCTGCTCGAACTGCAACTGGTCGAGAGCCTGGCGTAAGCGATTCGCGAGCACACTCGCGGAGCCGTCCTCGGCCGCGGCCGCCGGAGGGGGCGCGACCAAACCACCCAGCAGCACGGCTGCGGCGGCAAGCCCGGCGAGACCTCTACGTCGATTTCTGGATCTTGGGAGGTTCACCGCGCCACTCTAGCCAGCGGTCCGGCGCTCAGCGCAAAATATCTTGAACCAGTTCACCTGATGCCCGCCGACCAGCGGAATCACCCAACCTGCCCCTTGCCGCTCCCGGCCCAACACCGCTCGTCCAGAGGCGCTTCGGCGCGACAAACGTACGGCCGCCCAGCTCTTGAGAGCTCACCACGCCACACCCACCGCTGAAGACCCCTGGGCCTGGCAAGCCGCCACCCCAGACACCCAAAGGCCGGGGCCGCACGGCCCACCATCACCGGTTCGTACGGGACATGCCCCTCCTCGCGCATCCTCGACCGGGCACGCCTCTCACGAAGCACCACACCCCCAGCCTCATGCTCACGACCTCGCCGCCCCAGGCCCTCTACCGACGGCGCACAGGAACTGAGCGCTGCAATACCAACACCGCCCCCGCGCGGCACCTCATGCCCCGCCGCGCCCCGTACCCCGTACCGCCCCGCCGCGCCCCGTACCCCGTACCGCCCCGCCGCGCCCCGTACCCCGTACCGCCCCGCCGCGCCCCGTACCCCGTACCGCCCCGCGCCGCCC
>NZ_JBEXCR010000054.1:0-90157 GCF_040605375.1 Nonomuraea sp. NPDC005650
GCCGACAGATCCAAACAAGGACACCATGGTCTGCTCTCACGCGGGTCAAGCCGAGGCTCGAAGCGGCACACCCTCATCCTCACAGTTCTCACGGACGAGCCGAGTCGAAAGCTTGTGCAGATGGTCCCGGCGCCGGTCGGCGATCCGGGCGTACACCTTCGCCACCCGCAGCCGGGCCTTGGCCCGGTTCTTCGATCCCTTCTCCTTGCGAGCGAGCGCCCGCTGGGCCTTGGCCAGCTTGCGCCGATCGCGGCGCTCGTGACGCGGGTTGACGATCTTCTCACCGGTCGAGAGCGTGGCCAGCGCCGTGACGCCCGCATCCACGCCCACGTTCTGCTCGACCGGCGCCAGCGGCGCGATCTTCTCCTCGACCAGGACGGAGACGAACCACCGCCCGGCCGCGTCCCGGGAGACGGTGACCGTGGACGGCTCGGCCCCCTCGGGAAGCGGACGCGACCACACGATGTCCAGCGGCGCGTCCATCTTCGCCAGCGTCAACCGGCCCTCGCGCCAGCGGAACGCCGAGCGGGTGTACTCCGCCGACAGCCGCGACTTCTTGCGCGACTTGAACGTGGGGTACTTGGCGCGTTTGGCAAAGAAGTTCGCGAACGCCGCCTGCAGATGCCGCAGCGCCTGCTGCAACGGCACCGACGACACCTCCGACAGGAAGTCGTACTCGCCACCGCGCTTCCACGCCGTCAGCGCGGCCGACGACTCCACGTAGGAGACCCGGCGCCCTTCCAGCGCGTAGGCGCGGGTGCGCTCTTCCAGCGCCTTGTTGTAGACCAGACGCACACAACCGAACGTCCGGGCAAGCTCTTCAGCCTGCTCGGGGGTCGGGTTGAAGCGGTACTTGTAGGCCCGCTTCACGGTCTGCGCCACGCCTCACATTCTCACACGATCAGGCAATTCTCGCCCGGATGTTCGATACAGCGGTCCGCCTGGCAACCAATCGCCTCACCCTGCCCTGCTCCGCAGGAGTCCAATTCCTCCTCCGCCTGAAGGCGGAGGTCTCCTTGGAGGTACCCGATGACGGTCACGGAGCTCACCGCCGCACTCGCCGCCGGCACGCGTGCCGCGCAGGGCATGGACGCCCGCTGGGTCCCCGTACGCGCGGGGATCCTCAACGTGTGGCGCTACTACGACGAGGTGTTCGAGTTCCACCGGGGCCGGCTGCTGCTGCGCGGGCCCAACGGCAGCGGCAAGTCCAAGGTGCTGGAGCTGCTGCTCCCGTACGTGCTCGACGCCAGTCTCAAGCCGAGCAGGCTGTCCACGTTCGGCGGCACCGAGCGCACCATGCACTGGAACCTCATGGGCGACGGCGCCACCGGCACCACCCGGGTCGGCTACGTGTGGCTGGAGTTCCGGCACGCCGACGGGCGCTGGTTCACCTGCGGCGCCCGGCTCCAGGCCACCGTCCACACCAAGAACGTCACCGCCGCGTACTTCACGACCGAGGCCCGAGTCGACGCCCCCGACGGCATCCGGCTCACCGGCGAAGGCGGCCAGCCCCTGACCAGGGCGCAGCTCGCCGAGGAGCTCGGCAGCTCGGGCAAGGTCCACGAGTCCGCCGACGCCTACCGCTCCGTCGTGCGCCAGACGCTCTACCGGGCGCTCAACGAGCAGCGCTACGACTCGCTCCTCACCGCCCTGCGCCAGCTGCGCACCCCCAAGCTCTCCGAACGCCTCGACCCCGGCCTGCTGTCCGACCTGCTGTCGAGCGCCCTGCCGCCGCTCGGCGAGGGGGAGATCCACGAGATCGCCGAGGGGTTCGAGCGGCTCGACCGGCAGCGCGAGGAGCTGCGCCTGCTCGACCGCGACGTGGAGGAGGCCGACCGGCTGGCGGGCCGCCAGCGCGGCTACGCCCAGCGCGTCCTGCGCGCCGCCGCGGCCGCGGTGACGTCCGCGGGGCACGCCCTCGACGCGCTGGCGGCCGAGGCCAAGGCCAAGCGCGAGGCGCTCAAGGAGGCCGAGGGCGAGCTGAACGCCACGACCGTGCGGCTCGGGGAGGAGGAGGCGCAGGAGCTGGCGTTGGCCGCGCAGATCGACGGGCTCAAGGAGAGCGAGGCGTACCGGGCGGGCTCCGAGCTGCACCGGCTCCGCACGGAGGCCCAGGCCGCCCACGAGACGGCCGCCCGGCTGCGCGACCAGGCGGGGGCGGCGGCCCGCTCCGCCGCGGCCAAGCAGGAGCTGTCGGCGCGGGCCGAAGCCGTCGCCCGCACCGCCGCCGCCCTGTCGGAACGTTCCAGGATCGAGGCCCGCCACGCCGCCGAACGCGCGGGGCTGCTGGCCGCCCACGAGGAGTCCGAGCGGGCGGGCTCTCCCCAGGAGGCCGAGGAGGGCGATCACGGCGGCGCGTCCCCGGAGGGCGGACGGCCCGGGCCGGGGCCCGCCGCCGACGGTGCGGAAGCCGTGCACCGGGCGCGGGAGCTGCTGCGGGCCGCGGTCACCAGCCGCGCCGCCCAGATCCGGGAGGTACGCGCCGGAGCCGTCGAGCACCAGGAGGCGATCAACCGGCGCACCGCCGCCGAGCAGGACCGCGACCGCGCCCGCGACGACCTCGCCACCGCCCAGACCGCCCACGACGAGGCCGAGCGGCTGCGCGACGAGCGGGCCGCCAACCTGTCCGCCGCCCTGGGCGAATGGGCGGCCGGCTGCGCGCAGCTCAAGCTCGGCGCGGACGAGCTGGCGGGCGCGGTGGAGCGGTTCGAGCAGGCCGACGAGCTGGTCGGCGCCGCGCGTACGGTGGCGGCCGTCAAGCTGGCCGCCCGCGAGCAGCACCTGACCGGCCTGCGCGACAAGCTGCTGGCCGAGCGCTCCGAGCTGACCCGCGAACGCGAGCGCCTCAACGACCGGGCCGTCCTCGACCCGCGCGCCACGCACGCCCGCGACATGGCCGCCAGGCAGGGACGCCCGGGCGCCCCGCTGTGGCGGGCCGTGGCGTTCAGGTCGGGCCTCGACCCCGTCGCCCAGGCGGGCGTGGAGGCGGCGCTGGAGGCGGCGGGCCTGCTGGACCTGTGGCTGCGCCCGGACGGCGGGTTCGACGCGGGGGAGCACGACGCGTTCGCCGTGGCCGCGCTGGCCAAGCCCGCGCCCGGCTACAGCCTGGCCCACGTGCTGCTCACGGAGGCGGACTCCCCGGTGAAGGCCGACAAGGTGCTGGCGGGCATCGCGTTCGCGCCCAGCGCGATCGGCGTCGACCACCCCGCGGTCGTCGGCGCCGACGGCACCTGGCGGCTCGGCCCCGCCGCGGGCCGCTGGGTCAAGCCCGAGCCCTCCTACATCGGCGCCACCGCCCGCGAGCGCGCTCGGCGCCGCCGCGTCGCCGAGCTGGACGACCGGCTCGGCGAGCTGGCCGGCACGGTCGCCGAGTGCGACCACCTGCTCGCCGTGGTCGACGCCGACCGCGACAGCCTGGCCGCCGAGCTGCGGCGCAGGCCCGGCAGGCGGCGGTACGCCGACGCCCTCGACGCGCTCGACGGGGCGGTGAAGAAGGTCGCGCTGCTCGAAGACCAGCTCAGGGCCTACGAGCAGCGCCTGCACGACCGGGAGAAGGAGGTCGGCGGGTCGTTGCGGCGGCTCACCGAGCTGGCGGCCGGCCACGCCCTGCCCACCGCGCTGCCCGCGCTCGACAACCTCGAAGAGGCCCTGCGCACCGCCGAGACGGCCGGCACCGCCTGGCACGACCGCCGCGCCGACGCCCGCGCCGCCGCGGAGCGCGCCGAGCACGTCGCCGAGACCGCGGGCGAGTACCAGGACCTCGCCGTCCGGGCCGTCGAACGCGCCGAGGACGCCGCCGCGGGCGCCGTCACGCTGGCGGAGAAGCTCGCGGCCGTCGAGTCCACGGTCGGCGCCGAGCACCTGCGCGTGCTGGAGCGGCTGCAGGAGACGCAGGCCGCGTACCAGACCTGCCGCCGCCTCATCCGCTCGGTCAACGACGACCTGGCCCGGCTGCACGCCCGGCTCGGCGAGCTCAGGGGCGAGCTGGGCACGGCCGAGGAGAAGCACGCCGAGGCGGGGCGGGCGAGGGACGAGGTGTCCGAACGGTTCCGCGCCCTGACGGCCGGGCACCTGGCGGAGGACGCGCGGGTGACGGCCGAGCTGGCGCGCGACGCCGGGGTGCGGGCCGTGCTGGTGTCGGCGAAGGCCGTGGCCGAGCAGCTCGCGGCGGTGCCGTACGAGCAGAAGAACGTCAAGGAGGCCGAGGCGCGGCTGCAGGACGCCTTCCACCACGCCAGGGAGATCCTCGCCGACCGGGCGGACCTGGAGCTGACGCCCGACGAGGACGTGCAGCTGCTGACCGCCGCCGTCGGCGGCGTCCGGGCGGGGGCCGCCGCGCTCAGCGAGGCGCTGCGCGAGGAGCGCGACGAGCGGCGCTCGGACATCACGGAGGCGGAGCGGGACCTGTTCGACCGGACGCTGGCCGGTGACACGCGGCGGCACCTCGCCGACCGGATCAGGCAGGCGACCGCGCTGGTGGAGGGCATGAACCAGCGCCTCGAACGCGTCCGCACCGCCTCCCGGGTGGCCGTCCGGCTGGTGTGGCAGGTCGATCCCACCCAGTCGCCCGGCACCCGGGCCGCCCGCGACCTGCTGCTGCGTGACCCGGCCGGGCTGGACGAGGCCGACAGGGAGGCCCTGTACGTCTTCTTCAGGGACCGGGTGGAGGAGGCGCGGGCCGACAACTCGTCGGCGAGCTGGGAGGACCAGCTCATGAAGGTGCTCGACTACACGGCCTGGCACCGGTTCGTGGTCAAGCTGGACCGCGGCGACGGGCAGGGCTGGCAGGACCTCACCAGGAAGCTGCACGGGGCCCTGTCAGGAGGGGAGAAGGCGATCGCGCTGCACCTGCCGCTGTTCGCCGCCGTGGCCGCGCACTACCAGAGCGATCCGGGCTGCCCTCGGTTCATCCTGCTGGACGAGGTGTTCGTGGGGGTGGACAAGACGAACCGGGGGCAGGTGTTCGACCTGCTGGTGAACCTGGGGCTGGACCTGGTGCTCACGTCCGACCACGAGTGGTGCGAGTACCGCGAGCTCGACGGGATCGCCGTCCACCAGCTCATCACCGGCGACGGGGACGATGCCGTGACGACCGCCCGCTTCGTGTGGAACGGCTACCGGACGGTCCCGACGGAATGACCGCTACCCGGGCCCACCCGTCGTGAGCTCCGCGGCCCAGGGCGGGTTGGCGCCCGCGACCGAGCACGTCAGCGCCGCCACCCTGGCCGCGAACTCGGCCGCCGCCACCGCCGTCGCCAGGTCCAGGCCGTCCAGGCGGCCCCCCAGGAGCCCCTCGGCGGCGAGGCCGTGCAGGAGGCCCGCGGTGAAGGAGTCGCCCGCGCCGACCGTGTCCACCACGGTCACCCGCGGCGCCGGCACCGACGCCCGCTCGCCGTCCAGGGACACCAGCGCGCCCGCCGCGCCCTTCGTGACGACGATCAGGCGGGCGCCGGCGGCGTGCCAGGCGTCGCAGGCACGTTCCACCGGCACGCCGGGCTGCAGGAAGTCCAGGTCGTCCGCGCTGAGCTTGAGGATGTCGGTCCACTCGCACCAGCGAGACACCGGGTAGTCGGCCCTGGAGGCGAGGCTGGGGCGGACGTTCGGGTCGATCGAGATCGTGGCGCGCCCGGCGGCCTCCCGCGCGAACGCCTCCACCGCCGCCCGGCCCGGCTCCTTGGCCAGGGCGAGCGATCCGGTGTGCAGGCAGGCGACCGGGCCGAGGCGGTCCAGGTCCAGCTCGTACGGGGTCCACTGCCAGTCGGCGGTGCCGTCGGCGTAGAAGGTGTACTCGGCCTGGCCGCCGGTGTCGAGAGCGGCGACGGCGAGCGTGCTGGGCTCCTTGGCGTCGACGGAGGCCGAGAGGTCGACGCCCGAGGCGGTGAGGCGGCGGCGGAACAGCTCGCCGAACACGTCGCCGGAGATGCGGCCGAGGAAGCGGGCGGGGGTTCCGAGCCGGGCCAGCGCCACCGCCGTGTTCGCGGGCCCGCCACCTGGCAGCACCCGCAACCCCAGCTCCAGCGCCTCCCCACCATGTTCGGCCGGGGGGCGGTCGCCGGGGGAGCGGGCGGTGAAACCGTCGGCGACGCACTCGCCCAGGACAGCGATCATCGGGCCTGCCTTTCAGGCACGTTGCCGATTTGTTACGGCATGGGGGCATTGACGTTTCTCGGATGGGAGTCCATCATCACAGCACAGCGGATGTCAACGTTGACATATGTCAACGATGACATCGGGTCCCCCCTGATAGGAACCGCCAATGAACGCAAAGATTTCGGCCGGACTCCTGGTCACCGCCCTTCTCGTCACCGGATGTGGCGGGGGCGGAGGCGGCGGGCAGAGCGCCTCCGCGACGCCCAAGGTCGGCCTCATCACCAAGACCGAGACCAACCCGTTCTTCGTGAAGATGAAGGAGGGCGCCCAGAAGTCGGCCCAGGCCAACGGCATGGAGCTGATGACCGCGGCCGGCAAGTTCGACGGCGACAACGCCTCTCAGATCACTGCCATCGAGAACATGGTCGCCGCCGGGGTGAAGGGCATCCTCATCACGCCGAGCGACACCAAGGCCATCGTGCCCGCCGTCAAGAAGGCCCGCGACGCGGGCGTGCTCGTCATCGCCCTGGACACACCGACGGACCCGCAGGACGCCACGGACGCGCTGTTCGCCACCGACAACCTCAAGGCCGGCGAGCTGATCGGCCAGTACGCCAAGGCCGCCATGGCCGGGAAGCCCGCCAAGATCGCCACCCTCGACCTGGCCCCCGGCATCACCGTCGGCCAGCTCAGGCACGACGGCTTCCTGAAGGGGTACGGGATCGCGGAGGGCGACCCGTCCGTCGTCTGCTCCCAGGACACCAGGGGCGACCAGGCGAAGGGACAGACCGCCATGGAGAACTGCCTGCAGAAGGCCCCCGACATCAACCTCGTCTACACGATCAACGAGCCCGCGGCGCTGGGCGCGTACACGGCGCTGAAGGCCAAGGGCCGCGAGAAGGACGTGCTGATCGTCTCCGTGGACGGCGGCTGCACCGGCACCAAGGCCGTGAAGTCGGGCGAGATCGCCGCCACGAGCCAGCAGTACCCGCTGAAGATGGCCGAGGACGGCGTCAAGGCGGTGTCGGAGTTCGCCAAGACCGGCAAGAAGGCCTCCGGCTACACCGACACCGGCGTCACCCTGATCACCGACAAGCCCGCGTCCGGCGTCGAGGCCAAGGACACGGTCTTCGGCCTGGCGAACTGCTGGGGCTGACATGGCGGTCATGGAAGCGACGCTGCCGCGCCGCCTGATCTCGACCCCCGTCGCGGGTCCGCTGGCCGCGCTCGTCCTGGCCTGCGCGTTCTTCGCGCTCAGGACCGACCAGTTCCTCACCGGCCCGAACTTCTCGCTGATCATCCAGCAGGTCATGGTGGTCGGCACGCTGGCCATCGGCCAGACGCTGATCATCCTGACCGCGGGCATCGACCTGTCCAACGGCGCGATCATGGCGTTCGGCGGCATCGTGATGACCAAGCTGGCCGTGGACAGCGGCCTGCCGCCGGTCCCCGCGATCGTCGCCGGGCTCGCCGTCTGCGCGGGGTTCGGGCTGGTCAACGGGTTGCTGGTGACCCGGATCTCGCTGCCGCCGTTCATCGTGACGCTCGGCATGCTGAACGTGGTCTTCGCCCTGACCCACATCTACTCCAACGAGCAGACGGTCACGGACCTGCCGCCGCTGCTGACGTTCCTCGGCCAGACGTTCCAGGTCGGGCAGACGAACGTCACCTACGGCTCGCTGCTGACGATCCTGCTGTTCCTGCTGTTCGCGTACCTGCTCGGCTCCACGGCGTGGGGCCGCCACGTGTACGCGCTCGGCAACAGCCCCGAGGTGGCCCGCCTGACCGGCATCAGGACGAGCCGCCTGACCATCGGCGTCTACACGCTGGCCGGCTTCGTGTACGGCATCGCCGCCCTGCTGCTGGTCTCGCGTACCGGAGTGGGCGACCCGCAGGCCGGCCAGACCGACAACCTGGACAGCATCACCGCGGTCGTCCTGGGCGGGACGAGCCTGTTCGGCGGCCGCGGCCTGGTGATCGGCACGCTCGTCGGAGCGCTCATCGTCGGGGTGTTCCGCAACGGGCTGCAGCTGATGGGCGTACCGTCGATCTACCAGACGCTCATCACCGGCGTCCTGGTGATCCTCGCCGTCGCCGTCGACCAGCTCTCCCGCAGGAGGAACCGATGACGACCCCCGTCCTCCAGACCCCCGTTCTTCAGGCTCGGGGCCTGGTGAAGCGGTACGGCCACGTGACCGCGCTCGACGGCGCCGACTTCGAGCTGCTGCCCGGCGAGGTGCTCGCCGTCATCGGCGACAACGGCGCCGGCAAGACCAGCCTCATCAAGGCGCTCACGGGCGCGCTCCAGCCCGACACCGGCGAGATCCTGCTCGACGGCGAGCCGGTGCGCTTCCGCGACCCGCTGGAGGCGCGCAGGAAGGGCATCGAGACCGTCTACCAGGACCTCGCGGTCGCGGCCTCGCTCGACATCGCCACGAACATGTTCCTCGGCCGCGAGCTGCGCAAGCCCGGCATCCTCGGCAGCGTCTTCCGCCTGCTCGACAAGAAGCGCATGCGCGAGGAGTCCGCCCGGCACATGGCCGACCTCAAGATCGGGCTGCGCTCGCTCACCCAGCCCGTCGAGTCGCTGTCCGGCGGCCAGCGGCAGGGCGTGGCCGTGGCCCGGGCGGTGGCGTGGGCCACGCACGTCGTGGTCATGGACGAGCCCACGGCCGCGCTCGGCGTCAAGGAGTCCGGCCAGGTGCTCGACATGATCAAACGGGTCCGCGACGGGGGCACGCCGGTCGTGCTGATCAGCCACAACATGCCGCACGTGTTCGAGATCGCCGACCGCATCCATGTCCAGCGGCTCGGCCGCCGGGTCGCCCAGATCAAGCCGGGCGACCACAGCATGGCCGAGGTGGTGGCCATCATGACCGGCGCCCTCCAGGTCTCGGAGGGCAAGGCCGTGGTGGCGGATCAGGGCGCGGCGGAGGCGATCGGGTTGTCCTGATGGGCGGCCACTAACATGGGCGCAATGCGGCGTCCGACGATGACAGATGTGGCGCGTGAGGTCGGCGTCACGGCGAAGACGGTCTCGCGGGTGCTCAACGACGACGGCCCGGTCGCCGTCGAAACCCGCGAGCGCGTCATGGCGGCCGTCAGGAAGCTGGGCTACCAGCCCAACCTGATGGCCCGCAACATGCGGGTCGGCGCGCGCGACGCCGCGATCGGCCTGGTCATCCCCGAGATGGGCAACCCGTTCTTCGGCACGGTCGCGGGCGGCATCGAGAGCGCCGTCCGCGCCCGCGGCCTCACCCTCATTGTCGGAAACTCCAGCGAGACCGCCGACCTGGAGCAGTCGCTGATCGCGACGTTCCTGGCCCGCAGGGTGAGCGCGCTCATGGTGGTCCCCTCGGCCACCAGCGACCACCGCCACCTGCGCAACGAACGCGTGGCGGGCCTGCCCATCGTCTTCCTCGACCGGCCCGCCGTCGGCCTGACCGCCGACAGCGTGGTCAGCGCCAACCGGGAGGGCGCCAGGGCCGGCGTCGCCCACCTGATCGCCCACGGCCACCGCCGGATCGGCTTCGTCGGCGACGTGCCCGCCGCCCTCTACACCCGCCGCGAGCGGTTCCAGGGCTACCGCGACGCGCTCGAAGGCGCGGGCCTGCCGTTCGACCGGAGCCTGGCGGAGACGGGCCACGACCAGGAGGCGGCGGCCCGGGCGACGATGCGGCTTTTAGACCTCGACGATCCGCCGACGGCCCTGTTCGCGGGCAACAACCTGGCCGCCACGGGCGCGGTGGTGGCGCTGTCGCGGGCCCGCCGCAGGGATGTGGCGCTGGTGGGCTTCGACGACCTGCCCCTGGCCGAGTGCCTGGACCCGCCGCTGACGGTCGTGGCCCAGGACCCGGCGCGGATGGGGGCCGCGGCGGCCGAGCTGGTGCTGGCGCGGCTCGACGGCGACCGCTCCAAGGCCCGCAGGACGATGGTGCCCACCCGGCTCGTCGTCCGTGGCTCGGGCGAGCTGCCCGCCGCCCGGGGCTAGCGGGGGTAGACGCCGCCGTCCAGGCTGAGGACCTGGCTGGTCAGGTAGCCGTTGCGCAGGACGGCCAGGGCCAGGTCGGCGACCTCCTCCGGACGCCCGAAGCGGCCGACCGGGACACGGCCCGGGCTCGCCGTGGCCGGGAGCATCGCGGTCTCCTCGATCAGGGCGGGCGCCAGCGCGTTGACGGTCACGCCCTGCGCGGCCACGCGGGCGGCCAGGAAGTGGATCAGGCCGTGCAGGCCCGCCTTGGACGCGGCGTAGTGCGGGCCGACGCTGCCGCCGGTGAAGGCCGCGATCGACGACATGAACAGCACCCGCCCGAACCCCCGCTCCGCCATCCCCGGCAGCGCGTGCTGCGCCAGCAGGAACGGGGCGCGCAGGTTGACCGCCATCGTGTGCTCCCACGTCACCGCGTCCACCGCCGTGTACTCCTGCTGGATGGCGTAGCCGGCGTTGGAGATCAGCAGGTCGACGGGGCCGAGCGCGTCGGCCGTGGCGCGCAGCAGGGCGACCGGGACCTGCGGGTCGGCCAGGTCGCCCGGGAGCGCGATCGCGTCCACGCCGGCGGCCCGCCCCCGCGCCACCAGGTCGTCGGCGTGCTCGGAGCGGCTGCCGTACGTGAAGGCGGTCCTGACTCCGGCGGCGATGAGGCGGCGTCCGATCGCCTGCCCGATGCCGCCCGACGCGCCGGTCAGCAGGGCCACCCGGCCAGTGAGTTGGGTCATGTCACCCAGTCTTCCTCGTGACAGAGGAGCTGACGGCAGGTTGGAATGGGGCGTTTCCGTACGTCTTCCACTGTGTGCTCACGCGTAACTCGCGGTCCACCTGGCCGGTCTACGGTGCGCGCATGAGAATGCGCAGGTTACTCGCGAGTGTGCTGGCCGGAGTCGTCGCCGGCGGTACCGTCGCCGTCGTGCTGACCCAGACGACCCCCGCCACGGCCGACCGCCGCGGCGCCGCACCCATCGTGATCGGCCACCGGGGCGCGAGCGCCCACCGGCCTGAGCACACGCTCCTTTCGTACGAGACCGCCATCGCCATGGGCGCCGACTACATCGAGCCCGACCTCGTCTCGACCAAGGACCACGTGCTGGTGGCCAGGCACGAGAACGAGATCTCCGGCACGACCGACGTGGCCGCGCACCCGGAGTTCGCCGGCCGGCGCACCACCAAGACCGTGGACGGCCGGCCGGTCACCGGCTGGTTCACCGAGGACTTCACGCTGGCCGAGCTGAAGACGCTGCGCGCCAAGGAGCGCGTCCCCGACCTGCGGCCGGACAACACCGCGTTCGACGGGCTGCCGGAGATCCCGACGTTCGAGGAGGTCGTGCAGCTGGCCCAGCAGCACGGCGTCGGCGTCTACCCCGAGACCAAGCACCCGACGTACTTCGACTCCATCGGCCTGTCGCTGGAGGAGCCGCTGCTGGAGGTGCTGAACCGGTACCGCGTGCGCAAGGCGTACATCCAGTCCTTCGAGACCGCGAACCTGCGTGACCTGCGCTCCAAGACCCGCCTGCCGCTGATCCAGCTGATCACGTTCGGCGGCGCGCCGTACGACTGGGTCGCCTCCGGCAGCACCCGCACCTACGACGACATGGTCAAGCCGGACGGGCTGCGCGAGGTGGCCGCGTACGCGAACGGGATCGGGGTGGACACGCGGCGCGTGGTGCCCCAGGACGCCTCGGGCAAGACCCTCGAACCCACCACGCTGGTCTCCGACGCGCACCGGCGCCGGCTGCAGGTGCACGTCTGGACGGTACGGAACGAGAACTCCCAGCTGCCCGCCGACTACCGGCTCGGCAACCCGGCCAGCCCCGTCTACCCCCGGGCCACCGGGAACGTGATGGGGTGGCTGTCGAAGCTCGTCGACCTGGGCATCGACGGGGCCTTCTGCGACGACCCCGCCATGGGCAGGGCCGTGGTGAGCGGGCGGTCGGCGTAGGGACGCGAAGGGCGCCGGCCCTATTCCCCACCGGATCAGTGGGTACATTGGTCCGGTGAGGAACGACCAGCACGGCCTGGCGATGACCGGGGCCGGCGCCGCCGCGGTGCGGCACTACGACCGCGCGATCGACGAACTGCTGCACTTCCGGGTGGAGGTCGTCGCCGAGACCAAGGCGGCGCTGGCCGACTCGCCCGACTTCCCGATGGGCAACGTGCTGAGCGCGTACCTCGGGCTGCTCAGCACCGAGGCGGAGGACGCGCGGAAGGCGCGGGCGCGGTTCGGCGCGTTCCAGGACAGGACCGGCTCGGCCTCGCTGCTGCCCCGCGAGCGCGCCCACGTGGCGGCCGTGCGGGCGCTGCTCGACGGCGACTGGCTGACCTGCGGGCGGCTGCTCGCCGAGATCACCGTGGAGCACCCGCGCGACGCCCTGGCGCTGGCGGCCGGGCACCAGGTCGACTTCTTCACCGGCGACGCGCGCTCGCTGCGCGACCGGATCGGTGGGGCGCTGAACGCCTGGCGGGAGGACGACCGGCACTTCGGCCACGTGCTGGGGATGTACGCGTTCGGGCTGGAGGAGGCGGGGCACTACGACCGGTCGGAGGAGGTCGGCCTGCGGGCGGTCGAGCTGAACGCGCGCGACGTGTGGGGCATCCACGCGGTGGTGCACACGTACGAGATGCAGGGGCGGTTCGGGGAGGGGGTGCGCTACCTCGACGCGCGGCTGCCCGACTGGTCGACCGGCACGTTCTTCAACATCCACAACTGGTGGCACTACTGCCTGTACGCGCTGGAGTCCGGCGACGAGGCGCGGGCGCTGGCGATCTACGACGCGGTGCTCGCGGGCGGGGAGTCCTGCATGGAGCTGCTGGACGCCGCCGCCCTGCTCTGGCGCCTCCACCTGGAGGGCTCCGAGCAGCACGAGCGCTGGCGCGCGCTGGCCGACGCGTGGCCGGACAGGGTGGCCGAGCCGTTCTACGCGTTCAACGACATGCACGCGGTCATGTCGTACGTGGGTGCCGGGCTGATCGGGGAGGCGGAGAAGCTGGTCGCGGCGCGCGAGGCGTACGTGCTGGAGCCGCGTCCGGGCGTCACCAACGTGGACATGACCCTCCGGGTGGGCCTGCCGGTGTGCCGCTCGCTGGTGGCCTTCGGGCGGGGCGACTACGCCGCGGTCGTGGATCTGCTCTACCCGATCAGGCACCGGGTCAACGAGTTCGGCGGCAGCCACGCGCAGCGGGACGCCGTGCAGAGGACCTTGCTGGAGGCGGCCCTGCGGGCGGGGCGGGGGGACGTGGCGCGGGTGCTGGTGAGCGAGCGCGTCAACGTCCGGCCGTGCAGCCCGTACAACTGGCTCAAGCAGGCGGCTCTCGCCGACACCCTGGGTGAGCGGGGCGCCGCCGCGGCCGCCCGCCTGCACGCCGGCGAACTGGCCGTGAACGGCGGCCGGCCCTAGCCGTCTGATGGATGGTCCCGGCCTGTGGGCTGGGCTTGGGCGGTGGGCAGCCTCGGCCGGGGAACTGTCGGCGGCGGCGGGTAGTGTTTCCAGCCATGGATCGGCAACTCACCCTGATGGTCGTACACGCCCACCCCGACGACGAGTGCCTGAGCACCGGCGGCATCCTGGCCCGATACACCGACGAAGGCGTCCGCACGGTCCTGGTCACCTGCACCAACGGCGAGCAGGGCGACGACCAGGGCGGCGTGAAGCCCGGCGAGGACGGCCACGACGACGCGGCGGTGGCCGAGCGGCGCCTGGCCGAGCTGCGCGAGTCGGTGTCCCACCTGGGCATCGACCACCTGGAGCTGCTCGGCTACCGCGACTCCGGGATGGAGGGCTGGGAGTCCAACGCCCACCCCGACGCCTTCGCCAACGTGCCGGTCGAGACGGCCGCGGCCAAGCTCGCCGCGTTGATGGAGCACTACCGGCCCCAGGTCGTGGTGACCTACGACGAGACCGGCGGCGGCGGTTACGGTCACCCCGACCACGTCCAGACCCACCGCGTCACGGTGGCGGCGGTCGAGCAGACCGACATTCCCGACAAGTTCTACTACACGGCCATGCCTCGCTCCGGCATCAAGCAGATGTTCGAGATGATGCGCGCCAACGGCGTCGACCTCGGCGGCTTCGAGCCGTCCGACGACTTCGGCACCCCCGACGAGCGGGTCACCAGCGTCGTCGACATCGCGCCGTTCGTCGAGCGCAAGCTCAAGGCGCTGCGGGCGCACGAGAGCCAGGGCGAAAACATCTTCCTGCTCCGCATGCCGGAGGAGGTGCAGCAGCAGGCGTTCTCGCACGAGGCGTTCGAGCGGAAGCTGTGCAAGGTGGACGCGCCCGACCACGAGGACGACCTGTTCGCGGGACTGCGTGACGCCTAGCGTCCCAGAACATTATTCTATGCCCTATGGGCACCCTCGTCGGCTACCGGCTCAAAGACTCCGTCGCCACCATCACCATGGACGACGGCAAGGTGAACGCGATCTCGATCCAGCTGCTGACCGAGCTCGGCGCCGCCCTCGACCGGGCGGCCGCCGACTCGGCGGTCGTGCTGCTGGAGGGCCGGGAGGGGGTCTTCTCGGCCGGGTTCGACCTGAGGGTGCTCGCGGCGGGCGGTGACGGGGCGCTGGCGATGGTGCGGGGCGGGTTCGAGCTGGCGGCGCGGCTGCTGTCGTTCCCGACGCCGGTGGTGGCCGCCTGCACGGGGCACGCGGTGGCGATGGGTGCGTTCCTGCTGCTGTCGGCCGACTACCGGGTGGGCGCGGCCGGGCCGTACCGGCTGGTGGCCAACGAGGTGGCGATGGGCATCACGATGCCGTACGCGGCGATCGAGATCGTCCGGCAACGGCTCACGCCCGCGTGCTTCACGCGGGCGGTGCTGCTGGCCGAGACCTTCTCGCCCGACGACGCGGTGGCGGCCGGGTTCCTGGACCGGGTGGTGGAGCCCGCCCGCGTGTCCGAGGCCGCCCGCGAGACGGCCGAGGCGCTGACCGCCCTGGACCTGAAGGCACACGCGGCGAGCAAGGCACGCGCCCGGCGGCAGACGCTGGAGGCGATCCGGTCGGGGATCGCGAAGGAACTCGGCACGGGGGCGACCTGGCCCCCGGCCTAGCTCGGGGTCGGCTTGCTCGGGGGCGGCCTGGCCCCGGCACTGGCTCGGGGCTGGCTTGCTCGGGGGGAGCTCGCGCCTGGCCTGGCTCGGGGGCGAGGTCGCGCAGTCGGCTGCGTGAGGTGACATTGGGCACGCCGGCGCACGAGCGCTGCACGGGCGGCCCGGCGGACGGGCGTCGGGGGCCTCGGAGGTGCGGAGGGATCAGCGGGCGGTCCGGGTCTCCAAGGTGACGGCGCGGCCGAGGAAGGCAAGGAGCCGCCGGTGAGCGGTGACGCCGTCTGGGCATCGCGCTCCTGCTCCAGCGCCGTCCTCTGCCCCACCACGGCGGCGAGCCGACGGCGCCTTGTCCACGGTCGGCCCCCGGGTGCCCGCGCCGGGCCCGCCATGACGGATCGGCCGCCCCGCTGCGCCCGCGCTGTGTCCGGCGTGACGGATCGGCCGCTCCCTGCGCCCGCGCCCTGCCCGCCGTGACGGACCAGTCGCCCCCGCGCCCGCGCTGGGACCGGTGTCGCGGCTCGGCCACGGATCAGGCGGACGTCGACTGCGAATGCTCTCAATGGGCGTCATTGAGGCGACATCGCGGTGACGGCATGCGTTCATCTGAAGGCATCTTGTGCTTGCGCAACCATTGGGCGGGGGTTTCCACAATGGCTCGGTCAGCGCCTGTGAGCTGGTGCTGACCGAGCTGGAGGAGGTGGAAATCCCGTGACGTTCATGGCAGACCGGGTCGCCGGCACGCCCCCCGATCGCCCGCGCGGGAGCGCCCGGTGGTATCGGCGGCTGTATGTGTGGGTCTTCGCCGCGATGGTCGCCGGCGCCGTGACCGGGCTGATCGCGCCCGATGTCGGCAAGCAGGTGAAGCCGCTCGGCGACGGGTTCGTGGAGCTGCTGACGATGCTTCTGGGGCCGATCGTGTTCTGCATGGTCGTGGGCGGGATCGCCTCGATCGTGGATCTGCGCCGGGTCGGCAGGGTCGCCGTGCGGTCCATCGTGTACTTCGAGGCCGTCACGACCTGCGCTCTCGTGCTCGGCCTGGTCGTGGTGAACCTCGTACGGCCGGGCGCGGGCATGGAGGTGGCGGCGAACTCGCTCATGATCGGCGACGAGGTCGCCGGGAAGGTCGAGGCGGGCAAGGACCTGCACGGCTGGGACTACGTCCTGCAGCTGATCCCGGGCAACGCGGTGGACAGCTTCGCGCAAGGGGCGATCCTGCAGATCCTGGTCCTGGCGGTCCTGTTCGGCGTGGCGCTGTCGCTGCTCGGGCCCAGGGCCGCGCCGATCGTGCGCGGCATCGACCTGCTGTCCGACGTGCTGTTCACCGTGGTCCGCCTGGTGACGTACGCCGCGCCGATCGGCGTGTTCGCGGCGATGGCGTACACCACCGGCACCTACGGGGCGGCCACGGTCGGCTCGCTGCTGAAGCTGATCGCGACGTTCTACGGAACGTCCCTCGTCTTCATGGTCGTGGTGCTGGGCGGCATCCTCCTGCTGCTGCGGATCCACCCGGTGCGCACGTTCCGGTACTTCCGGGATGAGATCCTGCTCGCGCTGGGCTCCTCGTCGTCCGAGGTCGCGATCCCGGGCATCGTCCGCAAGCTGGAGAATCTCGGCATCTCGAAAGGCACCGCCGGGATGAGCGTGAGCGCGGGATATTCGTTCAACCTCGACGGCACCTGCATCTACCTGACGCTGTCGAGCATGTTCATCGCCCAGGCTCTCGGCATCCATCTCACCTTCGGCCAGCAGCTGGTGCTGCTGGCGGTGATGCTGCTGTCGTCGAAGGGCACGGCGGGTGTCACCGGCGGCGGGTTCGTCATGCTCGCCACCACCCTTTCCTCCCTTTCGCTCATCCCGGTCTCCGGCATCATGCTCGTCTTCGGTATCGACCGGTTCATGTCCGAATGCCGCGCGGTCGTGAACTCCTTCGGCAACGCCGTCGCCGGCCTGGCCATCGGCCGCTGGGAGAAGGAGCTCGACCCCGTCGCGGCGCGCGCCATCATGGCAGGCGAACGACCTGGTCACGTCATCGCCCGGCAGGACGCGGACGGCGGTTCGAGGCCCGCCGATCCCGCCGCGGTGCCGGAAGCGACGATGCACCGATGACCGTCTCGTCCCTGCACCAGCTCCGGGTGCTCGTCACCGTCGCCCGTACCGGCAGCTTCTCCGCCGCCGCCCGCGAGCTCGGCCTGACCCAGCCGACCCTGTCCACCCACCTGAAGCGCCTGGAGGCGGAGACCGGCGCGATCCTCATCGATCGCGGCGGCAAGAAGCTCCGGCTCACCCCCGCCGGGCAGGTGCTGGTGGACTACGGCCGGCGCATTCTCGCCCTCGCCGACGAAGCCTCCGATCACCTCCTCCGGGAGAGCTGCCGCCCGCCGGCCGGAATCCTCGCCATCGGCGGCACCGTGACCGCCGGTGAGCACGTGCTCCCCAGCCTGCTGACCGAGTACACCGGTCGCTATCCCGGCATGGAGGTGCAGCTCGTCATCCACAACACCGCCGAGATCACTCGTCGCGTCGTCGACGGCGAGCTCCCGCTGGCCGTCATCGCGGGCGACACGGACCACGGGGCCTTGGAGATCACCACGGTCGCCCACGACCCGCAGATCCTGATCGCGGCCGGTACGCACCCGCTGGCCGGCGCCGAAGCCTCCCCGCAACTGCTGCGCGGCAGCCGGATGCTGCTGCGCGAGCCCGGGTCGACGACCCGGCTCTACCAGGAACGGATGGTGCAACGCTGGCGCATCCCCGGCCTGCACGTGAGCACCATCGCCAGCACGAGCGCCATCGTCGGCGCCGTCGCGCACGGGCTCGGGATCTCCCTGGTGCCCGAGGTCACCGTGCAGGACGCGCTGGCCACCGGCCGCCTGGTCGGCCTGCGCATCGAACCCGGGCCCGAACCGCGGCGACTCGGCCTCATCCGCCGCCGCGACCGGCCGTTGACCGTCCCCGAGGAACTGTTCGTCGACCTCGTCACAGAAAGGACCGGCACATGACCGGCACCGTCATCGTCAACGGCCGCCGCTATCGCATCCCGGCCGAGCCCACCGTCGTGTTCACCGTCGACGGCGGCGACCCGGACTACTTCACCGGCGCGCTCGAACGGGGCCTGATGCCACGACTGCGACGCATGCTCGACGAGGGCGGGGAGTTCCGCCGCGGCGCCTCCGAGATGCCCTCCCTGACCAACCCGAACAACCTGTCCATCGTCACCGGCGTCTCTCCGGCCATCCACGGCATACCCGGCAACTACTGCCGGCTCGAGAACGGCGAGCTGCAACTGCTCAACAGCCCGGAGTTCCTGCGCGCCCCCAGCATCCACGCCGTCCTCCAGCAGGCGGGCGTGCTGACCCTGATGGTCACCACCAAGGACAAACTCCGCCTGCTGCTCGGCAACGGCGGCGTCCCCAGCGTCAGCGTCGAACGCGCGGCGTCGACCGGCCTGCCCGAATACGGCATCGACGACCTCCAGGCCCTGGTCGGGGCGCCGGCGCCGGGCATCTACGACCCCGAGGCCAGCCACTACGCCATGCGTCTCGCGCTGGCCGTCTACCGCGCCCGGCCCGACCTCCGGCTGCTGTACGTCTCCCTCACCGACCGGGTCCAGCACGCCGCCGCCCCCGGAGACCCGCTCGCCGACCGGTTCTTCGCCGCTTTCGACACCCTGCTCGGCGAGTATCTCGACGAGGGCTTCACCGTGGGCATCACCGCCGACCACGGCATGAACGCCAAGCACGACCACGAGGGCAACCCTCGCGTCCACTACCTCGGTGACGTGCTCGCCGCGGCCGGCGTCCCCTTCGACGAGATCGTCCTGCCCATCACCGACCCGTACACCCGGCACCACGGAGCCCTCGGCTCGTTCGCGTGGATCTACCTGCCCGCCCAGGCGCGCCCCCTCGCCCACGAGGTGCTCGCCGCCCTGCCCGGCATCGAGGAGATCTGGGGACGCGAGGATTCCGCCACGCTGTACGAGAACCCCGTCGACCGCATCGGCGACCTCGCCGTCACCGCGTCCGCCGACACCGCCCTCGGCAGCCACGCGCACGCCCATGACCTCACCGGGCTCCACGGACACCTGCGCTCCCACGGCGGCCGCCACGAACAGCCCGTTCCGATCATCGTCAGCAGGCCGCCCACCGGCGACCACGTGGAGCGCTACCGGGCCGACACCCTCCGCAGCCGGGACCTGCACGCCCTGCTCCTCGACGACACCGCCGTCACCGGGCCGCGATAACCGCAGGTCGACGCGCTCTACGATGGCTGGTCATGGGAACGGACTGGGTGCCCGCGGCGGTACGCGACGGTGCCGACCCCGCCGAACTCGAACACCTCGTCCGCACGCACGCCGCCCTCCACGCGCGGGGCGAGCACGCACGCGACGGCGTGGACCAGCGGCTGCGCGACCTGCTGATCATCGACACCGACGAGGACGGCGCCTGGCCGAGCCACCGGGTGGCCGTCATCGGCCGCAACCCCCTGTTCCCGCCCGAGTGGCGGCAGGCCGCCTGGTCGACCCTCCTGCCGGACGGGCTTCAGGAGTGGTCGGTCCGATGGCGGCACTGGTACGACTCCGTCATGGCCGGCCGATACCGCCACTACCTCCACCGGCTGCGCACCTGGGAGGTGAGCCAGGAGCTCGCCCAGGCCCAGGCCGACCTGGTCGCGACGGCACGCGCCACCGAGGGCCGTACGAACGCCTGGGCCCGCAGGCCCGATTTCCGCCGCGCCCGCGACCTCGTGTCCGCCCTCCCGCTGCCGCCTCTCGTACCTGCCCCCGGCCCGCCCCCGGGCACGGATGCCGAGGACCGGGAGACCCCCGGGCAGGCGGCCCGCGAGGAGACGGTGGCCGGGCACCGCGCGGAGCTGGAGCGCGCCGCCCGCGAGTTCGGTCGTACGGTGCCGAGCCGGTTCAGACGCAACCCCCGCTGGTCGCCCGGCGTGGCGGAGCTCATGCCCGACACCTGGCTGGAGGAGTTCTTCGCCTGGCTGGACCCGGTGGTCCGGTCAGGCCGGGGCGTGTACCTATGGTTCTGACCACCTGCCCGGCGGGCGCCGCCGGGCACTGCCGCGGCGGAGAAATTCAGCACTCCCGCATCGCGGCGCGGGTCTGCGCGGTGGACATGGGCGGGGCAGGCAGGGGCCGGGCGGCGACGGCGCGCAGGCCGTCCAGGGCCAGGGCGAGGTGCCGCCGCCAGGCTCCCGGCGCCACCTTGCCGGTGGCCCGGACGGTCGCGGCCACCCCCCAGATCACGAAGGCCAGGTCAGCCAGCGTCACGTCGCCCCGCAGGCCGCCGGATCGCTGGGCGCGTTCGAGGATCTCGCGCATCAGGCCGTGCCCGCGATCCCCGTCCACCGCGGCGGTCCGCGCGGCGAGGTCGTTGTAGCCGAGGTCGGCCGCCTGCAGCTCGCACACCCCGGTCAGGAACGCGACGAACCCCTCCCACGCGTCGTCCATCGCCAGCGCCTGCTCGGCCAGCTCGGCCACGGTCGCCACCCGGTCCGCGAAGACCGCCTCCACCAGGGCCTCCCGCGTGGAGAACCGGTTGTAGAGCGTCCCGATGCTCACCCCGGCCGTGCGTGCGATCTCTTCGAGCGGCACGTCCAGCCCCCGGTCCGCGAACAGCTGCCGGGCCGCTCGCAGGAGGCGCTCGCGGTTCTGTACGGCGTCCTTGCGCATGTCCGCCAGCTTAGCTAACTTGAGGCACACCTTAACTTAGGGAGTACCTCAACTTATGGCCCGCACCATCGTGATCACCGGCGGCACCAGCGGCATCGGCAAAGCCCTCGCCCGCCGCCACACCGAGCTCGGCGACCACGTCATCGCCGTCGGCAGCAGCGAGGAAGGCGGGCGGCGCCTGCGCGAGGAGGCGCCCGGGGCCCGCTTCGTCAGGTCCGACCTCAGCTCCCTGAGCCAGACCCGCGACCTCGTGGAACGGCTCAGCTCCGAGCACCCGGCGATCGACGCGCTCGTGCTGGCCGCGTTCCGGTTCAACCTCGCCCGAACGGAGACCGGCGAAGGGTTCGAGCACACCTTCGCCCTCTACGTGCTCAACCGCTGGCTCATGGCCGAAGGGCTGCGCGGTCCGCTGGAGAACGCGCCGGCACCCGTGATCGTCAACCTGTGCGGCGCCGGGCAGGGCGGCCGGATCCACTGGGACGACCTCCAGCTGAAGAGCGGATACCGGGCCCTCACCGCGACCATGCAGGGCGCCAGGGCCGGCGAGCTGCTGGGGGCGGCCTACCGCTCGGAACGCACGAAGTACGTGCTCTACAACCCGGTATACGTGGCGACCGCCCTGCACGAACCCTTCAGACAACCGCTGCGCGGCCTCGTGCGCCTGGCGTCAGCGATCTTCGCCCAACCGGTCGCCAAAGCCGTACCGCCCATCGCCGCGCTCATCGACCACCCGCCGGCCGAGCCCCTCACGACCTGGAAGAAGGGCAAACCCATCGACCTCACCGTGGACCCGGACGAAGCGCGGCGACTTGAGGAGACCATCCGCACCCTGACCCACTCCGCGCTCTCATGAGGTCAGGAAGGCCACCAGCTCTTTCGCGACCCGCTCCGGCGCGTCGCGGGGCAGCCAGTGGCCGGCATCGGGCACGAGGGCGAACCGGGCGTCCGGGATGAGGGCCGCCGCCGCGCGCACGTCGCCGGGCGGGACCAGCGTGTCCCTGTCCCCGCACAGCAGCAGGGCCGGGCGGGCCAGGCGGGTCAGCTCGTCGCCGAAGCAGGTACGCGGGCCGTTCCAGCCAACCTCGTCGCGCTGGAACGCCGACCACGCGGCACCGGCGTCCGGGCTGGTCAGCGCCTCCCGTACCTTGGTCAGGAGGCCGTCGGTCACCGCGTCCGGGCGGTGGAGCACCGCCCGGAGGCCGGCGCCGAGCAGCCGGTCGCTGCGCCGCATGAGGGCGTTGGACAGGGCCGGCGCGTACGGGGTGTGCACGGCGACGTAGCCCGCCCGGCCGCCCGCCACGGCCGGGCTCACCCCGTACGGCGCGCAGAGCGCCAGCCTGGCGACCCGGTCCGGCCGGTCGAGCGCCACCCGCAGGGCGATGCCCCCGCCGAGGGACAGCCCGGCGATCGCGACCGGGCCGGTGGCGCAGGTGTCGAGGAACTCCTGGAGCCAGGCCGCGTACCCGATCAAGGTGGGTTCGGCGGCACCCAGCCGGGTGCCGCCGAAACCGGGCAGGTCGGGCGCGGTCACCCGGGCGTGCGCGGCGAGCGCCGCCCAGACCGGCCCCCAGGTGAGGCGGGCGCTGTCCAGCCCGCCGCCGTGCAGGAGCACCAGATCGGGGCCGGAGCCCGCGCGATGGGCCCGGACGGGCGAGCCGGACACCGTGAACACCGTCTCGTCATGCCGCATCGGTCCATCTTGCCCGGTACGCCGCCGGCTCGCAGCCGCGACCTCACGCCGGCGACCGGCTCGCCCGCCGCCCGTGCAGCCGTTTTCAGGCCGGGCGAAGGAGGGCGGACGCCGCCTCCACGCTCGCGACGACGTCGAGAACACCCCAGCGGACCGGCCAGGCGAAGCGGCGGTCGACGGTCCAGGCCAGGACGGCGTCGAGGTCGTCCAGGCGGTCCCCGTCGGCGACCACCAGGGCGGCGGCGGGGCCGACGGCGGGGTCGGCGATGGCGCACCACGAGGAGTCCGCCAGGGGGAAGGCGTCCGACCGGAACATCCCGTGCAGCGTCCCGCAATCGTCGTCGAGCGGGCTCCGCTCGCCGTCGAAGTGACGGCCGAACACGAAGTCGCCCAGCACCGCACCGGTGAAGGCGCCGGCGAAGCGGAGCGTCCGCGCGCCGATCAGCGCGAGCACCCCGTCCGCGCCCCACAGCACCGCCTCCGTACCTTCTGGGGCCTCGATCGACCCGACCTGGGCAGGTTCGTCCCCCAGCGACCACACCTCCGCCCGCCCTTCGGCGGTCAGGCACGCGCCGAAGTCCCCGGTGTCGTCCCAGGCCCAGGGGCGCTCCTGGCCGTCGTGGAAGTACCGGCCGACGCGCTTGGTGGTGGCGACGGGCAGGTGGTACCGGTGACGGCCGCGCGCGTCGTAGACGTCGACGCCGCCGCCGTCCTCCACCACGACCGCCAGCCGGGCCTCGGACCCGCGCATGCCCCAGTGCAGCGACCCCTCGGCCTGGCTCACGCGATCGCCCACCGGCTGCCCGGTGTCGGCGTCGAAGACGGTCAGCAGGCGCGGGCGGCCCGGCGTCAGCGCCGCGGCGTACCGGTCGTCCGGGCTCCACGCGACCGGGCCGGCGGTCAGCGCCAGCCAGCGCATCCGCCCGCCCGGGAGGTCGACCACGGCGGCCCAGGTGTCGTTGTCCCCGAGCAGCCGCCCGCCGTCGCGGGACCAGCGCACCCGGCGGAAGGAGAAATAGTCGTTCTTGAGGCGGTTCTTCGCCTCTTCCGGCAGCGGCTCGGTCAGCATGGCCGGCTCGGGGCCGGTGTTGTGGCGGCGGTAGTCGTTGTAGAAGACCCTGCCCTCGTCCAGCGCCGCGACGCAGCCCATCATCTCGTGCTCGCTGCTCATCGAGATGTAGGCCCGCCGGCCGTCGGGGTCCAGGGCGAAGATGGCCGCGGCGTCGTACCCGTCCGTCACGTCCGCGCTCCCGTACGGATTCGTACGCGCGCCGAACGGGTCCCACACCCCGACGTTGTTCGTGCAGAACGCCGCGGCGACCCGGGTGCCGTCCGCCGACCACTGCACGGTGTCGCGGCGGCCGGGCCAGCCGACGCCGTACATGATGTCGACCGTGTTGACCAGGCGCCCCGTGGCCAGCTCCCACACCTGCAGGGGGCCGGTGCCGTCGTAGTCGCCCTCCGCCGAGCCCCGGCCCGTGGCGAGGTAGCGGCCGCACGGGCTGAGCGCGTAGTCCTGGAAGCCGCCCCCGAACATGGTGTACGGGTGACGCAGCCGCGCCCCGCGCTCGCGCAGGCGCTCGGTGGCCAGCCGGTGCGCATCGGTGACGCCGTGCAGCTCCTCCACCTCGGCCAGCAGGGCGCGCAGCGCGAGCAGGTCCCGCTCCGGCTCGAACGCCGGCCAGTCGGCCTCCTCCAGCAGCGCGAGCAGGGCCGCGGGGTCGTCCCGCACCGCTTCCAGACCGGCACGCCCGGGAAAGCCCCCGGACCCCGTACGCGCGGGCGTCGGGGTCAGCAGCTCCGCCATCGGCAACACCGGCACGCCCAGCAGCTCCGCCGCGCGGACGCCGTCGTTCGGGAAACCGGGGTCGCCCCCGTCGAACACGACGTCCACGGCGCGCGACACCTCGTCCACGACGCTCGCCCCGGCCCCCTGAACCAGCGCCGTCAGCTGCGCGACGGACTCGGTACGGAAGCTGCCCGCCACGACGACGGTTTTGCCGCGAAGATCCATAGCTGGGGAGGATAGACGAACCCGGCCCCGTCCTCATACAGGATCGCGACGGAGCGCCTTGCGGGCGACGTACAGGATCCGGTCGTGCTCGTCCTCGTCGGCCCGCTCCCGAGCCGACGTCCCCACCAGCCCGTGGGTGGCCACGACGCGCAGTCCGGCCTGCTCGGCCGCCTCGCGGACCGTCCGTTCTGAGTGGTGCCGCTGCACGTGCCGCATCGACACCCGCTCCCAGCCCGCGCCGTTCCGCTCGAAGAGGTCGAACTGGGTGATCACGACCGCGTCGGGCTCGATCCGCGGGGACACCGCGAACCAGGCCGCGTACCGGTCGCCCCGGTCGGCGACCGCGGGGACGCCGAACGTGCGCCGGTAGTAGCCGATGGTGTTCAGGTCGAAGACCAGCACCCCGTCCTCGGCGAGCTGGTCGCGCGCCGCCGCCAGCGAGCGCCGCAACTGCTCCGTGCCGGTCAGGTACGTCATCGGCACGTCCACGCAGGCGACCACGTCGAACCCGGTCAGCCCGGGAGGGGGCGTCTCCAGCCGGCCCACCAGGAACCCGATCCCCTCGGCCCCGGGCCGGCGCCGGGCCAGCGCCACCATCGCGGGCGACAGGTCGTAGCCGGTCACCTCGAACCCCCGCTCGCCGAAGGCCACGCTGCTGCGGCCGGTCCCGCACCCCGCGTCCAGCAGCCGCCGCCCGCCCGACCCGTACCGATGCGCCGCCTCCACGAAGCGGTCCACCAGGCCGGAGGTGTCCATCCGCGCGTTCAGCTCGTCGTACCTGGCCGCGACGCTCTCGTACGCGGCCAGCGTCTCGTCCACATGCGACATGCGCGCCTCCTGTTCGCGGGTGTCCCGTCGGCCGCGCGTCGCGTCAGGTGCCGTGCCGGGTGGTGAGGCCCGGCACGGCCGACGGGAGATGGACTACCAGACGAACCATGCCTGCCGGTTGATCCGGCGGCCGGTGACGCGGCGCAGCAGCTTCCTCATGGTGCTCACCTCCTTTCCTGACGACCGTCTTGGTGGTCAGGCCTGGCGCGGGGTCCGGCGGAGCTGGAACGAGGGAGGGGTGATGATGCCCGCGACATGGGGGTGTCCGCGGCCGCCGCGTACCTCCAGTCGGGCGTCCTCGGTCACGGCGGCGAGCAGGTCGGTGGCCAGGGTCCGGGCGACGACGGCGCCGGCGCAGGTGAACGGGCCGCCCCCGAAGGGCAGGTAGGGGCCGCGGGGACCGGGGCCGTCCCACCTGCCGGGCCGGAACCGGGTGGCCTGCGGCCAGTGCCGCTCGTCGCGGTGCAGCAGGTAGGCGCAGACCGACACGCTGTCCCCCGGCTCCAGCCGTACCCCGCCGACCTGGTGGGGGCGGCGGACGGGGCGGCCCATCAGCCACGCCACCGGCCACAGCCGCAGCGACTCCCGTACGGCCGGCTCCGCGGGCACGGCCGCCAGGTCGACGCCGTGGGCCGCGGCCGCCAGCAGCGTCCAGGCGACCACATGACCCACCGGCGCCACCGAGGTCCGGAACAGCAGCAGGTACACCTGGGCGAGCTGCGGGGCGGGCGTGCCGGGCGGGGTAACCTCGAGGACGGCGTCCAGCAGGTCGCCGGGTCCGCCGGGCCCCGGGCCGGCCCGGCGGGCGCGCACCTCGCCGGCCAGCGCCCGCACCACGCGCGCCCACAGCGCCCGCCGCGTTAGGCGCGCCAGCCGGCCGCCGGGGCGGATCAGGACATCCTGCCGCACCACCTGCGCCATCAGCTCCCGCAGGGCCGGCGGGCTGTCCGGCCGCAGCAGCGCCTCCGCCAGGAACCGGTACGCGGCGGCGCGCCCGGCCGCGGGCCACTCGCTGACCTCCCCCATCTCCGCCACCACGGCGGGCAGCCGCTCCCGGTGGGCGGTCAGGTGGGCGCGTAACGTCGCGCGGGCCGCCCGCCCGATCGCGACCTGCGTCTCCCTCGGCCCCAGCCGGCCGCCGCGGACGTGGAAGAAATCGGACACGTCGTCGTAGTGGCCCTCCTCGTCGTGCAGCACCCGCAGGGCCTCCGCCGGGTCGGCCACGCACAGTGACCCGTCGTCCGGCAGCCGGAACACCGGGCCCCGCACGCGGGCCGCGTGCTCGACGAACCCCAGCGGGTCCCGGCGGTACCACCGCGCCGCCCCACCCGCCCACGCCGGTTCCGCAACCGTCGTCATCCCACCTGCCCCAAACCAGGAATAGTGCTGGTTATTAAGTTAACAATGGGAGGTATCTGTGCTGAATTTACATAGTCAGTGGAATCTCGGCAATGCGGATATTGAAAGCTGATTTCCTTGCTGACGGTACCCGCTTCGCTTCTGTTTGTGCACGGGAGTGGTGCCGCTGGTCGCGAGGCGGAAGGAATGGCGTGAACACTCTTTCTCGCGCATACTCGCCGTCGTCATGTGCTCTGGTTGCGTAGTCATTCAGAAGAATTACGTCGTGCCGGGCAGGGCCGCGGCGGACGCCGAGAAAGCGCGGGTGAAATGGGCGCGGGGGCGGTTGAGGCCGTACCACCGCCGGGCACCGCCTACCGTGGGTGCATGCGCCTGACCGCCTTCACCGACATCTCCCTGCGCATCGTGATGCGGCTGGCCGTGGCGGATCCCGACGACCTGCTCACGACGCGGGTCGCCGCCGAGCTGCTCGCCGTCCCGTACACCCACGCCGCCAAGGCAGTGGCGAGGCTGAGCGAGCTGGGTGTGGTGGAGGCCAGGCGCGGCCGGGGCGGCGGGTTGCAGCTCACCTGGCGCTCACCGGCGACACCCGCCGGGTCCTGGTGCTGCACGCCGACCGTTCCCCGGCCGCCCACGCCCTGCGCGCGGACATGGAACGCCTGGCCGACACCCTCCCCGGCGGGGAGCGCGTCTTCTGGTACGAGGAGGGCCACGCCGACGCCGGGAGAATGGACCTGGACGGGGTGGACATCCCGGCGGGCGCGGTCGTCTACATGTGCGGCCCCCTGCCGTTCATGCGCGCGGCACGCGGCGAGCTCATCGCGGCCGGGGTCGCGCCCCGCGACATCCACTACGAGGTCTTCGGCCCGGACCTCTGGCTCGGCGCGGCCTGAAAGCGGGGCGGCTCGGAGGCCGCCCCGCCGATCCTCGGACAGGGCTCAATGGCCGACGCTCTGGTAGTGGTCGAGCTGACGCCGCCAGACGAGGTACGCCAGCGCGATCAGGACCACTCCCAGCAGCGGGGCGGCCAGGGCCCAAGGGGTGTCGAGCTTGCCCAGCACGACGCCCGCGGGCACGTACGCCACGAAGGCGACCGGCAGCACGAAGGTGAGCACCCACTCCACCACGCCACCGAAGATCCTCATCGGGTACGAGCCGAACTTGCTGAAGACGTCGTCGACGAAGACCCGCAGGGCGAAGGTGTCGATCATGCGCAGCGACAGGGAGCAGAGCGCGAGGAAGAAGGCGGCCTCGATGAGGGCGCCGCCGACGATCGCCATCAGGCAGAAGGCGATCAGCCAGGGGCTCCACCGGACCTGCGCGTTCTGGCCGGCCACGGCGAGCAGCGTCAAGCCCACGAGCAGGTCGCCGAACTGGGCGATGCCCATCCTGTTGCCCATGAGCTGGACGAGGGGGTTGAGCGGGCGCAGCAGGAAGCGGTCGAACTCGCCGTTCTGGACGAGCCACTGGATGTCGTTCACGCTCATCAGGGGGATCATGGCCAGGGCGTGGGCGGTCAGGCGCAGGCCGTACAGGAAGGCGATCTCCGCCAGCCCCCAGCCGGCCAGCGACGGGAAGGTGTGCATCACCACCCAGACGAAGGCGAACCCCGTGCCCTGCCAGATCGCGCCGCTGAGGATGCCGATCACGGTGTTCATGCGGTACTGCATGGCGCCGCGGGCGGAGGCGCGCTGGAGCAGGACGTACAGCCGCAGGCCGCGCAGGATCTCAGCCACCCTGGATCACCACCCTTCTGTGGGCTCGGGACCAGGTCAGCCTGAGCAGGCCCCACAGCCCCGCGATCCAGGCGAGCTCGACCACGACGGGACCCGAGACCTCGGAGATGTGGCCGACGTAGACCGCCGCGGGCACGTAGCCCATGTACTTGAAGGGCAGGAGGTCGGCCACCGTGCCGAGGAGGCCGGGGAAGAAGGCGAGGGGCACCATCGTCCCGGCGAAGAACTGGCTGACGAGCCGGTAGAGCAGCGAGATGGCCCCGATCTCCATGGTCCAGAAGCCGATCAGGCTGATGAGCAGCGCCAGCTGTACGGCGATCACGTATCCGAGCCCCAGGGTGATCACATAACCCGTGCCGTTGACCGGCACGGTGATCGAGCCGACCAGCAGGACCACGGGGACGACCGGGGCGAGCAGCAGCAGCCCGCCCACGGTGTTCCCGACCTGGAAGGCGGCCATCTGCCGCAGGTAGCCGACCGGGCGGGCCAGGTCGAAGAAGACCATGCCGGAACGGATGCGTTGATGGATGATGCGGGCGACGATGGTGTGGGTGGCGAAGGCCTGCAGGTTGGCCAGGGTCAGGTAGGCCAGCAGCGCCTCCAGCGTGAGCCCGGCGGCCGTGGGGCGCGAGCCGTATACCGAGGTCCAGATCATGCGCAGCAGGAACACCTGGGCGACCAGCGTCACGCAGGTCATGAAGAGGTTGCTGCGGTAGGCCAGGGCGAGGCGGAAGCCGATGCGCGTCATCGGGTGTAGATCCCCTTGATCACGCTCTCCAGGTCGGGTTCCTCGATCGACAGGTCGCGGATGGTGTGCTCGGCGGAGATCGAGGCGATCACGCCCGGCAGATCGTCGTGGATCTCGAAGACGTGGCGTCCCTCGGCGTCCCGCGACACCCCGCGGACCTCCTCCGGCCCGGATTCGAGCAGGACCACCAGCCGCCGGGGCTGGTTCACCAGCGCGTCGATGGGGCCGTCGAAGAGCACCCGGCCGTGGTCGATGAGGATGATCCGCTTGCACAGCGCCTCGACGTCGGCCAGATCGTGCGTGGTCAGGACGACGGTGGTGCGGCCGGCGCGGTTGGTCTCCACGATGAACTCGCGTACGGCCTCCTTGGCCAGCACGTCCAGCCCGACGGTCGGCTCGTCGAGATAGAGCAGCGGAGGTTCGTACAGCACGGCCGCGGCCAGGTCGCCCCGCATCCGCTGGCCCAGGCTGAGCTGGCGCACCGGGGTGTCGAGGAACTCGTCGAGCCCGAGCAGGTCGCGCAACTTCTTGAGGGACGTCTCGAAGCGCGCGGCGGGTACATCGTAGAGCGCGCCGACCAGTCGTAACGACTCGATCAGCGGCAGGTCCCACCACAGCTGGCTGCGCTGGCCGAAGACCACGCCGACGTTGCGCGCGTTGGCCGAGCGGTCACGCCAGGGCACCAGGCCGTTGACCCGCACGGTGCCGCTCGTCGGGGTGAGGATGCCGGTGAGGACCTTGATGGTGGTGGACTTGCCCGCGCCGTTCGGTCCGAGGTAGCCGATGACCTCGCCCTCGTCGATGGCGAAGCTGACGTCGTCGACGGCGGTCTTGTCGTCGTACTGGCGCGTGACCAGCGTGCGTAACGCCCCGAAGGGGCCGGGAAAGGTGCGTGGCCTGCGGAATACCTTGGTTAACCCCTCGACCCGGATCATGCAAGGATACTTTCCGCGGGGCACGCGTGCTGCAACTTATTTTCATGATCAGGGGATCTCCGGGCCCGGCGCAGGGGCGTCGCGACCGGGCCCGAGCTCGACGCGCCCCTAGCCGGAGGTGGCCGCGACCCAGATGGTCCACCCCTGGCGGCAGGTGTCGGAGGGGAACTTGTTGTCACAGCCCATGACGGTGAAGCTGACCCGCTTGCCCGCACCGGGGTAGACCACGAGCCGGCCGCGCGTACGCGGTTGGTCCTTCAGCTTCAGCTCGCCCCTCAGCCCGCCGCTGAGCGTCACCTTGTAGTAGTCGTAGTTGAAGGGCGTGGACGGCCCCCAGCGGAAGACCAGGCCGTTCCTGCCGTTGATCTTGGCGGAGTAGGCCGCGACCATCATCTTGGGGCCCTGGTCCGGCGACCAGGCGATCTGGCCGTCGTCGAAGTTCTGTCTGCGGCCGTTGCGGTTCGGCACGCCCCGCTCCTCGTCGGTGGCGCAGCCGATGATGGCGCTCTCGCCGCCGAGCGAGCGCCAGTAGTCGCCGATCAGTCCGTACGGCTGGATCTCGCACGAGCTCGCGGAGGCCGGCTGGGCGACGAAGGCCGACCCGGCCACGACCATCGCGGCGGTCGCCGTCACGCGAAATGTCTTGTTCATGCCTTGAAGGTAGGCAGGACCGGGCAGGGGGGCATGAGTATGGCCTACTCATTTGTCGAGGTACGCGCCACGTGGACGGCGCCCGCGTGGTCTTGGACAGCGCCCACGACGTCGGCCTGCTCGGTGCGACCGGCCGGGGGGCGGCCGAGCAGCACGGGCTGGAGGGCGCGGTCGATCTGCAGACCATCACCTTCTCCAAGGCGCTGGGCAGCCTCGGGGGCGCGGTGGCCGGCCCCGAGGAGATCATCGCCTACCTGCGGCACTACGCGCGGTCCATGGTGTTCACGGCCGCGTTGTCCCCGGCGTGCGCCGCGGCCGCGCTCGCCGCTCTGGAGATCATCGCCGCGGAGCCGGAGCGCCGTCACCGCCTGCGGACGGCGGCACGGCGGTTGAGCGGGGAGCTGGCCGCGATGGGCTACGCGGTCGTCCCCTCCGATCGGCCGGTCATCGCGGTGCCGGTCGGCGACGACCTCCTGTGCTTCCGGCTGTGGCGGGAGCTGTTCGACGAAGGCGTCTTCACCACCGCCATGATCTCGCCCGGCGTCCCGCCCGGCCAGGCGCTCATCCGGGTCAGCATCACCGCCGCCCACACCGAGGCCCAGGGGGAACGCATCGTGTCGGCGTTCGCCACGGCCGGAAGCCGCCTGCGGCTCTAGCGGCAGGTGCCGGACCTCAGGGGCGCGTCAGCGACTCCTCCGTCCCGGCCGCGGCGGCGTAGCCGGCGAGCATGGCGAACGCGACATCTCGTACGGCGTCGTCGGAGGGCAGGAAATCGCTTCCGTGCAGCCGCGCGCCCGGCCCGCCGTCCACCCCGACGAACATCATCAGCCCGGGAAGCGCCGCCGCGAGGTAGGAGAAGTCGTCCGCGCCGTAGGAGATCATCGGCAGGGAGACGCTCAGCCCGAGCTCGGGGAGCAGCGCGCCCGCCCGGACGGCGAGTGCCGGGTCGTTGTCCAGGACGGGCTCGCCACGGGTGATCTCCACCCGCGCGGTGCACCCGTGCGCCCGGGCGACCAGCTCGGCGACCTCCACCAGGCGCCGGTGCACCTGGTCGCGGGTCGCTTCGCGCATGGTCCTGACGGTGCCGGCGGCGCACGCCTCGTCGGGGACGACGTTCGGCGCGTTCCCCGCCAGGAGCGTGGACACGCCGAGCACCGCGGAGCTCGTCGGGTCGACGTCCCGGCTGACCACCCGCTGCAGGGCGACCACCACGTGCGCGAGCGCGACCACGGGGTCGTCGGTCAGATGGGGGTAGGCCGCGTGCCCGCCGCGCCCGCGCACCACGACGCGGAACTCGTCGGCGGCGGCGTTCACCGCGCCGGGCGTGGCCGCGACGTGGCCCCGCGCCAGGGTCGGCTGCACGTGCGCGCCCACGATCGAGGTGATCCGGTGGTCGCGCAACAGCGTGGACTCGGCGATGTCCCGCGCGCCGGACGGGTAGGTCTCCTCACGCGGCTGGAGCACGGCGACCAGCGGCGCCGATCCCTCGGTGGCGTGGACCGCGCGGGACAGCGCGACCAGGGCGGCCAGGTGCACGTCGTGCCCGCAGGCGTGCATGCGGCCCGCGCGGGCCGAAGCCCACGGCACGCCGGTCTGCTCGGTGACCGCGAGCGCGTCGAGCTCGGCCCGCACGCCCACCGCGGGTCCGGGGCCGCCGATGCGCACCAGCGCGCCGGTGCCGCCGGCCGCGTCGACCTCGCCGCCGGGCAGTTCGGCCAGGACCAGGTCACGGGTCGGGCCTTCCATCCCTGACAGGTCGGGGGCCGCGTGCAGCCTGCGCCGCAGCTCGACGGCGCGGGGGAGCTCACGTTCGAGCGCGGCACGGATGCGGGCGAGCGGGACGGCGCCCCCGGCGGGGGCGGCGGGGGTGGCGGTGTGTTCGATCACGCGGAGGACCTCAGGCCGTAGACGCGCAGCGCGTTGTCCGAGCCGATCATGGTGGCCACCCGGATCGCGTCGGACTCGGTCCATTCTCCCGCCTCCACCCATCCGCGCAACGCCCTGCCGAGCCCACGCCGGAAAAGGCGGGCGCCGAGCAGGTGGAGCTCGGCCGGTCCCCACGCGTCGGAGGAGAAGAGGATCTTGGCGAACGGCGCCAGCTCCAGCGACTCGGCGATCAGCGCGTCCGAGCGGCTGCCCGTGTAGTTGATCCCGAGCCCGACGTCGAAGTAGACGTGCGGGAAGACCTGCGCCAGATATCCGGCGTTGCGGTGGTACGGGTAGCAGTGCAGCAGGGCGATGTCGACGCCATGGGGTTCCACCAGCTTCAGCCAGCGCGTGAGCAGGAGCGGGTCGCATCGGTGCAGCTCGACGTCCGGGTCGCCGTAGCCGGCGTGGAGCTGCAGCGGGAGCCCGCGCTCGACCCCGGTCCACAGTCCGAAGCGGAGCAGCACGGGATCGTCCACACGGGGGTCCGCTCCCGTCTCCGTCCGGGCCAGCCACCGGCCGGCCGCGTCGATGACCTCCTTGTCGGAGGGGACCGCCGGGTCGAAGTCGAAGCCGTGCCGGTAGGCGACGATGCTCTTGAGCCCGACGGCCGCCGCGCTCCGCGCCGCCAGGGCGGCGCGGAACCGGTCGGGGAAGCTCGCCGCCGCGACGCCGTCGGCGGCGACCTCTTCCATGACCCGCTCGAGGCGGACGATCTCGTGGGCCGGCCTGCCGGACGCCTTCGCCATCTGGGCGGGATCGAGGACGTCGTCGCCCCGGTAGCCCGTCTCGACCAGCCACCTGCCGATGCCGCTGGCCACCAGCAGGCGCCGGTTGACCTCGGCCGGTCCGAGCTCGGCACGGCGGGTCAGGTAGTCGTCGGGGTGCGCGTGCGCGGGCAGGCCGAGCACCGGCGCGCACCATCTGCGGATCGCGAAGCCGACCTGGGAGTCGAACTGCGTCATGAACGACGGGATCGCGCGGTCCGACTCGGTCACCAGGGTCTCGAACTCGGGGCGGGCGAGCTCGCTCGCCGACGCGCCGTGGACGTGGTGATCGACGAGCGGCAGCCCGGCGATGACGGACTCCAGCCCGCCGTGCCCGCCCGCCTCGACAGAGCCGTGCCCGCCCGCCTCGACCGAGCCGTGTCCGCCCGCCTCGACCGAGCCGTGTCCGCCGGTCTCGACGGAGCCGTGTCCGCCCGCCTGAGTGGAGCTGTGCCTGTTCGCCTCAGTAGACACGGGTCACCCTTTCGCACAGATCGCCGTCCGTCAGCTCCGAGACGGCGGCCAGCTCGGCCCGCCGCACGGCCAGGAACGTGCCGAGCAACTCGTCGGGGAACCAGCCGCGGGCGACAGGGTCGGCCTCCAGCGCGGTGAGGGCCTCGCCCAGGCTCGCCGGCAGCGACGGCTCCGCGGCGAGGTCCGCCTCCGTGGCCGTTTCCGGCCAGACCCGCGCGGGCTCCTCCGCCGCCAGGCCGGCCAGGCCCGCTCTGATGAGGACACCCAGCACCAGCCAGGGGTTCGCGGTGGCGTCCGCCGCCCGGTACTCCAGGTGAAGCTGCCCGGCCGGATCGGCGCCGCCGATCTCCACCGTCGGGGCCACGCGCAGCAGCGCCTCGCGGTTGCGCTCGGCGAGGAACGCCCCGCCCGCGCTCCAGCGGTGCGGGGTCAGCCGCAGGTAGGAGGAGGGGTTCGGCGCGGTGACCGCCACCACCGCCGCCGCGTGGCGCAGGATGCCCGCCGCGAACCTGGCGGCGGTGGCGGACAGCCGGCCGGGGGCGTTCGCGTCGTACATGACGGTGTCTCCGCCCGCGTCGCGCAGCGAGAAGTGCACGTGCACGCCGTTGCCCACACTGGCCGGGTCGGCGATGGGCGCGAAGGTGACGGGCAGGCCGCGCCGCCGGGCGAGGTCGCGTACGAGCTCGCGCAGCAGGATCGCCCGGTCGGCCGAGACCATGCCGGGCGCGGGCCGCATGGTGATCTCGAACTGGCCCGGGCCGTACTCGGGCAGCCAGGTCTCGGGGTCGAGGCCCGCCTGCTCCATCGTGGTCACGAGCTCGGTGCCGAACGGCTCGGCCGCGCGCAGGCGCTGGAACGAGAACGGCGGATGCTCGGGCCGGTCGCCCAGCATGAACTCGTGCTCGAAGGAGGCGTACACCTCGAGACCGGTGGAGGTGCGCAGCTCGTCGAGCGCGCTCGAGAGGAAGTCGCGCGGGCAGCCCGGCCACGGGCTGCCGTCCATGCCCGTCTGGCCCGCCAGATAGACGCGCGTGCCGGGGACGTCGCCGTCGGCGGGGATGTCCAGCGAGGCCGCGGGGTCGGGTATCAACCTCAGGTCCCCGACCGACCCGAAGGCGTGGCCGGGGGCGAGCCCGCCGAAGCAGTCGAGCGCGAGGTCGGCGGGCACCCACCCGACTCCGGTGCGCAGCGTCTGGGCAAGCCGTGACGCGGGCACGGCCCGGCCGCGGACCTGCGCGGCGAGGTCGCAGGTGGCGACGAAAACGGTCTCACTCGTCATCGGCCCGCCGCCTCCGCACGGGTACGCGCCTCCTCGACGAGCGAGGCGAAACCGCGGCCGAGCGCCGTGTACTCGTTGGCGACCACCATGCCGCCCGCCCCGTGGGCGACGGCGAACTCCTGCTCCAGCGGGTGCCAGGCGGGCAGGATCCAGTCCTTCGACGCCGCGGCGCAGGCGTCGGCGATGCGCCGCAGGTCGGCGAAGTCCTCCGCGGAGCGGCTGTAGCAGCCTCGGCCGCGGCGGATCGCGAGGTCGGAGGGGCCGGGGAAGACCCCGTCGACGACGTCGAGGGCGACGATCTCCTCGATCTCGTCGAGGGCCGTGGCGTCCTCGATCATCGCGTAGCAGCGGGTCCTGGCGTCCTGCTCGGCGATCCATTCGGGAGTCAGCGCGCCGTAGCCGAGCGCTCGCTCCGCGGCGAGGCTGCGGTCTCCGGCCGGCGGGAACTTCGCGTACCCGCAGACCTCCCGGGCGTGCTCGGCGCCGAGCACGTGCGGAATGATCACGCCGTCGGCCCCGAAGTCGAGCGGGCGCTGCACCGACTCGCGGGTGGGCGCCTTGACCTTGACCAGGACCTCCTGGCCACGTGAGCGCAGGATCGGGATGACGACGTTCAGTCCCGCGTCGTCGATCGCGCCGTGCTCGGCGTCGATGACGACGAAGGCGGTCCCGTACGAGCTGCCGATCTCGGCGGCGGTGATGCTGCCGCTGGCCAGCCAGGCTCCCAGCCTGGGTGGCGTCGCGGCGGTCGTCAGGCGGTCAGACATGGAGTTTCCTGAGTTCGTAGAGGTCGTTGCGGCGGTTGGCGAGCGACGGGACCCGGACGCGGACGTCGTCCTGGTAGCCGAAGTCCAGATCGGCGACGGCCAGGGTGCCCGGCCGGTCCGGGGCACAGGCCAGCACGGTCCCCCAAGGGTCGATGATCATGCTGTGGCCGAAGCTGTGCCCGTTCGGGGCGTACGGCCCTATCTGGCCGGCCGCGACCACGAAGCACTGGTTCTCCACCGCGCGGGCGCGCAGCAGGAGCTCCCAGTGGGCGGCACCCGTGTGGTGGGTGAACGCGGCGGGAAGGGCGAGCAGCCGCGCGCCCGCGAGCGCGTAGATCCGGAAGAGCTCGGGGAAGCGGAGGTCGTAGCAGATGGCCGTGCCGGTCGGCACGCCGTCGATGTCGCTCAGCAGGAGATCGTCCCCCGGGCGGACGGTGTCGGACTCGCGGTAGCTGAACCCGTTGTCGAGCTCGACGTCGAACAGGTGCGTCTTGCGGTAGACGCCCACGCGCTCGCCGTCGGGGGCGAACAGCTGCGCGGTGTTCGCCATGCGGTCCGTGCCGGGCGACCGCTCGTGCACGGAGCCGGCCAGGATCCACATGTCGTGCGCGACGGCCTTGGCGGCCATGCGCGCGGCGAAGTCGCCGTCCAGCGGCGCCGCCACGGCGGCGGCGTCCTCCGCGGGGCCCATGAAGTCCACGGCCTCGGGAAGTACGGCGAGGCGGGCGCCCTGCCGGGCGGCGGCGTCCAGCACGTCCTCGGCGGCCAGCAGGTTCGCCTCCGGGTCAGGGCCTGAGCCGAGCTGGCAGGCGGCGACCCGCAGCGGAGCCGGCGTACTCATGGGTGGGATTCCTCCTGATAGGCGGTTTCGGGTTCGGTGACGGATCGGCCGTGCTCGGCCAGGACGCGGTCCGCGCCGGTCATCTCGGTCAGGGGGACGCCCTCGCTGAATCGGGCCAGGTAGCCGGGCTCGCCCGCTTCTCTGGCGGCGACCAGCGGGGCAAGCCTGCGGGCGAGCTCCACCGGCAGGACCAGGACGCCGTCGTCGTCGCCCAGCACGATGTCTCCGGGGTTGACCCGTTGTCCGCCGATGGTCACCGGGACGTTGACGGAGCCGGGAGCCCCGATGACGCGGGTGGTCAGCGGTGAGACGGCGCGGCAGAAGACGGGCAGCGGGCCGGAGCGCAGCTCGGCGGTGTCGGTGACGGCTCCGTCGACCACCACGCCGGCCGCCGACCGGAGGGCGAGCATCGCGGCGACGATGGCGCCGACGCTCGCCTGGCGGGTGTTCTCGCCCGTGTCCACGACCAGGACGTCGCCCGGCCGTACCAGATCCACGGCCGCGTGGACCGGGGTGGAGTCGGGGCAGCTGATCCGGACGGGCAGCGCCGTTCCGACGAGCTTGACGCCGGGACGCAGGGGGAACAGCCCCGGCAGCGCCCCGGTGGAGATCTCATGGCCGAAGGACGCCGTGCCCAGCGGACGCAGAGCCTCGGCCAGCCCGGCGTCGAGTGCCGCGCCCGGCGGGCCGATCAGGATGGTCATGGCGCGTCCGCGAATCGGGTCGTGTGCGACAGGAAGGCCCGCAGGCGCGGGTTGGCGCTCTCCTTCATGACCTGGTGGGGAGTGCCGGACTCGACGATGCGGCCGTCGGCCATGAAGACGATCCGGTGCGCGATGTCCATGGCGAAGTCCATCTCGTGCGTGACGATGACCATGGTCTGGCCGTCCTCGCTGAGCTGCCGCATCACGGCGAGCACGTCGCCGACCAGTTCCGGGTCCAGGGCCGAGGTCGGCTCGTCGAAGAGCATCACCCGGGGCTCCATCGCCAGCGCGCGGGCGATGGCGACCCGCTGCTGCTGCCCGCCGGAGAGCTTCGCCGGATAGGCGTCGCGTTTGTCCGACAGGCCCACGCGGGCGAGGAGCTCCTCCGCCTGCCGTCGCGCGTCCGCGGGCGCCATCCGGCGGACGTGGACGGGGGCGTGCACGATGTTCTGCAGCACGGTCATGTGGGGGAAGAGGTTGAACTGCTGGAAGACCATGCCGAACTGGCGGCGCTGCCGGGTCACGTCGGCCGGGCGCCGCTCCCGTAGGGAGCCGCGGTGGAGCTCGTAGCCCAGGATCTCGCCGTCGAGCGCGATCTCGCCGCCGCTGATGGGTTCGAGCTGGTTGAGGGTACGGAGCAGGGTCGACTTGCCGCTGCCCGACGGGCCGATGATCACGACGACCTCGCCGGCGTGGATGTCGAGGTCGATGTCGACCAGGACGGTGTGCTCCCCGAAGTCCTTCCGCAGCCCGCGGACGGTGACCAGTGGGGCGGCCGCGGTGGTGGACGGCGGCGGCGTGGGAGTGCTCATGGGCGGTGCCCTCTTCCGAACCGGCGTTCCACCCAGGTCTGACCGAGGTACAGCACGCTCGTCACGGCGAGATACCAGATGCAGGCCACGACCAGCAGGGGGATCGTCTTGTAGTTCTGGTTGTAGACGGCCTGCACGGAGTAGAGCAGGTCGCTCATGGCGATCACCGACACCAGGGAGGTGCCTTTGAGCATGTTGATGACCTGGTTGCCGGTTGGGGGGACGATCGAGCGCATGGCCTGCGGCAGGACGATGTGGGAGAAGATCCGCGTCCGGCTCAGGCCCAGGGTCTGGGCGGCCTCGGACTGGCCCCGCGGCACGGAGAGCAGCCCGCCGCGGACGATCTCGCACATGTAGGCCGCCTCGCTGAGGGCGAGGCCCAGAAGCGAGGCCACGAACGGCGTGATCAGGTCGTTGGTCTGCCAGCTCGCGAGCTCCGGCCCGAACGGGACCGCGATGCTGATCTTCGGGATGAAGATCGACAGGTTGTACCAGAGGATCAGCTGTACCAGCACGGGGGTGCCGCGGAAGAACCAGACGTACGCGTCGGCCGGGACGCGCAGGACCGGGGTGCGCGACATCCGCAGCAGGGCCAGGACGACGCCGCCGGCGGTGCCGAGGACCATCGCGAGGACGGTGAGCTCCAGCGTCATGGCCAGCCCGTGCAGGACGGTCGGGAAGGTGAGATAGCGGCCCACCACCGCCCATTCGACGGTGGGGTTGGTGATGACCCCGTACGCCATCCGGGCGGCGATCACCACGACGACGGCGGTCAGGATCCACAGGCCGGGCCGGGGGCGGCGCACCGCCGCGCCCGCGTCGGTCCGTCCTGGTGCCCACGCCGCCGTTCCGGGTGGGGCGTCCGCGTTCACATGCGCGTTCATGGCTCAGCTCGCGGCGGTGCCGAGGTTGACGCCGATGTCGGGCAGTTCGTTGCCGGACAGGTTCCACCTGCCCATGATTTTGCTGAGCGTTCCGTCCGACTGGAGCTTCTTGAGGCTGTCGAGCAGGACGTCGGTCAGCTTCGAGTTCTTCGGGAAGAACGAGCCCTGGCGCAGCTTGTCGAAGCCGTTGGCCTTTCCGGTGCCGGCCAGTTCGAGAGCGCCTCCGGTCTTGCCCATGAAGTAGGTGAGGCTGGCCTGCGAGGAGAAGTAGGCCTCGATCCGCTTGGACTGGACGGCCAGGATCGCGCCGTTGACGTCCTGGAAGGACTGCACCTTCACCGGGCTCTTGCCGGAGGAGACGCAGGTCGCCGAGTACTTCTGGATGACGGTCTCGGCCGAGCCGCCTCCGAGGACGCCGATCGAGTGGCCGCAGGTGGACTCGAGGGAGTCGATCTTGGCGGGGTTGCCCTTGGGGACGGCGAACACCACGAACTCCTGGATCCAGTCCACGAAGTCGAAGGACTTGGCCGTGTCGGCGTTGTCGGCGTAAGGGCCGAGCCCGAAGTCGTAGCGGCCGCTCTGGATGCCGGTGATCGCCTGCGAGAACGCGGGGACGATCTCGGTCTTGACCTTGACCCCGAGGAGCCCGGAGAGCGCCTCTGCCAGGTCGACGGACGCTCCTTCCAGGGTCTTCCCGTCGTCCTTGTAGTTGATGTACGGCGGGAAGGTGACCATCGTCGCGTTGAGGGTGCCCTTGTCCAGGATCTCCTTCGGCAGCGCGTCGCGCAGCTTCTGGTCCAGGGCGACCTGCGAGGTGGACGCGGCCGCGCTCGCCTGGGGTGCCGCATCGCCGGAACCGGCGCCGCAGGCGCTGAGGGTGAGTGCCGATATGACGATGAGCGCGGCGCCACCTGCGCGTCTGTGCATGCGCGGCATGAAGATCTCCTTGGGGTACGTGCAGCGTGCTTGTGCGTCGGAGGAAGGGGGAGGACGACGCGGTCAATGAAACATACAATTCGGAACGACAGTCAATAGGATGATATGAAATTAACGTTACGAAGTGCTCGGTCGCGACCTGGGCGGACGCCCCAGGCCGGTGCTCCGCGTGACCTGCGCCGATGTGGTGGCGGCAACGCCTGCTCGCCGGTCGCGGGGTGAGAGGATGATCGTCCAGAGAGGAGGGACCATGCTCACCACACCTGAGCCGTCCACGGTCGCAGCCCAGTTGCGCGAGGTGCTCCCCAAGCTGCCCAAGGCCGAGCAGCGGGTCGCGCGGGCGCTGCTCGCGGGCTATCCGACGGTCGGCCTCGAGCCTCTCGCGGCCGTCGCCAAGCTCGCCCGGACCAGCGCGGCCACCGTGTTACGGCTGGCCTACCGGCTGGGGTTCGAGGGTTATCCGGAGCTGCAGCAGGCGCTGAAACGCGAGACCCAGCAGCGTTACGCCTCCCCACTCGCCCAGTACGGGGCCGCGGAGGCCGGCGACCAGGAGTCCGTCGGCGTGATGGCCCGGTCCAGGAGCGTCCTCGTGGACGCGACGACGATGACCTTCGACCAGCTCCCCGAGGGCGAGCTGGCCAGGGCGGCCGAGCTGATCTCCGACCGGAGCAGGCGCGTCTCGGCGGCGGGCGGGCGGTTCAGCGACATGCTCGCCCGCTACCTGGTCGCCCACCTGCACCAGTTGCGGCCGAACAACGCGCACGTCGGCGGGGCGACCTCCGACCACGCCGCCTACCTGCTCGACGTCGGCCGCCGCGACGTCCTGGTGCTGTTCGACTACCGGCGATACCAACGGGAGACCATCATGCTCGCCCGTCAGGCCGCCGCCAAGGACGCCAAGATCATTCTGCTCACCGACCCCTGGCTCTCCCCGGCCGCGGCCGTCGCCGACGTCGTGCTGCCGGCCCAGGTCACCTCCCCCTCGCCGTTCGACTCACTGACGCCGGCCCTCGCCGTGATCGAGACCTTGGTCGCGGCGGTCGTGGAGCAGCTCGGCGAGAGCGGCAGGGAACGGGTCGCCCAATACGACCAGCTCGCCGGCGACGTGCTGCGCGACGACGGCGACTGGGCCGGAGCGTCGGCCACGTGAGAACCGGCGGTCCGCCCTCGGCGCCCGAGATCCGGTGGCGCGGTACGCGAGCCTCACCCGGGCCCGTCGGCGGCGATCCCGGGAAAACGGGTTGCGGGGCGTCGGCCTGATCGTCTTACCTGAACGCCGTGATGACGTCGACAGCGGACTCGTACTTCGTCTGCGCCACCCCGCGCACCGGCAGCTCCCTGCTCCTCGGCCTGCTGGAGTCCACCGGGGTGGCGGGCCGCCCCCAGGCGTACTTCCGGGAGCCCGGCGAGCCGATGTGGGCCGGGCGCTGGGGGCTCCCGAGCACCGCCGGCTACGACGAGTACGTGCGGGCGGCGCTGGCCGCCGGGCGGACGGACAACGGCGTGTTCGGCGCCAAGCTCATGTGGGGGACGCTGGACCTGGTGGTCGACCGGCTCGGCGCGGTGCACCCCGGCCTGGCGGGTCACGACGTGGAGCTGCTGGAGCGGGCCTTCGGCCGCACGCGGTTCGTGTACCTGTGGCGTGACGACGTCCTGGCCCAGGCGGTGTCCTGGCTGCGCGCCGAGCAGACCCGCCTCTGGGAGGCAGACGGCGAGGCCGAGCCAGGCGGGCACGCGCCCGGCTACGACGCCGCCGGCATCGAGGAGCTGGTCGAGCGGATCGGCGAGCACAACGCGGCCTGGGAGCGGTGGTTCGCCTCCTGCGGCGTACAGCCCCACCGGGTGCGGTACGAGGACCTCGACGCGGACCAGACGGGCGTGACGCGCGGGATCCTCGCCTTCCTGGGGCTCGACCTGCCGGAGGGACGCAAGATCGCGCCCAGCCACCGGCGCCAGTCCGACGAGCTGAACGCCGCCTGGATCGAGCGCTACAGCCGCGAGTCGGCCCGATCATGACCGGCCCGCAACCCGCAGAGGCCCGCGCTCTCCGGGTTGCGGGGCTTGCCTGAGGCGGGGTCAGCCGAGCCAGCCGGGCGCCACCAGGAAGGCCCAGGCCGCCAGGGGACCCACCACGACGATCGCCGCACCGTAGGCCAGGAGCTTGCGGTAGAAGGCGTCCCGCTCCATGCCCCTGACGTTGGCCACCAGCAGCGCGCCCGTCGTCGAGAACGGGCTGACGTCCACGATGGCCGACGACACCGACAGCGCCGCGACCATCGCGACCGGCCCGAGGGTGCCCTGGTTCAGCAGGGGCACGGCCAGCGGGACCAGCGCGCCCAGGATGCCCACCGTCGAGGCGAACGCCGACACCACGCCCCCGACATAGCAGATGAGCAGCGCGACCAGCAGCGGGATGCCGATCGCCGCCACCGCCGAGCCCACGTAGTCGACGGTGCCGATTTCCTGGAGCACGCCCACGTACGTGACGACGCCGCAGATCAGCAGCACGGTCGGCCAGGCCACCCGCTCGACGGCGCCCTTGTTCGTCTTGGGAGAGGTGAGGGACAGGACGACGGCCACGGTGATGGCGGTCAGGCCGACGTCCAGCTTGAACACCAGCACCGCCAGGCAGAGGGCGACGATGCCGGTCAGGGTCAACGCCTGGTGCGGGGTGAGGCGCAGGCCGCCGGAGCCGGCGTCGGCCTCCACGGAGACGGACGTGGAGATGGCGGTGGCGGTGGCAGACCCGTCCGAGGCAGGGGCAGGGGCAGGGGAAGGGGAAGGGGAGCGGGCGGGCGCGCCGGCCCGGGAGACGGCGCCGCGGTTGACCAGGTGGCGGCCGCCGAAGATGAAGAACACGACCACGGCCGCCGCCGCGTTGAAGGCGAAGCTCGACAGGAACAGCACCAGGTTGTCGCCGGGCAGCTTGGCGTCCCTGGTCACGCCGTTCACGATCCCGCCCAGCACGCTGATCGGCGAGAACGCCCCCGCCTGCGTGCCGTGCGCCACCATGAGCCCGATGAGCATCGGATGGATCCGGTAGTCGGCCGCGAACCCGAACGCGATCGGCGCCAGGATCGCCGCCACCGCAGGGGCGGGCGCGCCCACGGCCGTCAGCAGCGCCGAGATGGCGAACACCACGATCGGGATGGCGGCCAGCCGGCCGCGCACCAGGTGCACGGCGGCCCGTACGAGCCAGTCGACCGTGCCGTTGTTGGTGGCGATCGCGAACAGCAGCGTCACCCCGACGAGGATCACGAACAGGCTGCCGGGGAAGGCCCCCAGGATGTCGTCCGTGCTCATCCCGGCGGCCAGCGTGCCGACGAGGAAGGCGCCGACCAGGGCCAGCGCGCCCAGGTTCACGGGGAAGACGGTCGCGACGACGAACATGACGATGAGGGCGAGAATGGACAGGAGCTCTGCGGACACTGAGTACTCCGATCTCCCCCGAGCGTTATGGCAGGTCGACCACCTGGTGAAGGAGCTCGACCGGGTGGCGGGCAGCGCGTCCGGCACCGTGGGCGATCTGCTGCCGGCAGGAGACCCCCGTGGCCGCCAGCAGGGTGTCGGGCGAGGATGCGGCGATCGCCGGGAAGAGCCGGAGGCCGCCGATCTTCATGGACAGGTCGTAGTGCTCGCTCTCGAAGCCGAACGAACCGGCCATTCCACAGCAGCCGGCGTCGATCTCCTCCACCTCCGCTCCCGGGATCCTGGACAGCAGCTCGCGCGTCGCCCCGGTGCCGACGACGGCCTTCTCGTGGCAGTGGCCGTGCAGGAGGATCCGGCGCCCGCTCAGCCTGCCGTTCAGCGGCAGCGAGCCGTCGTCGACGGCCTCCGTCAGCAGCTCCGGGACGAGCCTGGCCCGCGCCGCCACCGCCGCCACCCGGGGGTCGCCGGGGAGCAGGGCGGCGTACTCGTCCTTGAGCGTGAGCAGGCAGGACGGCTCCAGCCCGACGATCGGCGCGTCCGAGCCGGCGAGCCTGCCGACCATGGCCTCGGCCATCGCGCGGGCGCGGTCCAGCAGCCCCTTGGAGATGCTCGACCGGCCGCAGCAGCCGTCGGACTCCAGCCGTACCCGATAGCCGGCGCGCTCCAGCAGCTCGACGGCGGCCCGCCCGATGCCGGGCTCGGTGTAGGCGGTGAAGGAGTCCGCGAGCAGGATCACCTCCCGCCGTCCGGAAGAGGCGGGCCGGCGGGCGAACCAGCGGAGCAGGTTGTCGCGGCGGAAGCGGGGCAGGGGCCGCCGCGTGCTCAGCCCGAGCGGCCCGCGCAGGGGAGCGGCCAGCCAGTTCGACAGGGGCGCGGTCGCCGACCCGAGCCGGTTGAGCGTCCTGATCGCCCCGAACAGCCGCGACCGCGCCGGCACGCCGTGGGTCTCCTGGTACTGGTGCAGGAACTCGCTCTTCATCGCCGCCATGTCCACGCCCAGCGGGCACTCCGACTGGCAGGCCTTGCACTCCAGGCACAGGTCGAGGATCCCGTGCAGCCGCTCGTCGCCGAGCGCCCGCCGGGGGTCCTCCGAGGACAGGGCCTTGACCAGGGCGTTGGCCCGGCCGCGGGTGGAGTGCTCCTCCTCGCGGGTGGCCATGTACGACGGGCACATGACGCCCGTGTCGTCCTTGCGGCAGACCCCGACGTTCATGCACCGGTCGGCGGCGGCGTGCAGGCCGTCCGCGAACGCCAGCGTGGTGCGGAGCGGGCGGGGCGCGGGCATCGCGGGGTCGCGCAGGTGCTCCGTCATCGGGGGCGCGTCCACGATCTTGCCGGGGTTCAGCAGCCCGCGCGGGTCGAAGGCGTGCTTGATCCGCCGCATCGCCTCGTAGACCGCGTCGCCGAACAGCCGCCGGTTGAACTCGGAGCGGGCCAGCCCGTCGCCGTGCTCGCTGGAGTTCACGCCGCCGTGCCGGGCGGCCAGCTCGGCGATCTCCTCGGCGACCGCGCGCATGGTGCCGATCTCCCCGGGCACCCGCAGGTCCACGAACGGCCGGATGTGCAGGCAGCCGACCGAGCAGTGGCCGTAGAAGCCCGCCGAGAGCCCGTGCCGGGAGAGGATCTCCGTGAACTCCTCGACGTACGGCAGCAGCCGCTCGGGCGGCACGGCCGTGTCCTCCACGAACGCCAGCGGCCTGCGGCTGCCCACGCTGGAGGCCATCAGCAGCCCGAGCCCCGCCTTGCGGACCTTGAGCACGGCCGCCTGCTGCCCGGCCGTGACGGCCCGCAGGGTGTGGTAGCCGTGGCCGTTCGCCTTCCAGGTGGCGGCGAGCTTGTCCACCCGGTCGGCCACCTCGGCCGGGCTGTCGCCGAAGAACTCGACGAACAGCAGAGCCTCGGGGTCGCCGGACAGGATGTCGCCGAGCCCGGCGTAGTCCACCCGCTGCCTGGACAGGTCGAGGATGGCCTTGTCGATCAGCTCGACCGAGGCGGCCTCGAAGGAGAGCGCGTCCGCGGTGGCAGCGATGGCCGACGGCGTGGAGGTGAAGTGGCCGACGGCGATGGCCTTGGACCGCGGCCGGTCCACCAGCCCCACCGTGGCCTCGGTCACGACGGCCAGCGTGCCCTCGGAGCCGACGACCAGCTTGGTGAGGTCGGGCAGGTCCCGGGCGGCCAGGTCCAGGCGGTAGCCGCCCGAGTGCCGCCAGAACCGCGGGAACCCGGCCAGGTCCACCCCCTGGATCGCCTCGGCGACGGCCGCGCCCAGTCTGGCGTCGGAGCGCAGGTCGGGCGTGGTGGCGTCGGCGAGCACCACGCGCAGCGACTCGACGTGGTCCACGGTGGATCCATAGAGCACGGAGTGGCTGCCCGCCGAGTTGTTGCCGATCATGCCGCCGATCGTGGCCCGGTTGCTGGTCGAGGTGTCGGGCCCGAACATCAGCCCGTGCCCGCGGGCCGCCCGGTTGAGCTGGTCCTGCACGACGCCCGGCTGCACGCGGGCGGTCCTGCCGTCGATCTCCAGGATGCGGTTCATGTGGCGGGAGAAGTCGACGATCACCGCGGCCCCGACCGTCTGCCCGGCCAGGCTGGTGCCCGCCCCGCGCGGCAGCACCGGTGCCCCCAGCTCGCCGCAGGCCGCGACCAGCGCCTGGACGTCGCCGGCGTGCCGGGGGAAGGCGACGGCGAGCGGCTCGATGGCGTACATGCTGGCGTCGGAGGCGTACAGATGCCTGGTGTACGGATCGTCCCTGACGTCCCCTTCGAGCAGCCGGGACAGGGTCCGGGCCAGGGTCATTCGGCTCCCTCCAGGTAGGCCAGCGCGGCGCGCGTCCCGCCCTCCTTGATCGGCACGCCGGCCGCGCTCAGCCCCATCTCGACGCCGCTCAGCGTGCCCGCCAGCGCCAGGTCGTTGAAGTGGCCGAGGTGCCCGATCCGGAACACGCGCCCCGCGAGCCGCCCGAGCCCGGTGCCGAGCGACATGTCGTACCGGTCGAGGATGAGCTTCCTGACCGCGTCGGCGTCGTGCCCGTCCGGCATCACCACCGCGGTCAGCGAGCTCGAATGTTCCCGCTCGTCGGCGCAGAGCACCTCGAGCCCCCACGCCCGCACGGCGCGCCGCGTCGCCTCGGCGTGCCGGTCGTGGCGGCGGAAGACCTCGGCCAGCCCCTCCTCCTCCAGCAGCATGACCAGCGCCTCGCGCAGCCCGTAGAGCAGGTTGGTCGGCGGCGTGTACGGGTAGAAGCCGCCGCGGTTGGCCGCGATGATCGGCTCCCAGTCCCAATACGAGCGCGGCAGCCGCCCCCGGTGGGCCAGCGCCTTCGGGCTGACCGCGTTGAGCCCGATGCCGGGCGGCAGCATGAGCCCCTTCTGCGAGCAGCCGACGGTCACGTCCACGCCCCACTCGTCGTGGCGGTAGTCCATCGAGCCCAGCGACGAGATCGTGTCCACCAGCAGCAGCGGGGAGTGCCCGGTCCGGTCGACGGCCGCGCGGATCTCCGGGATCCGGCTGCGCACGCCGGTCGAGGTCTCGTTGTGCACGACCATGACGGCGGCGTGCCCGGCGGTGAGGTGGCCGGCGACGGCGTCGGGGTCGGCGCCGTGCCGCCAGTCGCCGGGCACCAGGTCGACGACCAGCCCCAGCCGGGCGGCCATCTCGCACCACAGCGTGGAGAAGTGCCCGGTCTCGAACGCCAGCACCCGGTCACCGGGCGAGAGGGTGTTGACCAGCGCCGCCTCCCACGCGCCCGTCCCCGACGACGGGTAGACGATCACGTGGTGGCGGGTCCTGAAGACCGCCCTCAGCCGCTCCAGCACCTCGCCGGCCAGGCGGGCGAAGGCGGGGCCGCGGTGATCGACGGTGGGCTGGGCGATGGCGCGCAGCACCCGGTCGGGAACGTTGGTCGGTCCTGGGATCTGCAGGAAATGACGGCCCACGTCTTTATGCTCCTTGTGCCGTGTCACGGCACGGCGTGCCGTGTTGCGGTTCACTAACATTAAAATCGGTCCGCAGAGGAGTCAATGGATGCAGAACGTGATCAACGCCCTCCGGGTGCTCGAAGAGGTGGCCGCCCGCCAGCCCGCCGGAGTCGGGGAGCTGGCCCGGGTGCTCGGCCTGCCGAAGAGCACGGTGCAGCGCTCGCTGCGGACGCTGCACGAGGCCGGGTGGATCAGGCCCGCCGCGGGGGAGATCACGCGCTGGCAGGTGACGAGCAAGGCGCTGCAGGTCGGCCGCAGGACGGAGCTGGGCCTGCGGGACGCGGCGATGCCGGTCATGGAGCAGCTGAGGCAGCGCACAGGGGAGACGATCCACCTGATGGTGCCGGAGGGCGACGCGGTCGTCCTGATCGAGCGGCTGGAGACCGACAAGCCGCTGCGCATCGTGCTGCCGCTCGGCATCAGGCTGCCGCTGCACGCCTCGGCCAACGGCAAGGCCGTGCTCGCGCACCGGTCCACCCCGCCGCCCGAGCTCGCCTCGTACACCGACACCACGATCACCGACCCCGAGGCGCTGGGCGCCGAGCTGGCGGCGGTCCGCGCGCGGGGTTACGCGGACAACCGCGGTGAGTGGCGCTCCGACATCGCGGCCGTCGCCGCCGCCGTGCTGGGCCCGGACGGCCCCGTCGCCAGTCTCAGCGTCTCCACCCCCGCCAGCCGCATGCCGGAGGAGCTCCGCGAGGAGTACGGCAAGCTCGTCACCCGGGCGGCGCGCACTCTGACGGAGTCTCTGACCTGACGGTTGCCGAACGGCAACTTGCCAGCTGAGTGTCCAGAAACTTTCTGGAAATGTGGCACCGGATGCTGGCCTGACCCCTGCGGTGATCAGCCCGAATCTAGCAGTTTGCACCCTCTTGACACGCCGAAACCTGGACCCATAAGTTGCCGCAATATTAACGGGAATTCTTTGAAAGTTTCGGCAGCGGGCCGGCGATGAGCCGAAAGGGTGGCATGAGGGGCCAGGTACCTATGGACAAGTGGCGGGACGAGCGGCTGTCTGCCGCCGAGCGGGCCGGGGCGCTCATCCCGCTCATGACGCTGGAGGAGAAGGTCGCCCAGCTCGTCGGCGTCTGGGTCGGCGCCGACGCCTCAGGGGGAGGCGTCGCCCCGCACCAGGCCGACATGGCGGGGGTGGAGTGGAGCGACGTCATCGCCCACGGGCTGGGCCAGCTGACCCGCCCGTTCGGCACCGCGCCGGTCGACCCCGTCGCCGGCGCTCGCTCGCTGGCCGCCTCGCAGGCCCAGATCGTGTCCGCCGGCAGGTTCGGGATCCCGGCCCAGGTCCACGAGGAGTGCCTGACCGGCTTCGCCGCCTGGCGGGCGACGGTGTACCCGGCGCCGCTGAGCTGGGGCGCCTCCTTCGACCCCGAGCTGATCGAGGAGGTGGCCGGGCGGATCGGCCGGTCCCTGCGGGCCGCCGGCGTCCACCAGGGCCTGGCCCCGGTCCTCGACGTCACCCGCGACTACCGCTGGGGCCGCACCGAGGAGACCATCGGCGAAGACCCCTACCTGGTCGGCACGGTCGGCGCGGCCTACGTGCGCGGGATCGAGGGCGCGGGCGTCGTCGCCACCCTGAAGCACTTCGCCGGCTACTCCGCCTCCCGGGGAGGCCGCAACCACGCGCCCGTCCACATGGGGGGCAGGGAGCTGGCGGACGTGGTCCTGCCGCCGTTCGAGATGGCGCTGCGCCTGGGCGGCGCCCGGTCGGTGATGAACTCCTACGCCGAGATCGACGGCCTTCCCGCCGCGGCGGACGAGGGCCTGCTGACCCGCCTGCTGCGCGAGGAGTGGGGGTTCGCGGGCACGGTGGTCGCCGACTACTTCTCCATCCGGTTCCTGCACAAGCTGCACGGCGTCGCGGCGGAGGCCGCGGGCGCGGCCGGGCTCGCGCTGCGGGCCGGGATCGACGTCGAGCTGCCCACGGTGGACACCTTCGGCGCCCCCCTGATCGAGGCCGTGAAGTCCGGACAGGTCGACGAGGCGCTGATCGACCGCGCGCTGACCCGGGTGCTGGCGCAGAAGGCCGAGCTCGGGCTGCTCGACGAGGACTGGAAGCCCCTGCCCGGCGAGGCCGCCGACGTGCGGCTCGACGACGAGGAGAGCCAGGAGCTCGCCCTGCGCCTGGCGCGCGAGTCGATCGTCCTGGTGCGCAACACCGGTGTCCTGCCCCTGGCCCCCGGCCGGCGGGTGGCGCTCGTGGGCCCGGTGGCCGACGACCCGATGGCGATGCTCGGCTGCTACGCCTTCCCCGCGCACGTGGGCCCGCATCCCGAGCACGGGCTCGGGCTCGACCTCCCGTCGCTGCGCGAGGCGCTCGGCGCGCTGGTCCCCGATCTCACGTACGAGCCGGGCTGCGGGATCACCGGCGACGACACCTCCGGCTTCGCGGCGGCCGTCGCCGCGGCGGCCGAGAGCGACGTGTGCGTGCTCGCCGTCGGCGACCGGGCGGGGCTGTTCGGGCGCGGCACCTCCGGCGAGGGCTGCGACGCGACCGACCTGCGCCTGCCGGGCGTGCAGTCCGAGCTGGTCCGGGCGGTGCTCGCGACCGGCACCCCGGTGGTCCTGGTGCTGCTGGCCGGGCGGCCTTACGCGCTGGGCCCGGAGTTCGACGCGGCCGCGGCGGTCGTCTACGGATTCTTCCCCGGCCAGCGCGGCGGCCAGGCGCTCGCGGAGGTGCTCACCGGCGCCGTCAACCCGTCCGGCCGCCTGCCGGTCAGCGTGCCGCGCGACGCCGGAGGCCTGCCCGCCACCTATCTGTCGCCGCGGCTGGGCCGCCGTACGGAGGTGTCGTCGGTGGACCCGACGCCCGCGTACCCGTTCGGGCACGGGCTGAGCTACACCACCTTCGAGTGGGAGCCGCTCGACACCGGCGCTGTCGGCTGGCCGGTGGACGGCGAGGTCACCGTCGGGGTGAGCGTCCGCAACACCGGAGCGCGCGCCGGCGCCGAGGTCGTCCAGCTCTACCTGCACGACCCGGTCGCGCAGACCACCAGGCCGGTCGTGCGGCTGCTCGGCTACGCCCGCGTCCCGCTGGAGGCCGGGCAGGCCGCCCGCGTGGAGTTCACCGTCCCGGCCGACGCCGCGTCGTTCACCGGCGTGCGCGGCCGGCGCATCGTCGAGCCCGGCGACGTCGAGCTGCGCTTCGGGCGCTCCAGCGGGGAGGCGACGACGGACGCCGCGGCGACCGTGCCGCTGCGCCTCACGGGCGCCGAGCGCGAGGTCGGGCACGACAGGAACCTGCTGGTCACGGCTCGTATCACACGGGAAGGAGCGGGATGAGCACGACGTCGTTGGACAATCCGCCGCGGGGCGCGCGGGCGGAGAAGCCGGCGCCCGGCCGGCGCAGGCGGGCCAAACCGGGCACGTGGCGGCACGCGATCCGCCGCGACTGGCAGCTGTACTCGCTGGCGATCCTGCCGCTGCTGTTCTTCGCGATCTTCCGGTACCTGCCGATGCTCGGCAACGTGATCGCCTTCCGCAAGTTCGAGCCCGGCGGCAGCATCTTCGGCGAGACCTGGGTGGGCCTGCGGTACGTGAAGATGTTCCTGAGCGACCCGTCGTTCTGGACCGTGTTCGCCAACACGCTCATCCTCGGCGCGCTGACCCTGCTGTTCTGCTTCCCGCTGCCGATCGTGCTGGCGCTGCTGCTCAACGAGGTGCGCAACCGGCGCCTGAAGCGGTTCCTGCAGTCGGTGTCCTACCTGCCGCACTTCCTGTCGATGGTCATCGTGGCCGGCATCATCATGCAGATGCTGGCCATCGACGGGCCGATCAACCAGATCGTGAAGACGTTCGGCGGGGAGCCCACCGCGTTCATCCAGAAACCGGAGTGGTTCCGCACGATCTTCGTCTCGTCGGAGATCTGGCAGACCGTCGGCTGGGGGACCATCCTCTACCTGGCCGCGCTGACCACCATCGACGAGCAGCTCTACGAGGCGGCCCGGATGGACGGCGCCGGCCGGTGGCGGCAGATCTGGCACGTCACGCTGCCGGGCATCCGGCCGACGGCGATCACGCTGCTGATCCTCAACATCGGCACGTTCATGGCCGTGGGCTTCGAGAAGGTCCTGCTGCTGTACAACCCGCTGACGTATCCGACCGCCGACGTGATCTCCACCTACCTGTACCGCATGGGCGTGGAGTCCAGCAACCTGAGCTACGCCGCCGCGATCGGCCTGTTCGAGGCCCTGGTCGGGGTCGTGCTGATCCTCTCGGCGAACCTGATCTCCCGCCGCACAGTAGGGACGAGCCTGTGGTGACCATCGAGAAGACCCGTGGCTACCGCACGTTCCAGGCGGTCAACGCCGTCATCCTGACCGGCGTCGTGATCGTGACGCTCTATCCCTTCCTCAACATCCTCGCCCGCTCGCTCAGCGAGGAGCGCTACATCGTCGGCGGGCAGGTCAACCTCATCCCGCGCGGGTTCAACATCGAGACCTACAAGCTTGTGGTGTCGGACTCGATGTTCTGGACGAACTACGGCAACACGATTGTCTACACCGTCGTCGCCACGGCCATCTCCATGCTGCTGACGACGTGCTACGCGTACGTGCTGTCCAAGAAGAACCTCAAGGGCCGCACGTTCCTGATCTGGGTCGCCGTCTTCACCATGATCTTCTCCGGCGGCCTGATCCCCAACTACGTGCTGGTCAACGGCCTCGGGCTGACCAACTCCATCTGGGCCATCGTCCTGCCGAACGCCATCAGCGTCTTCAACCTCCTGGTCATGAAGGCGTTCTTCGAGGGCCTGCCGCACGAGCTGGAGGAGGCCGCCGCCATCGACGGCCTGAACACCTACGGCGTCCTGTGGCGGGTGGTGCTGCCGCTGTCGAAGGCGGTCCTCGCCACGATGGTGCTGTTCTACGCGGTCTCGTTCTGGAACTCGTGGTTCGGGGCGTTCCTCTACCTGAACAAGACCGAGTTGTTCCCCGTGACCATCTACCTGCGCAACCTCATCGCGGGCGCCACGGGCGCCGAGTCCGCGGGTGCGTCGATGAGCGAGGCGTCGGCCGCGGCGGCCAACATCCAGTCGGTGACGATCATGCTCACCGTCCTTCCCATTTTGGCGGTCTACCCCTTCGTACAGAGGTACTTCGTCTCGGGCGTCATGCTCGGCGCGGTCAAGGGCTGACCCCTGTCCTCCCGAAAGGATCCCCCCATGCAGCACATCTCCCGCCGGCAGGCGCTCCTCGGGCTGGGTGCGCTCACATTCGTCGTCGCCGGCTGCGGTGAGGACGAGGCTCCGAAGAAGGCCGCCGACGTGTCCGCGAACAAGGCGGGCGCGATGGCCAACTACGGCGCCGGCCAGCAGTTCAAGGCCACCGAGCCGGTCTCGTTCGACGCGCTCTACAACAACCACCCGTTCTACCCGGACAAGAGCGACTGGCTGTTCTGGCAGGAGCTGACCAAGCGGACCAACGTGACGATCAAGCCGGTGGAGGTGCCGCTCAGCGACTACGAGAAGAAGCGCGGCCTGCTGGTGGGCTCCGGCCAGGCCCCGCTCATCATCCCGAAGACCTACCACCCGGCCGAGGAGGCGTTCGTCTCCTCCGGCGCGATCCTGCCGGTCAGCGACTACTTCGACCTGATGCCCAACTTCAAGGACAAGGTCGCCAAGTGGAAGATGGAGCCGGAGCTGGACACGCTGCGCCAGGCCGACGGTCGCATCTACCTGCTGCCGGGCCTCCACGAGGAGATCTGGATCGACTACTCCCTGGCCGTGCGGACCGACATCCTCGAGAAGCACAAGCTGGAGGTCCCGAAGACCTGGGATGATCTCTACACCCTGCTCAAGGCGCTGAAGAAGGAATACCCGGACCTCTACCCGATGACCGACCGGTTCGGCGTCCCCACGCCCGGCGGCAACCTGTTCAAGCTCGTCGCCCAGGCCTACGGCGCCAAGGGCGGCTGGCAGTACCAGCACGCGACCTTCGACACCACGGCCGGCAAGTTCGTCTACACCGGCGCGATGCCGCAGTACAAGCAGATGCTGGAGTACCTGAACAAGCTGGTGAAGGAGAAGCTGCTCGACCCGGAGAGCTTCACCCAGCAGGACGAGCAGGCCAAGCAGAAGTTCAACTCCGGCAAGTCGTTCGTGATCAGCGCGAACGCGCAGTCGATCGTCAACGACTATCGCCCGACGCTGAGCAAGCTCGTCCCCGGCGCCAAGGTCGCCAAGATCCCGGTGCCCGTGGGCCCGGTCGGCGAGTACAAGATCGACACCCGGCTCGAGAACGGCATCATGATCTCCAAGAAGGCGCTGGAGAACAAGAACTTCGTCGCCATGATGCAGTTCATCGACTGGCTCTGGTACTCCGACCAGGGCGAGGAGTTCGCCAAGTGGGGCGTCGAGGGCACGACGTACACCAAGGACGCCTCAGGCGCCTACAAGATCGCCAAGGACGTCGACTTCGTCGGCCTCAACCCCGGCGCGCCCAAGCACCTGCAGAAGGACTTCGGCTTCTCCAACGGCGTGTTCGCCTACGGCGGCACCACCAAGCTGCTGAACTCCACCTTCTCCGAGGAGGAGGTGGCCTTCCAGGACGTGATGAACACCAGGAAGGACTGGCCGGTCGAGCCGCCGCACCCGTTCAACGACGAGGAGCGCGAGCAGGCCACGCTGTGGGAGACGCCGCTGAAGGACTACGTCACCCAGCAGACGCTCAAGTTCGTGCTCGGCGAGCGTGACCTGAGCGAGTGGGACGCCTACGTCAAGGAGCTGGAGGGCAAGAACATGACCTCCTACATCAACCTCGTCAACTCCGCCTACGAGCGGTTCAAGAAGGACCACGGCTGATGCGGGTGCCCGTCGCGGACGGGCGCGCGGACCTGGATCCCAGGCTGGACCGGCACGAGGTTACGCTGGTCGGGCTCACGCCGGTGGTGGATCGCACGCCGCCGTGGCGGGACGGCGGAGGGCCGCCCGGCCTGGGAGAGGAGAGCCGATGAGCGAGGTGTCTGCGCGGCGGCGGTTCGGCGAGGGGCCGCTCTCGCGGGCCGCCACGCTGATCTACAGCCTGGCGGTGGTCGAGGGCCTGTTCCTGGTCACGGCCGCCCCGGGCCTGCTCGCGCTGACCCTGCTCGGCGGCGACGCCGCCAACGTGCCGCTGGTGGCGGCCTGCGCGCTGCCGCTCGGCCCCGCGCTGTCCGCCGCCCTCTACGCGCTGCGCCACCGCGGCCGGGACCTGACGGACCTGCATCCGGCGGCGGCGTTCTGGCGCGGTTACCGGGCCAACGTGCGCGGCGTGCTGAAGATCTGGGTCCCGTGGCTCGCGGCGCTGGCCGTCGTGGGGACGAACCTGGCGAACTTCGCCGCCGCCGGCGTGCCGGGGTGGTGGGCGGTGCTGCTCGTGCTCGTCGCGCTGGCGGCGATGTTGTGGGTCGCCAACGCCCTGGTGATCACGTCGCTGTTCGCGTTCCGGGCGGTGGACGTGGCGCGGCTGGCGTCGTACTTCCTCATGCGCCACCCGAAGGCCGCCCTGGGCAACGCCTCCCTGCTGGTCGTCGCGGGCGGCGTCACGATGCTCGCCACCGAGCTGGCGCCCGCGCTGCTGGCCTCGGCGTTCGCCGCGGCGCTGCTGTGGCACAGCCGCCCGGTGATCGCCGAGGTCGAGCGGGACTTCACCGCCTGAGGCGAAGCAGCCGGCGCCCGCCCGGGGCGGGCGCCGGGGCGCTTCAGTGGATGCGCCGTCCGCGCGCGTCGGGCACGCCCGACTTGCGGAAGAAGTAGGCGTTGATCTGGTCGCGCCACTCCTCGGCGCAGCGGACCTGCTCGTCGAGCCGCTCCCTGACGCGGGCGTACACGTCCGGGGCCACCGCGCCGGTGTCCGCGAGCTTCTCCCAGAGCAGCCGGATCTCGGCCGCCTCCTCGGCGCCCGCGAAGTGTGTGTCATAGATGTGCTGGATGACCGTCGAGCCGCTGTGCAGCACGTGCCCGTACGGCACGTGGTGGAAGAACAGCAGCAGCTCGTCGGGGCAGTGGTCGAGCGATTCGTACAGGTCCGACCACGGCTGCGGATATTGGCCGGTGAAGCCGGTGCCGGTGGCGCGCGTGCGGTCGACGCCCACGCCGTCGCGGTCGGCGAAGTGGTACGTGCCCCACGGCGTGTACTCGTACCCGTCCACGTCCGGGCCGTAGTGGTGGCCGGGGCGGACCATGAAGCCGACGCCGAGCGGGGCGGTGTAGCGCTCGTACGTGCGCCACGACCCGTCCATCATGGCGTGCAGGGTGCTCCGCAGCGGCTCGCCGGGCCACCCGAACGTGAGGTCCATCCACTCGTCGAGGACGGCGGCCGGGTCGAGGCGCGGGTCCCAGGCCAGGCGGCCGAACGCGTACAGGTTGGCCTGGGCGAGTGGGTGGCCGGTCCAGTAGCGGTCGTCGCCTGCGTTGGAGACCGCGACCAGGTCGCCCGCCTCGGCGACGTTCTCGAACGCGAGGATCTCGCTCCACATGGGGGCCAGGTAGCAGACGTGCCGCTGCTGGCCGGTGTACTCCTGCGTCACCTGCAGCTCCACCGCCAGGCGGGTGCCCTGCAGGTCCAGGATCACCGGGGAGACCGGCTCGCGCGTCTGGAAGTCCATGGGGCCGTGCTTGACCTGCAGGATCGCGTTGTCGTCGAACCGGCCGTCGAGCGGGGCGAAGTGGTCGTACGCGGCGCGGGCCCGGTCGGTCGAGCGGTCGCGCCAGTCCTGCCGGTGGTTGTAGACGAAGGCCCGCCAGTGCACGACCCCGCCGAAGGGGGCCAGGGCGTCGGCCAGCATGTTCGCGCCGTCGGCGTGGGTGCGCCCGTACGCGAACGGGCCCGGCTGCCCTTCTGAGTCGGCTTTCACGACATATCCGCCGAAGTCTGGAATTGCCGCGTAGACATGCCCGGTGGTCTCCGCCCACCACCGCCGGACATCCTCCTCCAGCGGGTCGGCGGTGGCGAGGCCGCCCAGCTGAATGGGGGAGGCGAAGTTGACCGACAGGTGCACCCGGATCCCGTACGGGCGCAGCTCGGCCGCGATCGCGGCCACCTCGCCGAGCCGGTCGGTCAGCAGGTGGGCCTCGGTGGCGTGCACGTTCACGTTGTTGATCGCGACCGCGTTGACGCCGGTGGCGGCCAGCAGCCGCGCGTAGGCCCGCACCCGGGTCAGGTCTTCGCGCGGCGCGCCGTTGTCCCAGAAGATCGACCCGCCCGAGTAACCGCGCTCGACCTGGCCCATCACCGGGTGCACGTCGATGTTGTCCCAGTGGTCGAGCATGCGCCTGCGCATCGCGGGCCGGTGGTGCTCCGTCTCCCGGTCGGGCCCGAACGCGGCCTCGCCGAGCCGTACGACGTGGAAGAACCCGTAGAGCAGCCCGGCCGGGTCGCCGCCGGCCACGGTCGTCACGCCGTCCCGCCGCGCGATCGCGTACCCGTCCGCGCCCTCGGCCTCGTCCAGGCTCAGCACGAGGTCGTAGGGGCCCGTGACGCCGCCGCCGTACCGGGCGCCGGCCTGCGCGACCTCGTCCCGGATGGTCTCGGCGAGCGGCCCGTCGGCCCGCACGAGCGTACGGCGGGAACCGATCGCCCGGAACGCCTCCAGCGGCAGCCACGCGGCGTGGACGTCGGTCAGTTCAGGAATGGTCACGAGGCTCCTTCGGTAGGGCACCGAGGGATGAATCTATCGAAATGGCGCTGGTTACGGGTGATCAGGGGTGGCGCCTGTCAGGCCCCGTGGGGGGCCGACAGGGTCGCGCCGATGTTGCCGACGCGGCCCTGCCCGTCGAAGTCGACGGCCGCCTCGAAGCCCGGGCCCGTGATCATGAGCCGGTCCCCGTCGAAGGTGGCCCCGAGCCCGCGGCGGACGGCGTAGCCGTGCACCGCGCGCCGGTGGTCCGTCAGCAGCGGCAGGGTGAGCGCCTGCTGGAGGACTCGCATGACGCGGACCGGCTCCGGCGGCGGCAACTGGAAGTCCGGGTGCTCGACCAGGAACGCGGCCCGGGTGCCGCCGCCCGCGTCGCCGGTGTAGGACGTCCAGTGGCCGCTCACCGCCTTGGCGGCCTCGGCGAGGATCGCCGCGGCGAAGTGCGGCTCGGCGGGGGAGCCGGGCAGCGCGGCGAACGGCACCTCCGCGGAGGCCAGCTCCGGGAGGCCGGACCGCTGCCCGAAGTCCCGCAGCGTCCCCGACAGGGCCGTCAGCGGCTCCGGGAAGCCGGACGGGTTCGCCCAGGCCCACAGCCACGACTGCGGTCCCGGGGCGGCGCTGCCGAGCAGGTGGAAGCGGGTGCAGGTGATCGTGCGGCTCCCCGTGAACTGGAAGCGCTGCTCCCGCAGGTCGACGCTCCAGTTGTGCTCACCGAGGACCTCTTCGAGGTGGATCTGGTGCTCCAGCGAGAGGATGGCCGCGTCGTCGAGCAGGTTCGTGAAGGTGAGGGATTCCGGCATCCCGGCAGATTAGGGGGTTCGCGGGGATGCGTCTAATCGGCCGCCCGCCCCGGCGCGCGGGGCGGGCGGCCGGATTTCTAGCGGACCTTCACCTGCGAGGCCGTGGTCCCTCCACCGGGTGCCTCCCAGCCCGCCACCACCGCCGGGTTTCCGGCCAGGGCTCGCGTCAGGGGCACCGTGACGGTGGAGACGCCCTTGCGGGGCACCGTGACGACGCGGCTGCCCGCCGTCCCCTGGGCGTCGCGGACGAACAGGTGCGCCTTGCCGGACGCGTTCGCCCGCAACGTCACCTTCACCCCGTCCTGGCCGGCGGCGGCGGAGACGGCCCGGCCGCTCTGCGCCTCTTCAGCCGCCGGGCCGCCGCCGAGCGGGACGTTGACGCGGACCGCCTGCTCAAGCGACTGCGGGGAGTCCAGGCTGGACAGGGCGGTGTCGGGGATCACCGGGTCGGGGACCGGCCGGTCCGCGGGCGGCTGGTAACCGGTCAGGGTGGCCACGCCCCACCGGTACGGGTCGCCCTGCACGCCGCCCCACGTCGACCAGCCGATCCGGGTCTGGCCGGTCTTGTCCTGGGTGTCGGAGTCGTACACGAGGATGTTGAGCCCGAGGTGTGCGGGGTCGACGGAGCCGGGGAGGAGCGCCAGGGGGATCGACATCTCCACGGTGTATCCGCCCGAGGCGACCTTCGAGGCCACCCGCATGCCGGGCGCGGTCTGCTCACCGGGGCCCTGGCGGTTGTCGGCGTCCCGCAGAAAGCACGGCGGTCCCTCGGCCGTTACGGGCAGCACCGCGGCCTTGAAGGTGGTCGAGGTGTTCTCGGACGTGCCGCGCGGGTCGAGCGTGACCTCCACCGAGTCGGTACGCCAGTGCCGCTTGCAGTCGGCGGTGGCCAGCCGGGTGCCGAGCACGTCGTCCTGCACCTGCACCAGCAGGTAGAGGGTGTCGTCGTGCCAGGCGAGCCGGGCCGTGCCGGAGCAGTCGGCCGCGGAGGAGCAGGCCGTGCCCTCCCACAGGCGCGAGATGTCGACGGCGGGCCCCGGATACTCGCCGTCGCCCGCCACGCCGTCCACGGTGGGCGTCGCCTGCGGGACGGCGGTGGCCGGCACCAGTTCGAGCGCCGGCCGGCTCACGACGGCGCCGTCGACGCTGATGGTGTAGGCGTAGTCGCCGCCCTGGTTGGACGTCTTCAGCGATGGGTCGGAGTTCGTGACGGTGAACGGCACCGTCGTCGAGGCCCCGGCGGCCAGGTTCTGGTAGGACGCCTCCGCGCGGTCCGCGGTGAACCCGGCGGGCAGGTCCACGCGCACGGTCCCCGATCTGGCGGCGTCGCTGACGTTGGTCACCACGACGCCGACCTGCCGGGAGCCGCCGGAGGGCAGGGTGAGCACGGGGGTGACGATGCCGCGCAGCTGCGGCACGCCGACCTCGGAGGTCCACTTCTCGTACTGGGCGACCTGGGGGAGGAGCTGCTGGCCGGCCCGTACGGGCGGGCTGACCTCGACCTGCCGGTCGGTGTACCCGCGGCCCCGCTCGGTGGTCAGCGTGGCCGAGACACGCGCCCGCCCGGTGCCCGCGGCGGTGGCGGGGGTGACGGTGAACGTGGCGGTCCCGGCGCGCCCTGCGGTGAGCCTGCCCAGCTCGCCCGAGCCGCTGACCTGCCAGCCCGCGGGCACGCCCAGCGTCACCGACGAGCGGCCCAGCGGCTCACGGGACGGCGCGGTCGCGCTGACCTTGACGGTGAATGGCGTCCCGGGCCGGACGTCGAACGTGCTCGTGCGCAGCCCGAACAGGGTCCCCAGCGGGACCGTCCCGCTCGCCCTGGTCAGCGCCCCGTCGAGGATCGCCGTGGGTGCCGCCGCCGCCGCGCCGCCCGGCTCGGGGAACGGCACCCGCGAGTCCACCTGGGTGAAGAAGTCGCAGCCGAGCTGGGCGGGGTCCGAGGGCACGTCGGGGAAGACGGCCCAGCCCTGGGAGGCGTACGAGCGCTGCGCCTCGCGCTCGATCGCGGCCCACGTCCTGCCCTGGGCCTGGGAGGCGCGCCCGCTCCACACGCCGTACACGTTCTGGGCGGGGTTGTTCGGGCGGAAGGTGGAGGCGCAGGCCGGGCCGTTCTGGGAGGTGCCGCGCCCGCCGCCGAGCAGCAGCCGGGCCGGCGCGAAGGGGCGCAGCCCCTCACGGGTGATCTGCTCGGGGAACACCTTGGGGTCGGCCGCCGCGTAGAACGCCTGCACGGCCAGCCGCGCCGCCTGCTGGTGGTTGCCGTGGTTGCCGGGGGAGGGCGCCGGGTCCATGGTCAGGATGACCTCGGGCCTGGTCTGGCGGACCACCCGCACGACCTTCTCCAGGGTGTCCGCGCCCCAGATCTGGTCGGTCAGCGGGGCGCTCACCGTGTAGTAGAAGTCGACGTCGTCGAGGTTGAACACCTCGCCCACGCCCGCCTTGCCGACCGCGGTCCGCTCCTCGGACTCGCGCAGCAGGCCGAGCGCCGGGCCCTCCTCGGGCCCGACCGCGTTGCCGCCGCCCTCGCCCCGGGTGACGGTGACGACGCCGGTGCGCACGCGGTGGTCCTCGTTCCACTGGCCGAGCGTGGACAGGCTGAACGCCTCGTCGTCGGGGTGCGCCCCGACGAACAGCGCGTCGAGGTCGACAGGAGCGGCAGCGGTGGAGGCTGCGGAGGGAACGGCGGGTAAGAGGGCGAGCGCGACCGTGGCGGCCAGCACCAGTGACAGGCGTTTACGCATGGGACCTCCGGAACAAGTTACTCGCGGACCGCCCCCTGGAGCAGCCCGCGGACGAAGTGGCGCTGGAGGAACAGGTAGAAGATCACGACCGGGGTCGCGACGATGACGGAGCCGGCGGCCAGCAGGGTGAAGCCGGAGGTGTACTGGCCCTGGAAGAAGGCCAGCCCCAGCGGCGCGGTACGCAGCGACTCGCTGGTCACCATGATCAGCGGGATGAGGAACTCGTTCCACGTCCACATGAAGACCAGCACGGTCAGCGTGACGACGGCGGGCCGGGCCGGCGGCACCAGCACCTGCCACAGGATGCGCCACGTCGAGGCGCCGTCGATGCGGGCGGCCTCGACGATGGCCCGGTTGGAGGCCCGGAAATAGGCCCGCATCCAGAACGTGCCGAACGCCACCGACAGCGCCACCTGCGGCAGCGCCACCGACCAGAACGTGTCGATCAGGCCGAGCGAGCGCAGGTCGAAGTAGAGCGGCACGGCGATGGCCTCGCTCGGCATCATGATCCCGAGCATGAACAGGTAGAACAGCACCGACTGGCCGCGGAAGCGCATGGTGCCGAACGCGTACCCGCTCAGGATCGACAGCACCACGCTCACGACCACGACGAACGACGACACCGCCAGGCTGGTGCGCAGGTACGTGCCGAACCGCCCGACCTCCCAGGCCGCCGCGAAGTTCCCCAGCCCGGACGTGCCGCCGCTGTCGGCGGGGCCGAGCGCGGCGGACAGGATCGTCACGATGGGGAAGAGCGCGAAGGCGGCGAACACCGACAGGATCACGTAGTTGGCCACCCGCTCGCCCCGCGAGATCACGACACCCTCCTGTCGGCGAACCGGTTGATCCCGAACGAGATCACGAAGATGACCACGGTGAGCGTGACGCCGATGGCCGCGGCCGAGCCGATCTGGCTGAGCCCGAAGGCGCGGTGGTAGACCTCGTACGACGGCACCGACGTCGAGTCGCCGGGCCCGCCGCGCGTCGTGACGTAGACCAGGTCGAACGTGCGCAGCGCGGCGATCACGGTCAGTGTCAGCGCGACGGCGATCTCCCCGCGCACCGACGGCAGCGTGACCGCGAAGAACTCCCTGACCGCGCCCGCCCCGTCCAGCCGCGCCGCCTCGTACAGCTCGCCGGGGATGCGGCTCATGCCGGCCAGCAGCAGCACGGTCACCAGCCCGCTCTCGAACCACGTGCCCACGACCCCGACCGCGGGCAGCGCGAACGTGTAGTCGCCCAGCCAGCCCCGCGTCAGCGAGTCGAGCCCGAGCGCGCTCAGCAGCGAGTTGAGCGTGCCGTCGGGCGCGTAGACCCGCCGCCAGGCCACGGCCACCACGACCATGGCCACCACCTGCGGCAGGAACACGACGGTGCGGAAGAAGCCGAGGCCGCGCACCTTGGCGTGGTTGAGGATGGCGGCCAGCCCCAGCCCGATGACCAGCGGCGCGGCCGCGTAGAACACGACCAGCACCAGCGCGTGGCCGAAGGCCGCCCGCAGCCCCTCGTCGGCGACGATCGCGAGGTAGTTGTCCAGGCCGACCCAGCGGCCGAGCGACAGGCCGTCCCACTCGTACAGCGACAGCTGCACCGCGCGCCCGATCGGATAGAGCAGGAACGCCGCGTAGACGGCGAACGCCGGCAGCAGGTAGAGGTAGGCGACGCGGCGCGGCTCCCCGGGAGGCCCCGCGCTCTTTGCTGCCATGCTCACCCGTTGCTCTCGACGAAGGTCTTGTAGTCCTTCTCCAGCGTGGCCAGGAACTCCTGCGGGGTCTGCTTCTCGGCCAGCAGGTCCTGCAGCGCCGCGCCCAGCGTGTCGGCGAACGTCGGGGTGGCGTAGTCGAGGTACGGCACCAGCCCCTCCTTCGCCGTGACCGTGCCGAACGCGGTGAAGACGTCCTGCTGCGGCCCCGCCGGGACGCTCTGCTGCGCGGTGTCGGCGACGGGCAGGTTGCCGGTGGTGGTGAGCACCTTCATCGCGTCGGCGTTGGTGATGAAGTCGATGTACGCCGCCGCGGCGTCCGGGTTGGGGCTCTTGGCGGTGATCGCGAACGGCAGCCCGGTCCCGCCGGTCGCGACGGGCGGCGCGCCGGCCGCGGTGCCCGGCGGCAGCATGAAGCCCAGGTCCTGGCCCAGCGCCTTCTGCAGGTCGGCGAGCAGCCAGGTGCCCCCGATCAGGAAGACGCCCTCGCCCTTGCCGTACGCCTGCCACGCCGGGTCGTAGCCCTGGCCGTTGAAGCCCTTGTTGAAGTAGCCCTTGTCGACCCAGCCGACGAGCTCCTCGGCGGCCTTGGTGTTCTCGGGCGTGTTCCACGAGGCGCCCTTGCGGCCGAAGGCCAGCGTGCTGATCTGGTCGGCGGGCACGCCGCGGCTCTGCACGGTGCCGAAGACGTGGATGGCCGGCCACTTGTCGAGGTTGCCCAGCTGCATCGGCACCTCGCCGGCGGTCTTGGCCTTGGCCAGCGCGGCGTCGAAGTCGGCCCACGTCGCGGGCGGCTGCAGGCCGAGCTTGGTCAGCTTGGCCTTGTTGTAGAAGATGCCGACGACCTCGCCGACCTGCGGCAGGCCGTACAGGTTGCCCTCGCCAAAAGTCTTGCCGTCGGCGCTGTAGCTGGAGTAGCGCAGCACCGACTGCGGGTAGCGCTTCTTCCACCCGTACGCCTCGGCGTAGGCGTCCAGCGGACGCAGCTGCCCGGCCTTGACGAACGCGCCCATCGAGGAGCGGCCGTTGTTGGCCTCCACGATGTCGGGCGGCTCGTTGCCGCTCAGGGCCAGGCGCAGGGTCGTGTTGAGGTCGTCGAAGGAGCGGCTCACCCGGTTGATCTTGATGTTCGGGTATTTCGCCTGGAAGGCGTCGTTGAGCTGCTTCATCTGGGCGGCCTGCCCGCCGCGTACCTCCTGGTCCCAGATTGTGAGGGTGACGTTGCCGAGCGCCGCGGCGTCGGTGCGCACGGCGGAGGCGGAGGGTTGCGCGGAGGTGGCTGAGGGCGGGGCGGAGGATCCGGGGGCGCACGCGGTCACGGCGAGGGCGCTGGCGGCGAGCACGGCGAGCGCTCGGAGCGGGGGGTTCATGGTGTTACTCCTTATGCGCGGGCACGCGAGGCGTGTCGGGGTCCTCGTCCTCGGGTGGGCTCGGCCGCGTGCTGGGAATCTTGGGGCCGACGTCGGCGTACCGGGCGATGGTGGCGGCCGCGCGGCGCACGGCGCCCACCGGGACGGCGGGCACCAGCTTGTCGAGGAAGGCGTAGCGGCGGGCCAGCGAGTTGCCGTAGGCGCCGCTGTGGTCGGCCGAGTCGCGTACCTCGTGCCACCAGTCGGCGATGTCGCCCCAGCCGGGCGCGGCGAGCGAGCCGCCGAACTGCTGCACCGCCAGCGCCGCGCACAGCTGCGCGAACGCCAGGCGGTCGGACAGCCGCCAGCGCGACAGCGTGCCGAGCACGAACCCCGCGCCGAACACGTCGCCGGCGCCGGTCGGGTCGAGCGCCGTCACCCGCGGCGCGGGCACGAACGCCTCCTCGCCGTTCACGGAGTCGATGGCCATGGCGCCGTTGGCCCCGTCGGTCACCACCGCCACGGGGACCTTGTCGGCGATCGCGTAGAGCGCGTCGCGCGGGGTGTCGGCGCCGGTGTAGGCCATCGCCTCGACCGCGTTGGGCATGAACGCGTGGCAGAGCGCGAGCTGGTCCAGCAGGGAGGCCGACCAGGAGCCCGACGGGTCCCAGCCGACGTCGGCGAAGATGAGCGAGCCGTCGCGGCGCGCCAGCTCGGCCCAGTTGCACGGGCTGTCCGGCGAGTCGAGCGGATCGTCGGTGGACAGCGTCACGATCACCGCCTTCGACCGCGGCGGATTGCCGATCATCTCCGCGGCCGGCAGGGGCGAGGGGTGGCCGTGCGTCACCATGCTGCGGTCGCGGTCGACCGCCATGGAGACCGTCACCGGCGAGTGCCAGTGCTCGAACCGCCGTGACCTGGACAGGTCCACCGACTCCTGCTCCTCCAGCGTGCGCCAGCAGAAGTCGCCGTAGTCGTCGTCGCCGAACGCGGCGGCCAGCGAGGTACGCAGGCCCAGCCGGCTGGTCGCGATGGCGAGGTTGGCGATGCCGCCGGGGCACGAGCCCATGCCCTCGGCCCAGATCTCGGTTCCGGCCGCGGGCATCGCGGGCAGACCGGTGAAGATGATGTCCAGAAAGACCGTGCCCGCCAGGAAGACGTCGAACTGCGGCCCCTCCGGGGTGCGCTCGGCGGCGAGAGGGTCGTACGCCTGATTAGACACGGGAATGAGTCCTCCCCGACACACATCGAGATGTGGCGAATCTTGCATGTTTGCTCGCGCACTTCAAGTCTTTTTCTGGGAGTTTTTGGTCAAAGCTGCTTACTTCTGCGCGATTTTGCCTGATATGCTCGCGCTGTGCTTCCGCGCCTCAGGCATGCCGAGATCATGCGCCGGGTCCGACTTTCGGGCGCCACCAGCGTGAGCGATCTGGCCAGCCAGCTTGGCGTGAGCCCGTCCACCATCCGCAGGGACCTCGAGGTGCTCGACCGCGACGGCACGCTGCGGCGCGTCCGCGGCGGCGCCCTGCTCCTGGACGGCGGGCTCCTGGATGGCGGGGTCAGCGTCGACGCCGACGCCGACCGGCCGTTCGCCGAGGTGGCCGCGGTCGACGAGCAGGACAAGGAGGCGGTCGCGGTCCGCGCCGCCGAGCTGGTCCGCGACGGCGACGTGGTCCTGCTCGACATCGGCACGACGACGATGCGGCTGGCCCGGCGGCTGCGCGGGCGCCGCGTCACCGTGGTCACCTCCAGCCTCGCCGTGCTCGACGCGCTGCGCTCCGACCCCGCGGTCGAGCTGCTGCTGCTCGGCGGCATGGTGCGCCGGCCGTACCACTCGCTGGTCGGGGTGCTGACCGAGGCGGCGCTGAGCCAGGTGGTCGCCGACCGGGTGTTCCTGGGCGCCAGCGGCGTGCGCCCCGACGGGCAGCTCGTGGACACCACGCTCGCCGAGGTGCCGCTGAAGCGCGCCATGATCGCGGCGGCGGGGCAGGTGGTGCTGCTCGTCGACCGGCACAAGTTCCCGGGCACCGGCGCGCTGCGCGTGTGCGGGCCCGACGACATCGACGTGATCGTCACCAATGAGGGCGCCGACGAGGCGACGCTGCGCAACTGCGCCGCCGCCGGGGCCGAGGTCCTGCTCACGTGAAAGGGTATCGATGAGACTGGCCGTTCTCGGGGGCGGCGGCTTCCGGGTCCCGCTCGTGTACGGCGCGCTGCTGCGCGAGACCGCGAAGCCGCGGGTGGAGCAGGTGGTCCTCTACGACGTGTCGCAGGACCGGCTGGAGGCCATCCGGCACGTGCTGGACCAGCTCGCCGCCGGCCATGACGACCCGCCGGAGATCCTGACCACCACCGACCTGGACACCGCGCTGCGCGACTCCACGTTCGTCTTCTCCGCCATCCGGGTCGGCGGCCTGGCCGGGCGCACCGCCGACGAGCGGGTCGCGCTCGACCTGGGCCTGCTCGGCCAGGAGACGACCGGGCCCGGCGGCATCTCCTACGGCCTGCGCACCATCCCGGTCGCGGTCCACGTGGCCGAGCGGGTGGCCGCGCTCGCGCCCCAGGCGTGGGTCATCAACTTCACCAACCCCGCCGGCATGATCACCGAGGCCATGCGCCACGTGCTCGGCGAGCGCGTGATCGGCATCTGCGACTCGCCGATCGGCCTGATCCGCCGGGCCGCCGTCGCGCTCGGGCTCGACCCGGCGCGCGTGTCGCCCGACTACGTGGGCCTCAACCATCTCGGCTGGCTGCGCGGCCTCACCTACCAGGGGCGCGACGTGCTGCCCGACCTGCTGGCCGACGACGAGGCGCTGCGGCAGGTCGAGGAGGCGCGCATCTTCGGCGCCGACTGGGTGCGCACGCTGGGCGCGCTCCCCAACGAATACCTGTACTACTACTACTTCACCCGGGAGTCCGTGGCCGCGATCTCCGGGCAGAGCCGCGGGGAGTCCCTGTTGCGGCAGCAGGACGACTTCTACACCGCCGTGCGGGCGCGTCCCGAGGAGGCGCTGGCGGAGTGGGTCAGGGCCCGCAGGCTGCGCGACGAGTCGTACATGGCCGAGGCCCGCGAGCCCACCGCCGCGGGCGCGCGCGACGCCGCCGACCTGGAGGCCGGCGGCTACGAGGGCATCGCCCTGGCCCTCATGGCCGCCATCGCCCGCGGCGAGCCCACCTCCATGATCCTCAACGTGCGCAACGGCGCCGCGGTGCCCGGCCTGCCCGCGGACGCGGTCGTCGAGATCCCGTGCGCGGTGGACGGGGCGGGCGTCCGGCCGCTGGCCACCCGCCCCCTGCCCGGCCGCTTCCTCGGTCTCGTGCAGCAGGTCAAGGCGGTGGAGCAGGCCGCCATCGAGGCCGCCACGTCCGGCTCGGCCCGGCTGGCGGTCGAGGCGTTCGCGCTGCACCCGCTGGTCGACTCGGTAGTGACGGCGCGCAAGCTGCTCGACGGCTACCGGGCGCGCATCCCCGAGCTGGCCGCCGTCATCCCGGGCTCCTCCGACGCGAGCTGACCCCGCGCGCGCCGTTGTTCACGCGGCCTCGCCCGCCGGGGTGCCGGCCGCTTCGAAGAGCCGCAGCTCGCGCCCGGGGCGGCACACGAGCTGCAGCCCCACCGGCAGGCCGTCCACCGTGCCCGCGGGCACGGTGAGCGCGGGCAGGCCCAGCACGTTCCACGGACTGGTCATGGCCAGCAGGGCCGGCCGCACGGCGACCGTCCGGCCGTCCACCGCCGTCTCGCGCTCCAGGAGCGGCGGGGCGGTGATCGGCACGGTGGGCAGCGCCAGCACGTCGTGCCGCTCGAACAGCGCCGCCGCGGCCTCGGCGAGCCGGGACCGCGCGGCCACGGCCTCGACGTACCGCCAGCCGGGCACCTCGGCGGCCACGCGCAGGCGCTCGAGCAGCTCGGGGTCGAACAGCTCCGGCGCCCGCGCCAGCCGGGCGGCGTGCACGGCCGCGGCCTCGCAGCTCTGGATCACCGTGTACGTCTCGTGCAGCTCCTCGCCCAGCCCCGCCCGCAGCCGCACCTCGTCCAGCTTCGAGCGGCCCAGGCGCGACTCCGCGGCCGAGCGCGCCGCGTCCGCCACGCGCGGATCCCCGGTGAACAGCCCGGACGGATCGAGCCAGGCCACCCGGGCGGCGCCGGCGTCCTCGCGCAACTGGGCGGAGGCCAGGCAGCGGTAGGCCAGCAGGCAGTCCCCCGCGTCACCGGCCAGGACGCCGACGTGGTCGAAGCTCCGCGACAGGGGGAACACGCCTTCTGCCGGGATCGCCCCGTACCCGGGCTTGAACCCGGCGATCCCGCACAGGGCCGCCGGGATGCGGACGGATCCGCCCGTGTCGGTGCCGAGCGCGAGCGGCACCAGGCCCGCAGCCACGGCCGCCGCGCTGCCGCCGCTGGAACCGCCCGACATGCGCGCCGGGTCCCAGGGGTTGCGGGAGGGGCCGTTGGCCGAGCGGTCGCCCGTGGGGCCGTACGCGAACTCGTGGGTGGTCGTCTTGCCCACGATGACGGCGCCCGCGCGGCGCAGCCGGGTGACGGATTCGGCGTCCGCGTTCGCCACATGCCCGGCGAAATGCCGCGAACCCATCGTTGCGGGCAGCCCCGCCACCTTGATGAGGTCCTTCACACCCACCGGCACGCCGTGCAGCGGACCCCGGTCGGTGCCCGCGGCCAGCTCGGCGTCCGCCCGCCGCGCCGCCGCCAGCGCCCCGTCGGCGTCCACGGTGACGAACGCGCCGAGCGCGGGGTCCCGTTCGGCGATGGCCGCGAGCGCCTGTTCGACGAGCCCGGCGGAGGTGGTCCGGCCTTCGCGCAGGTCCTGGGCGAGGGTCGTGATGGTACGGCCGGTGAAGGGGCCGGGGGAGAGCGGCATGAGATCCTTTCGAACGGTCGTCGGCTGACGGATCCCACCCAACACCACACACTTCGGACATTCCAGGTCGGGTCACCCCGCACGGGCTAAGATCAACGGATGCCTCAAGCCAAGTCGGCCGCGCGCCGCGGGTGGCGCTGGGCGCGGGCGGCCCTCGCCGTCGTCGTGAGCGCGTGCGCGCTGGCCGGCGTCGTACGGCTGACCGTCCCCGCGGTCGCGGGCACGGCCGGCGAGCCGCCGGGGGTGCGGCGGCAACTGGCGTTCCTGCGTGCCGCCCTGGACGCGGGCGCGGGCGACGAGGCGCAGGCGCTGTTCCCCGAGGGGTACTTCTTCTCGTACGCCCTGTACGGCCTCACCTGGGTCGAGCTCGGCCTGCGGGAGCCCGCGGGCGAACGGTCGCTGGCGCTGCGCGAGGCGCGCTGGGCGCTGGACCGGCTGGACTCGCCCTCCGGGCGGGCTCCGTTCAGCCCCGGCCTCACCCCTCCCTACGGCGTCTTCTACCGGGGATGGTCCAACTGGCTGCGCGGCGGGACGCTGAGCCTGCAGCCTGCGGGGCTGCGCGACCCGGCCGAGGTGCGCCGGTTCGCCGAGGACTCCGCCGCGATCGGGGCGGCGTTCGATGCCGGGGCCTCGCCGTTCCTGGCGGCCTACCCCGGCCAGGCCTGGCCGGTGGACTCGACCGTGGCGATCGCGTCGCTGCGGCTGCACGACGCGCTGCTCCCGCCCCGGTTCGGCGGGACCGTCGAACGGTGGCTGCGGGAGATCAGGGGGCGGCTCGACCCGCGTACGGGGCTGCTGCCGCACCGCGCCGACCCCCGCGACGGCGAGCCGGCCGAGGTGGCGAGGGGCAGCTCGCAGAGCATGATCCAGCGGTTCCTGGTGGACGTGGATCCGGCCTTCGCCGCCGAGCAGTACGCGCGCTTCCGCGACCTGTACGTCGCCACCCCGCTCGGGCTCGGCCCGGCCGTGCGCGAGTACCCGCAGGGCACGGACGGCCCGGCCGACGTGGACTCCGGGCCGCTCCCGCTCGGGGTGAGCCTGTCGGCGACCGTGGTCACCCTCGGCGCGGCCCAGGCGCACGGCGACGCGCCGCTGGCCTCGGCGCTGGCCTCATACGGGGAGCTGGCCGGGCTGCCCGTCGACACCCCCTGGACCAAGCGGTACGCCTTCGGGCTGCTGCCCGTCGGGGACGCGTTCCTGGCCTGGGCGAAGACGGCCCGGCCGTGGGTGTCGCGGCCGCCGGCCCCGCCGCCCGCGACCGTCTCGTGGTGGTGGCGGACGCCGCTGCTGGTGCTCCTCACCGCGGTCGCCGCCGCCCCCTGGCTCCCGGCCCTGCGCCGCCGCCTCCGTTCCCGGCGCCCGTGACCTCGCCGCCCGTTCGTGGCCGAGGTTCCCTGGGCGGGTGGGCTCCGTCGTGGCCGAGCTTCCTGAAGTGACCTGTGGCCCGGGCGGTGGTCCACCGCCCGGGCCACAGGTCCCTGGGAGGCCGGGCCTGGTGGTGGTCCGGCGGATGGTGTCGCGGCCGGTGAGCCGCGTCGGTGTACCGCACCCGGCGGTGGGTGTGCCAGGTGTGGTGGGCGCCGCGCGCTCCGCCGGTGGGCGGCGTGCGCGACGGGCGCCTGCCCCGCACGGCGAAGGGATGGGCCGTGCACGGGCTGAGCTGAGCCGGCCGGGCCGGGATGGCCGGGCTGAGCCGGTCGGGCCGGGCCGGGATGGTCCGGGATGGCCGGGATCGGATGGCCGGGCCGGGTCAGCGGGCGGTGCCGAGGCGGGCCGAGAGGCGGTGGGCCAGGCGGTCGAGCGAGACGTTGATCAGGATGAAGATGGCCGCGATGAGGATCGCCGCCGGGATGGTGTTCTTGAAGTTGGCGGCGATGCCGTTCAACCCCCGGTTCACCAGCTCGTCGTAGCCCACGATGAGCCCCAGCGCCGAGTCCTTCAGCAGCACCACGAACTGGCTGACGATGGCCGGCATCATGACCCGGAACGCCTGCGGCAGCAGGACGAGCCGCATCACCTGCCCCTTGCGCATGCCGACGGCGTACGCCGCCTCCGACTGGCCCCGGGGCAGGCTCTGCACCCCGGCCCGGATGATCTCCGCGATCACCGAGCCGTTGTAGAGCGTGAGCCCGAAGACTACGGCGGCGAAGGCCGAGATGTTCACGCCGATGAGCATGAACGAGCCGAAGAAGGCGAAGAAGATCAGCAGCAGCAGCGGGACGGACCTGAAGAACTCCACCACCGCGGCCGCGGGCACCCTGATCCACCGGTGGTCGGACATGCGGGCGGTGGCGAAGACGAGGCCGAACAGGCCCGCCAGCACCACCCCCGCCACCGCCGCGCCGATGGTCCCGGCCAGCCCCGGCAGGATGAACGTGGCCCAGACGTCCCCGCGCAGCAGCGGCGTCCACTTGTCGGCCGCCCACTCGCCCTTCTCGTCGAAGCGCACGTAGATCACGTACGCCAGCGCCAGCAGCACGAGCGCGACGCCCCCCGCCAGCAGCCGGTTGCGCCGGATCCCGCGCGGGCCGGGCACCTCGTACAGGTTCGCGTAGCTCATCGCGCCACCGCCATCCGCCGCGCCAGCCAGCCGAACAGCAGCCCCATCGGCAGGCACAGCAGCACGAACCCGGCGGCGAAGCCGAGGAAGATCTCAAGGACCTGGTCGCCGTACGTCTCGATCATCTCCCGCATCCGCACGGACGCCTCGCCCACGCCGACGACGAGCGCGATCGTGGTGTTCTTGGTCAGCGCGATCATGATGCTGCCCAGCGGCGCCACCACGGCGCGGAACGCCTGCGGCAGCGTGATCAACCCCAGCGTCTTCGTGAAGCCCAGCCCGAGCGACCGGGCCGCCTCCGCCTGCCCGACCGGCACGGTGTTGAGCCCCGAGCGCAGGGCCTCACAGACGAACGCCGAGGTGTAGGCGGTCAGCCCGATGACGGCGAGCCAGAAGTTGTTGGTCGCGATGTCGTCCGACAGCTCGACACCGAGTTGCGCCCCGATGCCCAGACCGGTGAACATCAGCACCAGGGTGAGCGGCGTGTTGCGCATCATGGTCACGTAGAAGTTGGCGGCGCCCCGCAGGGAGGTCAGCGGGGCCACCCGCATGGCGGTCAGCAGCGTCCCCAGCACGATGGAGCCGAGAGCGCTGACCGCCGTCAGGCGAATCGTCATCCAGAACGCGGCGAAGATCGTGTCGCGTTCGAACAGCAGCGCTTCCATGGATCAGTAGCGCTCCAGCTGCGGGGCCTGGGGGAGGGCGAAGCCGGAGGCGCCGACGCTGACCTGCAGCGCCTTCGTCCAGCTGCCGTCGGAGAACATCTTCTCCAGCGCGTCGTTGACCGCCTTGCGCCCGGCCGTGTCGTCCTTCTTCAGCCCGATGCCGTACTTCTCGGTGCTGAACGACTTGCCGACCACCTTGAGCTTGCCCTGGTGCTGGGCGGCGTAGCCGGCGAGGATGACGTTGTCGGTGGTGAGCGCGTCGATCTGGCCGCCGAGGACGCGGTCCACGCATGCCGAGTACGTCCGCTCCTCCTGCAGCTGCACCTCCTTGGCGTACTCCGTCTTGACCTTCTGCGCCGGGGTCGAGCCGGCGACCGAGCAGAGCTTCTTGCCGTTCAGCGCCTCGGGCCCGGTCAGCGCCGTGTCGTCGGCCCTGACCAGCAGGTCCTGCCCGGCCACGAAGTACGGCCCGGCGAAGGACACCTTCTGCTTCCTGGCGTCGGTGATCGAGTACGTGGCGATCACCATGTCCACCTGGCCCTGCTCGATGAACGCCTCACGGTTGGCCGACACGGTCTCCTTGAACGTGACGTCCTTGGCCTCCACACCGAGCTGCTTGGCCACGTACTTGCCGACCTCGATGTCGAAGCCGGCGAAGCTGCCGTCAGGCGTGCGCAAGCCCAGCCCCGGCTGGTCGGCCTTCACACCGATGACCAGCTTCTTGTCGTTCTTGGCCTTGTCCACGAGGGAGGCGTTGCTGGCCTCGGCGCTGCCGCAGGCCGTGGCGCCGGCAGCGAGCGCGATCACGGTGAACGTCGCATAAAGGGATCTGCCGAACATGACGGCTCCTTAGTGAGTGAGAATCTTGGCGAGGAAGGACTGGGCGCGCTCGCTGTTCGGGGCTCCGAAGAACGCGTCGGGGGTGTTCTGCTCGACGATCTCGCCCTCGGCCATGAAGACGACCCGGTCGGCCGCGCGCCGGGCGAAGCCCATCTCGTGGGTGACGACCACCATGGTCATGCCCTCGCGGGCCAGCGAGGTCATGACGTCGAGCACCTCGTTGACCATCTCGGGGTCGAGTGCCGAGGTGGGCTCGTCGAAGAGGATCGCCTTGGGGTCCATGGCCAGCGCGCGGGCGATGGCCACCCGCTGCTGCTGCCCGCCGGAGAGCTGGGCGGGGAACTTGGCGGCCTGGCCGCCGATGCCGACCCGGTCGAGCAGTTCCTGGGCCCTGCGCACGGCCTCCGCCTTCGGCCGCTTCAGCACGTGGACCTGCCCGAGGACGACGTTGTCCAGGACGGTCTTGTGCGCGAAGAGGTTGAAGGACTGGAACACCATGCCCACCTCGGCGCGAAGTTTGGCCAGCGCCTTGCCCTCAGCGGGCAGCGGCGTCCCATCCAGGGTGATCGTGCCGGAGTCGATGGTCTCCAAGCGGTTGATCGCCCGGCACAGGGTGGACTTCCCGGCGCCGGACGGGCCGATGATCACGACGACCTCGCCCTGCCTGACGTTCAGGTTGACGTCCCTGAGCACATGATGGTCGCCGTAGCGCTTGTTGACCTGGTCCAGGACGATCAGGTCGGCCTCGGTCATGCGTCACGCTCCTTGTCTCGGTCAGCGATGGCGTAACCGTAGGAGTCGTATGTGTCACCGAAAGGCTTGTGCGCGTTCTGCTCAGTGATTGCCTGATCTGAATTCGATCAGGGCCGGTGGTCGCCGGGCCTGGAGGAGTCGGACGTCGCGCCGGAGACGCCGATGGTGTCCTTGTAGGCGCGGTCCCACTGCCCGTCGCGCAGCCAGCGGGCGATCAGCCCGTTGAGGTAGTCGCGGAAGGCGACGTCGTCCTTGCGCACGCCCATCCCGTACGGCTCGCGCCCGAACGGCTTGAGCACCAGCCGGAACTGGTCCGGATGCTGGTCGAGCAGGCCGAGCAGGATCGTGTCGTCGGTGCTGATCGCGTCGACGCGCCCGTTCGCGAGCGCGGGCACGCAGATGCTGTAGGCGTCGACGATCTCCAGGGTGGCGCGGGGCACCAGGGAGCGCAGCCGCTCGACGGACGTCGAGCCCGTGGCGGTGCACACGGTCTTGCCGTCCAGGTCCGGCACGCCGTTGATGGTGGTGTCGGCGGCCCTGACGAGCAGGTCCTGCCCGGCGTAGTAGTACGGGTCGGTGAAGGCGACGAGCTGCGCGCGGACCGGGGTGATCGAGTACGTGGCGATGACGAGGTCCACCACGTTCTGGGAGATGAAGTTCTCGCGCTCGCGCGAGACGGTCTCCACGAAGCGGATGTTGCGCTCGCTGCCGGTGAGGTCCTTCGCGATGAGCCTGGCGATCTCCGCGTCGAAGCCGGTGATCCGCCCGCCGGTGGGATCCTTGTAGCCGAACATCGGCTGGTCGAACTTGGTGCCCACGACCAGGATGCCCCGATCCCTGATCCGCGCCATCGTGGAGCCCTCGGGGAAGGGGTTGCCGCCGCCGCACCCGGCGGCGGCGAGGCAGAGCAGGACCGTGAGCAGCCCCCTGAGCGTTCTCATCGCACCCGGTACCGGTGCTGGGGACGCCCGGTCGGCCCGTACTTCGGCCGCCCTTCGAGCAGCCCGCGATCGGCCAGATGCTCCAGGTAGCGGCGGGCGGTGGCGCGGCTGACGCCGATCATCCCGGCCAGCTCGTTCGCCGACACGTCCTCCGGGACGGCGGCCAGCGCGTCCAGCACGGCCTGCTCGGTCGCCGCCGAGATGGACTTCGGCCGGACGCCCTGGTCGAGGTGGAGCGTGCGGAAGATGCGGTCGATCTCCTGCTGCTCGGCGAACCGGTCGCCCGACTCCAGCTGCTCGGCCGTGGCCGCGTAGCGCAGCAGCGTCTGCTCCAATGTGCCCGCCCTCGTCGGCTTGACCAGGTAGTAGAGGGCGCCGCGCTGCATGGCCGCGCGTACCGTGGCCGACTCCTTGCGACCCGAGATCACGATGATGTCGATGGGCGGCTGCTCGGGCCGGCGCAGCCGGTGCGCGACCTCGAGTCCGGGCAGGTCAGGCAGGTGCAGGTCGAGCAGCACCAGCCGGGGCGCGAAGCGGCCGGCGGCGGCGAGCGCCGCCTGCCCGGTGTGCGCGATCCCGACGACCCTGAACCCGAGTACTCTGTTCACCTGCGCGTGCAGGGCCGCCGTGACGACCGGGTCGTCGTCCACGATGAGAACGGTGATGTCCCGTGACTCAGGCACCGCCACTCCTCGTCCAGGTGCAGTTCTTACAAATTAGAGTGAGCTTAGGCGGCTTTTGTTACAAAAGCTCAAGTTTTGCGCGTTCTGCTCACCGTGATCCGCCGCCGATGCCCTCTTCCTCTTACTCTGTAGCCCAACCGACAGGGGGAGAGGACGGACGCCGGTGAGATGGGTGCTCGCGGTGACTGCCCTGTGGACGCTGCTCGGCCTGTTGCCCCTGGCGCTGCTGACCTCCTCCAGTATCTCCCTGTCCGAGGACACTGTGCGCGACGAGGTCGACGACCGGGTCAGGATCACCGCCTCGGTGAGCCGGGTCGTGGTGGAGCAGCAGATGGGCTCGCTGGAGCAGCTCGTCACCGCGTTCGCGCAGCGGCCCGCGGTGCGCGACACGGTGGAGCACGCCACGGCCGCGGCCATGCGCGACCACCTCGGCGAGCTCAAGCAGCTGCGCGACGGCATCAGCGGGCTGATCCTGGTCTCGTCGGACGGGCGGATGCTCGGCGCGGAGCCGAAGACCGTGCTGCCCCAGGACATCGGCGCCGCCGACTGGTACCGCGCCGTGCGCGACCGGCGGGCGGCCCACATCTCCCAGGCGTACACGCCCACGATGGTCGACGTGTCCAGGGCCGTCGCGGTGGCCGCGCCGGTCCTGAGCGCCGACGGCAGGCGCATGCTCGGCATCCTCGCCGTCGTCTACAGCCTGGACGCCATCCAGGAGTTCGCCAAGGAGGCCGCCGAGGCGCAGGACATCCGGCTGCTGATCACCGACCGGGCCGGCGTGCTCGTCGCCGACCCCGGCAGGAAGCTGCTCGCGCTCACCTCGCTGCGCGAGGACCCGCGGGTGGACGCCGCGCTCGCCGGACGCACCTGGAACGGCCCGTTCCAGGCCATCGACGGCACCGTGCTGTCGGCCTCCGAGCCGATCCCGGGCATCGGCTGGACGGTCACCGCCGAGGTGTCCGCCTCCGAGGCGCTGGCCTCGGCCGAGCGGCTCAGGACGAACGTCATGACCGTCGCGGCCCTGCTGGCGCTGCTCATCCTCATCGGCCTGGGCCTGCAGATCCACTCCACGCGCGGCCGCCGCCGCGCGCAGGCCACGCTGGCCAGGTACGCGGCCGAGCTGGCCGCGGCCAGGGACGAGGCGGTCAGCGCCTCCAGCGCGAAGTCCGAGTTCCTGGCCAAGATCAGCCATGAGATCCGCACCCCGATCAACGGCGTGCTCGGCATGAACTCCCTGCTCTTGGGCACCCGCCTGGACGACGAGCAGCGCCACTACGCGAGCACGGCCCAGGGGTCGGCCCAGAACGTGCTGCGCCTGCTCGACGACTTCCTCGACCTGTCCAGGATCGAGGCGGGCCACCTCCAGGTCGACGCGGTGCCGTTCGACCTGCCCCGGCTGTGCGACGAGGTCGTCGCGCCGTTCGCGCCGCACGCGTACGAGCAGGGGCTCTGGCTCACCCTGCGGCTCGACGACGGCGTGCCCCGCCAGGTGGCGGGGGATCCGGCTCGGCTGCGCCAGATCCTCACGAACCTGGTGGGCAACGCGCTGAAGTTCACCGTCCAGGGCGGGGTCGACCTGCACGTCGCCCTGGAGGAGGGCGAGCCCGGAGACGCGCGGGCGGTGCTCAGGTTCTCGGTCGCCGACACCGGGATCGGGGTGGGGCCCGACGACCGGGAGCGGGTGTTCGGCGTCTTCCGGCAGGTCGACTCGCCGATCACGCGCAGGACCGGCGGCAGCGGCCTGGGGCTGGCCATCGGCCGGCAGCTCACCGAGCTCATGGGCGGGGAGATCGGGCTCGACAGCGTGGAGGGCGTGGGCAGCCGGTTCTGGGTGCGGCTGCCGGTGGACGTGCTCACCTGGTCGGAGCCGTCGGTCGAGGCCCTGCAGGGCAGGCGCGCACTCGTCGCCGACCCGCGGCCCGAGGACCGCGCGCTGGTCGCCCGGTTCCTGGCGGGCGCGGGACTCGACGTGGCGGAGACCGGCGACTCCGCCCTGGAGCTGCTGCGGGCCGCCGCGGCGGACGGGCGGCCGTACGACCTCGCGGTCGTCGCCCTCGACCTCGGCGCCGAGGCCGAGTCGACCGCGCAGGTGATCCTCACGGACCCGCTGCTCCAGGCCACCAGCGTGGTCGTGGTCGTCACGCCCGGCCGGGCGGGCTTCGCCTGGCCCGGCGCCGTGGGGGAGCGGGCCGTGCAGTCGATCACCCGGCCGCTGAGCCGCCGCCGCCTGCTGGCCGCTGTGGAGAACGCCCTGGTCACCGCCGAGTGCCCCGGCGAACCGCGCGAAGGCGTGGAGCTCACGGGCCGGGACGGCGGCGCGCGGATCCTGGTGGCGGAGGACGATGAGGTCAGCCGCCAGGTGGCGATGCTCGTGCTGCGTCAGGCGGGGCACGAGGTCGAGGTGGTCGACGACGGGGAGCAGGCCGTACGCGCCGTGCTGACCGGGGGCTACGACCTGGTGTTCATGGACTGCCAGCTGCCCGTGCTCGACGGGCTGGCCGCGACCGAGGAGATCCGGCGGCGCGAGGACGCGCACACCCCGATCATCGCGATGACCGCGGCGGCGATGCCTGACGACCGGATCCGCTGCCTGGCGGCCGGGATGGACGACCACCTGGCCAAGCCCGTGGACTGGCCGCGCGTGCTCGCCAGCATTCCGGAGTGGGCCGCGTACTCCGGGCTCCCGCCCGAGCTGGCGGGCCTGTCGCCGGAGGCGCTCGCCGACGTGGCGGAGGCGTACCTGGCCACCGCGGCGCGGACGTTCGAGGAGCTGCGGCAGGCGGCGCAGGCCGGCGACGTGGCGGAGGTGGCCGCGCTCGCGCACCGGCTCAAGGGCAGCTGCGCGACGGTCGGGGCGGTCCGCGAGGCCGAGCTGTGCCTGCGCGTCGAGGACCGGGCGCGTACGGGCGTCGTCGATCGCGAGCCGCTCGACGAGCTCGGCGCGCTTCTCAAAGTCACTCCGGCGTGGATGAACATTCCGTAGCCGCCTGTTAACACCTGTGATATTTGTCGACGTTAGTGTCGCACTGTTACTAATCGTGTTTGTTTGTAGTGATAGGAGGGGCGATGGCTGATTTGTCTGGTGAACCCAGCCCAACGACCACCCCCGGCCCGACGGCCAGCCCGACGTCCTCCCCGAAGCCGACGTCTTCCCCTTCCCCGACGGGCTCCCCGACCTCGACCCCGACGGGCTCCCCGACCCCGACCCCCACGGGCTCCCCGACCCCGACGGGGTCGCCGACCCCGACGCCTTCCGGCTCGCCGACGCCGACCCCGTCTGGGACGCCCACCCCGACCCCGTCTGGGACCCCCACACCGACCCCGACGGGCTCGCCGACCCCCACCCCGACCCCCTCGGGCACGCCCACTCCCGCGCCCACCTGGTTCCCCACCCCGACGCCCACCTGGTCGGTCACCCCTCCCGAGCCGTCCCCCACGCCCACCCCCACCCCGTCCCAGCCCCCGAACGCCCCCGGCGACGGGTTGAAGATCGAGTGGAGCTCGATCCGCCGCCTGGCCAAGCTCTTCGACAAGACCGGCGACGACGTCGTGGCGCTCCACAGCGGCTGCACCTCGTTGGCCGGCACCTCCGACCTGGTCGGCGGCGACGATGACGGGCGCGCGTTCGCCGAGTGGTACAACGACGGCTACGACTCGCTCACCGACGCGATGAGCCGCATCGCCGAGCGGAACTTCAGCTCGGCGGGCGACTTCCGCGACTTCGAGAAGTTCTGGGACTTCCTGGAGCAGGAGCTCATCAACACCCTTCCCAAGATCCCCGACCTCGCCGAGCCGCCGATCCCGCAGGCTCCGCCGCGCAAGGAAGGCGCCTGATGTTCGACCCCTTCCAGGCGCTGGCCTGGTTCGCCGGCGTGCACGTGCCCGTGGCCGACGTGAGCAACCTGCGGGACCGTGCCAAGGCGCTGCGCGCGCTGGCCACGTCCATCGGGAAGGTCGCCCACGAGACCGGCGTCGGCGTCGCCGAGGCGCGCAAGGCGAACGACAGCCGCTCCGTCGACCGCTTCGCCGACGTGTGGCCGAAGGAGCTCGCCCCCCGCTACGCCGCGCTCCAGGAGGAGCTGCTGGACCTGGCGGCGGGCTGCGAGGAGTACGCCGACGCCGTGGAGGAGCACCGCGAGCAGCTGCGGATCATCGGCACGTACCTCGCCGCCATGGCCTTCACGATGATGTTCGGCTTCGTCTACCCGGCGGCCAGGGTCGCGGCCGAGAAGGCGTTCAAGTGGCTGGTGTCCAGGGCCAGGCTGGAGCGCACGATCTTCCAGAAGATCACCAAGATGATCCTGGAGATGCGGATGGGCAAGCGCCGCGTCGGCAACTACCTCGTCCGCGAGGGGCTCGACGCGCTGGCCGACTCCGTCCTGTGGACCGTGCTCAAGACCGGCGTGCACGCGGGCAGCTCGGCGGCCACGGGGCAGCCGATGGGCAACCTCGGGGAGTACGCCGCCAAGCACTTCGCCGCCGAGATGGCCTACAACGGCGGCATCAAGGCGCTGAGCGACGTGCGCAGGTTCTTCCCCGCCACGAAGGTCACCGAGACGCTGCTGGGCTCGGGCCCGACGGGCAAGTTCGTCCGCCGCACGCTCTCGGCCGCCACCATCTATCCCCTGGTCGCCAGCGGCTCGATGACGTCGCAGGGCGCCCTGCGCTCGGCGCTGGCGCACGCGCCCAGGGCCTTCATCTTCAAGCGTTGAGATCTTCGAGCGTTGAGCGAGTGAGGAACACGATGACGACACCCCGTACCGGAGACCCGGAGCTCGACCGCGCGCTGGCCGAGATGGCCGCGCGGACGGCTGAGTTCGAGGAGGTGAGCCGGCTGCTGGAGGAGACCCGGGGGCGCGGCGAGAGCGCCGGCGGGCAGGTCGTGGTCGAGCTCAAGCCGACCGGCTCGCTGGCCTCGCTGCGCATCGACCCGCGGGCGATGCGGCTGGGCTCGCAGGCGCTGACGGACGCCATCGTGGAGGCGTTCCGGCAGGCTGAGGAGGACGTGACCGGCCAGTCGTACGACCTGGCCAGGACCGTCTTCGACACCTGACCGGCCGCGCGGTTGGCGCGGTATGGGGTGAATGGCAAGCTTGGTCCGTGCGTGTGATGTTGCTCGGGCCGTTCGAGGTGCGTGACGGGGAGGAGCGCCGGGTCGAGATCTCCGGCGCCAGGTTGTGCGCGCTGGTCGCCAGGCTCGCGCTGGAGCCGGGCCGGGTCGTGTCGTTCGAGGTGCTCACCGCCGCCATCTGGGGCGAGCGCCCGCCGACCGGCAGCGCCAACGCCCTGCAGTCGCTGGTCTCCCGCACCCGGCGGCTGGTCGGCCACGCCGCGATCGAGTCGCATCCGGCCGGCTACCGGCTCGCGATCGACGCCGACGACGTGGACGTCTCCCGGTTCGAGCGGCTGGCCGGCACGGGGAGCCTCGCCGCGCTGCGCCAGGCCGAGGGGCTGTGGCGGGGGCCGGCGCTGGCGGACCTGGCCGGGCTGCCGTTCGCGGACAACGCCGCCGTACGGCTGGACGAGCTGCGCCTGTCCGCCGCCGAGGACCGGCTGGAGCTGGAGCTGGGCGCGGGCAACGACGTGCTGGCGGAGCTGGGCCCGCTGGCGGCCGCGCACCCGCTGCGCGAACGCCTGCAGGGCCTGCTCATGCGGGCCCTGTACGCGGCCGGCCGCCAGGCCGACGCTCTCGACGCCTACGAGCGGACCCGGCGGACGCTGTCGGAGGAGCTGGGCGTCGACCCGTCCGCCGGGCTGGCCGAGCTGCACCTGTCGATACTCCGCCACGACCCGCAGCACCAGGACCGCCGCCGTGCCCGCAGGTCGAACCTGCGCGCCCAGGTGACCAGCTTCGTCGGCCGCGAACAGGAGCTGGCCCAGCTCGCCAAGGCGCTGGAGACCGGCCGGCTCGTCACCGTCGTCGGCCCAGGGGGAGCGGGCAAGACCAGGCTCGCCGTCGAGGTCGCACAGCGCTCGGCCGACCTGGCGCCCGACGGCGTCTGGCTGGCCGAGCTGGCGCCCGTCACCGACCCCCACGACGTCGCCAACGCGGTGCTCACGGCGGTCGGCGGCAGGGACGGCGCCTGGTTCGAGGCCGGGGCGGGCGGCGCCGCCGAGCGGCTGACGGAGGTCTTCGCCCAGCAAGGCGCGCTGCTCCTGCTCGACAACTGCGAGCACGTCGTGTCGGCCGTCGCCGAGCTGGTGGACCGGCTGCTGGGCGCCTGCCCCGACCTGCGCGTCCTGGCCACCAGCCGGGAGTCGCTGGCCGTGGCGGGCGAGAGTCTCTACCCCATCCCACCCCTGGAGTGGCCCGCCGGCCCGGGGAAGGGCATGGCCGAGGACGCCCGCGACTACTCCGCGGTCCGCCTCTTCACCGAACGAGCCGTGTCGGTACGCCCCGATTTCACCCTGGACGAGACCACCGCCGGGGCGGTCGTCGAGATCTGCCGGCGGCTGGACGGCATGCCGCTGGCCATCGAGCTGGCCGCGGCCAGGATGCGCGCGCTGAGCGTGGAGCAGATCGCGGCCAAGCTCGACGACCGCTTCCGCCTGCTCAGCAGCGGCAGCCGGACGGCCCTGCCCCGGCACCGCACCCTGCAGGCGGTGGTCGACTGGAGCTGGGACCCGCTGCCGGGCGAGGAGCGGGAGCTGGCCATGGTGCTGGCGGCGTTCCCCGGCGGGGCCACGCTGGAGGCGCTGGAGGCGGTCAGCGGGCTCGACCCGCTCGACGCGCTCACGGCGCTGGTGGACAAGTCGCTGGTCGAGCTGTCCGGCGGGCGCTACCGCATGCAGGAGACGGTCAGGTCGTACGGGACGGCCAGGCTGGCGGAGTCCGGGCAGGACGCGGCCGTGCGGGACGGGCACGCGCGCTATTTCCTGCGCCTGGCCGAGGCGGCCGACCCCGAGCTGCGCGGCGCCGGCCAGCTCGGGTGGCTGGCCAGGCTGCGGGCCGAGCACGACAACTTCCTGGCCGCGCTGCGGTTCGCGGCCGATACGGGGGACGCCGAGCTGGGCGTGCGGCTGCCGGCCGCCCTCTGGTGGTTCTGGTTCCTGTGGGGCCTGCGGGTCGAGAGCGTGCACTGGACGCGTGGCGTCCTCGACCTGCCGGGCGAGGTGCCGGAGGAGCTCCGGCCCGTACGGCTGGCGTTCCAGGGGCTCGTCCACCAGCAGCTCGGCGACCCGGTGGCGGCCCAGGAGGCGATCCAGGAGGCGCTGGACCTCGGCGACCGGCTGGGCGGGCCCCCCGGCGTGCTGCTGCTCTGCGCGCCGATGGTGCTGGGAGACCTGCCGGTGGCCGCCCGGGCCGCCGAACGGTCGCTGCCGGGCCTCACCGGATGGGAACGGGCGTTCGCGCTGATGACGCTGTCCATGGCGGCCGAGAGCAAGGGGGACGTCGGCGGGGCCTTCACCCTCGTCGACGAGACGCGGCGGGAGATGGAGGCCCTCGGCGAGCGGTGGGGGCTGTCCTCCGCGCTGCGCGTGCTGGCCGAGCACCACGACCGCGAGGGCGATCTCACCGCCGGGATCGAGGCCAGGTCGCGGGCGCTGCGCCTGGCCGGTGAGCTGGGCGTCGTAGAGGACCAGGCCGCCATCCTGGCCAAGATCGCGCTCTCGTACGCGCGGTCGGGCGAGCACGACCGGGCGCGGTCGTACATGGACGCGTGCTGGGACTGCGTGGAGCGGTTGCGGCGGCCGGAGGGCGTCGAGTACGTCCGGCTGTCGCATGTCGAGGTGCTGCTCAGGAGCGGTGCCCTGGAGGAGGCGCGGCGCGAGCTGCCGGCGCTCGAAGATCAATCCTGCCCTCCCGAGGTTCGGGCCTGGGCCGCCTGCTACCGCGCGATGGCCGCGCTGCTCGACGGCGACCGGCCGGGCGCGGGGCAGCCGCTGGACACGGCGCTGGACACCGCGATGGACACGGCGATGGAGCTGGGTGACCTGCCGATCCTGGCCGCCGCCGCGCACGTGCGGGCGGCCGCGCTGGCCGACGACGAGCCGGCGCGGGCGGCGTACCTGCTGGGGGCGGCGACCGCACTGCTCGGGACGGAGGACCGCAGCGGGTTCGGCGACCTGCTGCGGCCCGCGGAACGGGCGCGGGCGGCGCTGGGGGACGCGGCGTTCGCCGCGGCGTACGAGCGCGGCGCCACGCTCACCCGCGACGCCGCGATCAGCGCCGTCCGCCCCGCGTGAATCCCGGGCGCTTGTAGCTCTCCGGATACGGGAAACTACTTCTCGTGTCGGGAAGAGGTCCCGGGTGCTTGGAGGCTTGCGTGGTCCACGTCAGCACGCGCGACAATGTGGGGCTCCTGACCGATTTCCGCGACCTGGTCGACGATTTCCTGACGGCCTTCCTGGCCGGTAAGCAGGGCGGCGAGTACGGCCCGCACCTGGAGATCCCGCTGCGCCTCATCCAGGACTTCCTGGCCGGGGGCGGCAAACGCCTGCGGCCCATGTACTGCTACTGCGGCTGGCTCGCCGCGGAGGGCGACCCCGCGGACCCGCGCATCGTGCAGATCGCCGCGGCCGAAGAGCTCGTCCACCGAAGCGCGGGCGATCATCGCCGTCGACGAGGCCGTCGACCTGATCACCCGGCGCCGCGACCAGGCCCTGGGCTCCCTGCGCACCGCGCCTTTCCCGCCCCACGTCGTCGACCTGCTGCGGCAGCTGGCACTGCGGGCCGTACGGTGGCCCGACTGATCATGGCCCGGAACGCGGCCCCATCGGTGACCCCGCCGGGCGAGACCTCTCAGGTGGAGCAAGAGCAGTCACAGCAGTTGCAGCAGTCGCAACAGGAGCAGTCCAGGTCCCGCAGGAAACAGCCGTCCTTGCGGCGGCGGCCGATCGTTCTGCTCCATCGGGGCTGCCAGCGGCCGCAGGTCAGGATCGTCAGGGCCCCGGCCGCCGACTTCCGGATCCAGCCGGGCCGCTCGTACGAGTCGCGGAACGCCCGTTCCACCGCCCGGCGCACCTCGGTGCCGAGCAGCGTGTCCACCAGGTGGCGCTCCTCGAACTCCACCTCCCGCAGGGCCAGGGCGAGGCCATGGACGGCGTCGTCGCAGAGCCGCCGCGCCTCCCGCTCGCCGGTGCCCGTGGCGGTGAGCGGGTTGAACGCGCCGCGCGCGGCGTCCGCGGCCCGGTCCTCGACCGCGTCCAGCAGGTGCGCGATCCGGCCGAAGAACCTGCCCGCCTCGGCCAGCGCGGCGGCGTTGCCCGGCCGCCCGGCGAGCACCGCCGTGTGCGCGAACGCCGCCGCCACCGCCTCCTCCGTCGGCGCGGTCAGCTCCAGCACCCTCCCGCCGCCCTGAGCGGCGACCCGGCGCTCCAGGTCGAGCTGCCGGTCCACGGTCGAGACCAGCACCGCCGTGTCGAACCCGACCCCGGCCCCCAGCCGCGCCCCACCCGCCTCCCACCGCGCCGCCAGCCCCCGCCGGGCCGCCCCGAGCGCCGTCCCAAGGGCGGCCCCGAAAGCGGTCCCCACGGCGGTCCCGAAAGTGGCCCCGGAAGCGGTCCCGGAAGCGGCCCCGAGAGCGGTCCCGGGAACGGCATCGCCGTCGGCCACGTGGTCGCGCAGCCTGCCCGCGCCCAGCGCCAGCGAGACCGCCGCCGCCAGTCGCGCCCCGGACGCCCGCGCGTCCACCACCTCGGCGGCGCGGAACCCGCGTAACGCGCACGGCCCTGCCATCCGGCGGAGCCCGGCCGACGGGAGCTGGGCCTCGGTCAGGACCGAGATGATCAGCGTGTCGTAGTTGGTGGCCAGCCGCGCCGCCTGGCCCTGCCCATCCCGCAACGTCAGGCACAGCCCGCACAGGTGCGCCTGCCAGGCCGCGCGCAGCGACGGGCACCCGTGCTCGCCACAGGGGCGGATGATCCCGAACAAATACGACCTCGCAGGATTCGTTGATGATCGAGGGAATCGTACGAGTTTTGGATGCGCAATGCCCGGCGGCACCGGAGAACCAGGCATTTCCGTGCGGTCCGCACCGAAACCGAGGAGGTACATTGTGCCCGACCAGGCCGGAGGCGTCCCCGTTCGTCGCCGGCCTGGTCTTTTACGGTTTTCCGCCATCGAAGTCGGCGGCTCGCCCCCATACCCGCCGGGCCCGGCGCTGCCTAGCGTGGGGCGGCGTGATCAGTCTGAAGGGTTTGAGCAAGCGGTACGGCGACCGCCCGGCGGTCGACGACCTGACACTGGAGCTGAAACCGGGCACGGTGACCGGTTTCCTCGGCCCGAACGGGGCGGGGAAGTCGACCACGATGCGCCTGATCCTCGGCCTCGACCGGCCCACCTCCGGCACCGCGCTGATCGGCGGCGTGCCGTACCACCGCATCAGGAACCCGCTGCGCACGGTCGGCGCGCTCCTCGACGCCCGCGCGCTGCACCCGGGGCGCAGCGGCCACGCGCACCTGGTGGCGCTGGCCCGAGCCAACGGCCTCCCCCGGCGGCGGGTGGGCGAGGTGCTGGAGACGGTCGGCATGGCCGGGGCGGCACGCAAGCGAGCCGGGGCGCTGTCGCTGGGCATGAGCCAGCGGCTCGGCATCGCGGCGGCGCTGCTGGGGGATCCGGAGGTGCTGATGTTCGACGAACCGGTCAACGGGCTCGACCCGGACGGGGTGCGCTGGGTACGCGGGCTCATGCGCTCGCTGGCCGGGGAGGGCCGGACGGTGTTCGTCTCCAGCCACCTCATGACCGAGATGCAGCTCACCGCCGACCACCTCGTCGTGATCGGCAAGGGCCGGCTCATCGCGGACGCGCCGCTGTCCGACGTCATCGCGGGCAGCTCCCTGACGGCCGTGCTCGTTCGCACCCCGCACGCCGGCGATCTCGCGATACGGCTGCGCGCCGCCGGGATCGCGGTGGACCGGCACGGCGAGAACGAGCTGGAGACCACCGGCGCCACCCTCGAAACGGTCGGCGACCTGGCCTACGAGGCCGGGATCAGGCTGCACGGGCTGCGCGCCAGGGAGGCCTCCCTCGAACAGGCCTACCAGGAGCTGACGGCGGGAAGCGTCGAGTACGGGGCGGGATCATGAGGACGTTGTGGCAGGCGATCAGGGCCGAATGGGCGAAGTTGTGGTCTGTCAGGTCCACGTGGTGGTGCCTGGCCGGCGCCGCGGCGCTCATGGTGGTGACCGCGCTCACGCTGGGCGGCGCGAGCGCCACCGACGCCCTGCGCGAGGGGCGGACCGGCGCGCGGGTGACCGCGAGCGAGCCGGTGGTGTCGGCGACGCCGTTCGTCCAGTTCGCGCTGGTGGCGCTGGCGATGCTGGCGATCACCTCGGAGTACTCGTCCGGGAGCATCCGGGCCACGTTGCAGGCCACGCCCGTCCGAGGGGTGGTGCTGGCGGCGAAGGCGCTGGTGGTGGCGCCGGTGATGGCCGTGGCGGGTGTGCTGTCGGGGGCGGTGGCGACGGCGGTCGTCCAGGGGGTGCTGTCCGGCGACCTGTTCGGCGGGCTCGTCGTGTCGCCGATCGGCGAGGTCGTGCCGGACCTGCTCGGGGCCGGGGCGTTCTTCGCGCTGGTGTCGGTGATGACGCTCGGCGTCGGCGCGGCGATGCGCAGCGCGGCGGGCACGCTGACCGTGGTGTTCATGCTGCTCATGGGGCTGCCGTTGATGTTGCTGATGACGGGGAGCCAGGTGGCGCTGGACGCCTCGCTGCGGATGCCGACGTTCGCCGGGCTGGCGTTCATGGGGAGCGCGGACAACCTGGCCGGCGGGCCGATGCCGTACTCGGCGGGGGAGGGGCTGGCCTGGCTCGTCGCCTGGACGGCGGCGGCCCTGGCGATCGGCTACGCGGTGCTGCGCCGCCGTGACGCCTAGCGCGGTGTCCATGATGCGGGGGCGCGGGGCTCGGGGGCGCGTGATTCAGGAGCTGGGCCTAGAATTCACGCCCGTGTCAGGCAGCAGGGCGGCGCGGGTGCTGGCCGGGGTCGTTCTCGGGATGGTCCTCGGCCTCGTCGAGCTGGCCTTCCTGTGCGTGGCGTGGCCCGCGAGCCTGGTCCCCGCCGCCCGGCCCGCCGCCGTACGGGGGCTGGACAGGCTGATGGCGCTGGAGCGGGCCAGGCTGTCCGGCTGGCTCGGGCACGAGGCGACGCGGCGGGAGGGCGGGTTCGGGTTCCTCGCGGCGCGCGCCGTCCTGGGGGTCCTGGGCGGGTACCTGTGCGCGGCGGGCCTGTTCCTCAGCGGGCTTCTGCTGGCCGGCGGCCTGTGGGAGCTCGCCTGGGGGCCGGCCCACCCGGTGCCGGTGAAACTGCCCGGCGTCAGGATCGTCACCAGCAGCGGCGTGCTCGGCCTGACCGGCGGCGCCGTGCTGCTCGTCCTGGTCGCCCTCGCGGCCCTGGCCGTCGGATCGCTCGAACGGCGGCTGGCCGACCACTTCCTCGGCCCCGGCAGCCACGAGCTGATGCGCCGCCGGATCGCCGAGCTGACCGCCACCCGTTCCGGCATCGTCCGGGCCGTGGACGACGAGCGGCGCAGGATCGAACGCGACCTCCACGACGGCGTCCAGCAGCGCGGCGTCGCGCTCGCCATGCTGCTGGGCCGCGCCCGGCACAGCGCCGACGCCGGGAGGACCACCGAACTGGTCGCCCAGGCCTACACCGAGTCGCGCCAGCTCCTCGACGAGCTGCGCAGCGTGGCCTGGCGCATCTACCCGACCGCGCTGGACGAGCTGGGGCTGCGCGCCGCGCTGGCGGGCGTCGCCGAGCGGTCGAGCGTGCCGGTGACCGTGCACGACGGGCTGGCCGGGCGGCCGGTGTCGGAGGTGGAGACCGCGCTCTACTTCGTGGCCCGTGAGGCGATCACCAACGCGGTCAAGCACGCCGGGGCGCGTGACATCCTGGTCGTGCTGACGGAGGACGAGCGGACGGTGGGCGTGGCGATCTCGGACGACGGCACGGGCGGGGCCGACCCCGCGGGCGGCGGGCTGTCGGGGCTGGCCCGGCGCGTGCTGGCGCTCGACGGGGAGTTCACCGTCCGGAGCCCGCCGGGCGGCCCCACCAAGATCGCCGCCACGCTCCCGAAGATCCCGCCCGGCGACCCCTCCGAAGCGGCTTCCGGCGGCTCTCCCGGGACGTCTCGGGGCTCTTCCGGGACGTCCGGGGGCGCTTCCAGGACGTCTGGAGACGTCTCCGAGGAGGCGCCGAGCGGGCCCGGGCCCAGGCCCGGGTCCGGGGCGGGGGCGGGGGCGGGCTCGTGCGGGTGATCCTGGCCGACGACTCCGTGCTGCTGCGCGAAGGGCTCACCCGGCTGCTCGACGACGCCGGCCACGAGGTGGTCGCCGCCGTCGGCGACGCCCCCGCGCTGCTGGCCGCCGTCGAGCGGCACCGCCCCGACGTGGCCGTGATCGACGTACGCATGCCGCCCGGCCACAAGGACGAGGGCCTGCGGGCGGCCCTGGAGATCCGCGAACGCCACCCCGGCGTCGGCGTGCTGGTCCTGTCGCAGTACGTCGAGCAGCACTACGCGGCCAGGCTCCTGGCCGGCTCCACGCGGGGCCTCGGCTACCTCCTCAAGGACCGGGTCTCGGAGGTGGCCGACTTCCTCGACTCGCTCGAACGCGTACGCGCCGGCGGAGCCGCGTTCGACCCCGAGGTGGTGCGGCAGCTCATGGCCCGCACCACCCACGCAGACCCGCTGAGCGACCTGAGCCCGCGCGAGGGCGAGGTGCTGCGGCACCTCGCCCAGGGCTTCGTGAACGCGGCCATCGCCGAGCGCCTGCACGTCTCGCTCAGCACGGTCGAGAAGCACGTCAACGCCATCGTGGACAAGCTCGGCCTGCCCCGCGACCCCGACTACAGCCGCCGCGTCCTGGCCATCCTCCGCTACCTGGACACGTGACTCCCAGGCGGCGCGGGACTCACGCCTGACGGGTGAACGGCGAGTCGACCGTGCCCCCGGACATCAGCCGCTCCAGGGTCTCGCGCATGGCCTGGGAGTCGTTCAGGTGCGGGAACGGCTCCCCGTCCGGGACGTCCACGCCCAGGAACCGGCAGAGCGGCTCCCACCCCTCGCGCACGTCGAACACCAGCAGCCGCTCGGCGGGCAGGCTCTCCTTGACCGTGGCGATGTGACGCTCGAACACCGCCACCGCCTCGTCCTCGTCCGGCAGCCCCTCTCTGAGACTCCTCCGGCCCTCGAACACGGACGAGGTGATCAGGTCCATCACCGGGCTGAGCCGCATCATCCCGCCGAAGACGGCCGCCGCCGCCTCGGGCAGGTTCTCCGGGAGCTCCCGCCCCGGGCCCATGGAGACGAGCGCCTGCATGCTCCGGTACCACGCGTGCGGGTCGCGTACGGTCAGGACGACCTTCGCGTCCGGGTACGCCTCCGCCTGCTCCCTCCAGAAGAAGGACGCCGGCCAGTCCTGCGCCGAGCGGAAGCCGTCGAAGACGTGTTCCCAGTCCACCTGCGCGCCTTCGGCCAGGGGCAGCCATCTGTCGACGCGGGACGGGTCGCTGATGATCGTGAACATGTGGTGGCACGGTCCGAACCCGAGCCGTTCGAGTGCCGCTTTCATCGAGCTCGTTCCGGTACGCGGGAACCCCGCGCCGATCACCGTGAGCACATTGCCTCCATGGGGTGTTGGCCGGCTACTTACCGAAGGTCCGCAGAAAGCCTCGGTCTTCAGGCCGGGGATGAATGCGGTCCCCCTTTGGGGGATGCCCCGCCGTAGGCAGCCCGGAGCCCGGAGCGCGGACCTGGAACCTCAGGTGGGGTGGCGCTGCTGTTCGATATACGCCTTGATGATCGATAGTGGCGCTCCGCCACAGGACGCGGCGAAGTAGCTGGGTGACCAGAAGTGGCCGTGCGTTATGGCGCGGTTGACCCGGCCGGTGAACTCCTTGCGCAGGTAGTGCGAGAAGACGCCTTTCAACGAGTTGACGAATTTGCTGATCGCAACCTTGGGCGGGTAGTGGATGAGCAGGTGGACGTGGTCGTGTTCGCCGTTGAACTCGCGGGCGGGCGTTCGCCGAAAGGCTGGGCGGAATCTGCCGGGCCGTGTGGAACACCGGTCTCGAACAACGGCGGGAATACCGGCGACGCGGGCAGTGGA
>NZ_JBEXCR010000055.1:0-88965 GCF_040605375.1 Nonomuraea sp. NPDC005650
GGGCAGGGTGCGGCGGAGTCGGAGCTGCTGCAGGTGTGCCGTACGGCCGGGATGCGGCTGATCGGCCCGAACTGCCTGGGCGTGGTGAACACCGGAGCCTGGCTGAATGCCAGCTTCCTGCCGCACCGGCCCGTCCGCGGGCGTGTGGCGTTGATGTCGCAGTCCGGCGCCGTGGGCGCGGCCCTGTTGGATCGGCTGGATGTGTCGTCGTTCGTGTCGGTCGGCAACAAGGCCGACGTCAGCGGCAACGACCTGCTCGAATACTGGGAGGACGACGACGACACCGGGGTGATCGCGCTGTATCTGGAGTCGTTCGGCAACCCGCGCAGGTTCGCCCGCATCGCTCGCCGGGTCGGCAAGCGCAAGCCGGTTCTGCTGGTCAAGAGCGGCCGCGGCGAGGCCGGCGGCAGGGCGGTACGCTCGCACACCGCCGCCCGCCGACGCCTGCGAGGCCCACGGCCTGATCGTTCCGGAACTGCCGCCTGGGTTGCTGGAGGCACGTGCCGCCGCCGCGCTGGGCAACCCGGTCGACCTGACCGCCGACGCCGGCGCGGCCGAGATCGGCGCCGCCGTCGAAGCGCTCGCCGCTTCGCCCGACGTCGAATGGCGCCGACTCCCCGTCGAACCCGTTCCGGTTCCTCCACCGGCTGATGAAAAGACCGCCCGACAGATCGTCCGCTCGGAGTTGGCGGCGCGCCCGGAGGGCGGCTGGCTCTCCCCCGCCGGCACGGCCCGGCTGCTCTCCTGCTACGGCGTGACGCCGGCGGAGTCCGTCGACGTGGACGGGCCTGAGGCCGCGGCTGCCGCGGCCTCCCGCATCGGGCTGCCGGTCGTGCTCAAGACCACGGGCCCCGTGCACAAGAGCGATGTCGGCGGGGTACGGCTGAACCTCCGGACGCCAGATGAAGTACGGCAGGCGTATCACGACATGTCGGCACGGATCGGCGCTGAGATGACCGGAGCGATCGTCCAGCGCATGCTGCCCGGCGGCGTGGAGATCATCGTCGGCGCTGCTCGAAGACCTGCCCGAGGTGGCCGAACTCGACCTCAACCCGGTCATCGTCAGCCCGGACGGACCGGCCACGGTCGACGCCCGGATCAGGGTGGCGCCCTGCGACAAGCCACCCTCGCCACTGCTTCGGAGACTTCGCTGACCAACGACCGTCCCGTTCGGGACCTCCGCCCCTAAAACGTCGGCCATTCGCGAGATGCGATGGAAGTGACACGACAAGGAGGAAGGCATGAACGCCATCGTGCACCGGGAGCGCGGACTCCTCCCGGAGCTCTCCGGGGCCGACTCCACGAGGGAGGGCAGGTAGCCATGCTCGTACGCGAGGTCATGAGCAGCCCGGCCATCACGGTCCGCCACACCGACCCGGTGCGGCGGGCGATCCGGCGGCTCTACGGTCACAACATCACCGCTGCTCCGGTCGTCGACGAAAGCGATCTCCTCGTGGGCGTGGTCAGCGAGTTCGACCTGCTGCGCGGCGAGTTCGAGCCCGACCCCCGCGCCACCGTACGGCCCGCTCCGAGCTCCCATGAGCCCCCGCCGCGCCAGGTGATGGAGGTCATGACCAGTGACGTCGTCACCGTCACCGAGACGACCGATGTCACCTCCGCCATCGACCTCATGGTCGGCAAGCGCGTCAAGAGCCTGCCCGTACTCCGCGGCCACGAGGTCGTCGGCATGGTGAGCCGCTGCGACCTGATGGCCATGCTCGCCCGCCCCGACGGCGAACTGCGCGAGGCGGTGGTCGCCGCCCTGCGCGAGCAGTATCCCTCCGGCCCGAGCTGGGAGGTCGCCGTCCGCGACGGCGTGGCCGAGCTGAGCGGGCCACCCCACGAGCACGCCGACCACATCGCCGACCTGCTCGCCCGCACCGTGCCCGGCATCGTCCGGGTCAAGCACCGTCGGGGATCCCCATGAGAACCATCGACGGGCCAGGGCAGCAGGGCCTGCGTGGACCGGAGTGCCGCGCATGCTCAGGGCGACGGCACGCGGCAAGCACGTACCGGTGAGGGGATTACGGTCAGGGCCGTCTCCCCGGCGTGCCGATCACGGCCACCGGGCAGCGCGCCCTGTGCAGAACCCCGTGGCTGACCGAGCCCAGCACCGCCGCGGTGAACCCACCCCGGCCGCGTGACCCCACGACGACGAGATCGGCCGCCTTCGACGCCTCGACCAGGGCCGGAACCGGGTGTCCTGGCACGATCGACTCGACCAGCTCGACCTCGGGGTATTTGTCCCGCCAGGGCGCCACCCGCCGCCCGATCTCGGCCGCCTCGTCAACGGGAATGGGACCGTATCCGGCAGGATGCGGGGCGAGTACGGGGTACCGCCTGCCGTAGAGCACGCGAACCCGCGCCGTGCGAGCGGTCGCTCGGTGGAGGGCGTACGCCATCGCGCGGTCCGCGTCCGGGGAGCCGTCGTAGCCGACCACGATCTCACCACGTTCCTCGCGCGGGAGCACCCGGACGACCACCAGTGGGCTGTCCGTGTGTCCGGCGAGCCCGAGCGCGACCGATCCGACCGCCAGCCCGGCGTATCCGCCCAGCCCTCTGCTGCCCACCACCAAGGTCTCGGCCGTCTCCGACTCGCTCCTGAGCCGCTCCATCACCGCACCGGTGACCAGGGCGATCGAGATCCGCGTCCCCGGGGCGAGCGTACGCGCCCGCTCGGCCGCGCCGTCGAGCAGCAGATTGCACCGCTCGGTCAACGTCTCCTTGCCACTGGCGGCGGTGAGCGGGTGCTCGGCCGCCCAGGGCTCGCGCACGTTCACGATGCGCAACGGCAGGCCAGTACGTTCGGCGTCCTCGGCGGCCCAGGCGAGGGCCGTCCCCGCGGCCTTCGATCCATCCACGCCCACGACGATTGCTCGGTTCATCATCGACCTTCTTCGGAGACGCTCGCCCAGGTGTCGGTGTTCGACGGTGATCCGCCCTCGCTTCCTTCGACCGGCCCCACGCCGCCCTTGTGGACCGCCTGCACGTCGTCGGTCCTGGCCGGCAGCGTCACCGTCCGGGAGATCTCCCACCTCTCCAGCTCACACCCGACGCGTCTGTGGCGGCAGGGGAGGAAGTCCTCGTTGCCAGGGACCATCGGCCGAAGCAGGCGCGACGCCCGCCTCCGGTGGCCGGAGGCGGGCGTGTGGCGGTCGGCACTACTTCAGCCAGGGGGTGCGCTGGACGATCGGCAGGTTGCCGAGTCCGAGCGTGGTGCCCGCGCCGGCGAGGGCGAGGCCGATGAGCACGATCGAGTAGACGATGTGCTCGTCCATGAACGGGTTGTTGGCCAGCGGCAGCTCCGCCGCCCACATGAGGACCAGCATCAGCGTGCCGGCGCCGGCGACGACGCGGGTGCCGATGCCCAGGACCAGCGCCAGGCCGATGCCCAACAGGCCGGCCATGAACAGCCAGTCCACCCAGGTCTGCCCGGCGAGGGCGCCGAAGAAGCCGCCGAGCGCGTTCTCACCGGTGCCCTTGAGGAAGCCGGTCGTGGGGCTGCCGCCCTCGATCCAGGCGCGGTTGGCGGGAGTGGCGAAGCCCCAGCCGAAGGTCTTGTCCAGGAACGCCCACAGGAAGATCCAGCCAATCGAGATCCGGGCGATCGCCCAGACGTAGTCGACCGGGTGCTTGCCGGCGGGGGTGGCGGTCTGTCTGGCGGGCGTGTTGACGGTGGTGGCCATGACGGCCCCCTTTCGCTGCGGATGCGTCGTCCTTCTCGCACCTCAAGCACACCGTCTGCGGCTGTTGAGAAGCAGTGCCGTACGGCCCTTCAGCGTCGGGACCTTCGTCCCGTCCATGCGCGGGGAGGCGGTCAGCGGTCCACTCAAGGTGGCCTGCAGCCGGTTGGAGGCCGGCTCGATCTCACAGCGGGATCTGCCAGCGCAGCCGGGTGCCTCCCCCGTCGGGCGTCTCCAGCTTCGCGGCCCCGCCCAGCCGGGTGGCGCGTTCCTCGATGTTGCGCAGGCCGCTGCGACGTCCCGCCTCTCCCAGGCCGATGCCGTTGTCGGTGACCACCAGAACGAGTTCGCTGCGCGCGACCTCGACGAGGACGTCGGCGCGGGTCGAGTGGGAGTGGCGGACCACGTTGGACAGGGCCTCGCGCAACACGGCCAGCAGGTGCTCGGCGAGCGGTTCTGGCACCAGGGTGTCGATCTGCCCCTCCATGCGCAGGCCGGGCATGAATCCCAGATGGCCGCCGGCGCCCTCCACCAGTTCCACGATCTGCCCCCGCAGACTGGGCGCGGCCTCCCCGCCCGAGCCTTGCAGCGCGAAGATGGACGAGCGGATCTGCCGGATCGTCTCGTCCAGCTCGTCGATCGCGTACTGGACCCGCTTGGCCGCCTCCGGCCGCTCGACCAGCCGGATCGTGCTCATCAACGTCATCGCCGTCGCGAACAGCCGCTGGATGACCACGTCGTGCAGATCCTTGGCGATGCGGTCGCGGTCCTCCAGCAGGCCCAGCCGTTCGGCGTCCTTGCGTGCCTCGGCCAGCTCCAGCGCGATCGCCGCCTGGCCGGCGAACGCCTCCAGCATCTGCTGATCCGCCCCGCTGAACGGCAGCCGCCCGCTCCGCTTGGCCAGCACCAGCACCCCGCGCACGTTCGGCGCGCCACCGAGCGGCACCATCATCCCGGACCCGTACCCCAGCCGACGCAGCGGCGAGTCAGGGTACGGTGCGCTCTGCAGGTCCACATCGGAGAGCGGATCACCCTTGGCGAACACGTCTCCCGCGAGCGTGGCCGACACCTCGAAAACCGTGCCCAGCAGTTCGTGCGCGCCCTCCCCCTCCACGACCTCGGCGATCAGGGACTGTCTCGACGGGTTCGGCAGCAGCACCTGGACCAGGTCCGCGTCGCTCATCTCGCGGGCACGGGCCGCCACCACGCTCAGCACCTGCTGCGGGTCGGCACCAGAAAGCAGGTTCGTGGTGACCTCCGAGGACGCCTGCAGCCAGGTCTCACGCCGCCGCGACACCTCATACAGCCGGGCGTTCTCCACGGCGACGCCGGCGGCGGTGGCCAGCGCTATCACGACGGCCTCGTCCTCCTCGTCGAACTCGCCGCCGCCACGCTTCTCGGTCAGGTAGAGGTTGCCGAACACCTCGTCCCGCACCCGTACGGGGACGCCAAGAAACGTCCCCATCGGCGGGTGGCCCGGCGGGAAGCCGTACGACTCGGGATGGTCGGAGATGCGGCCCAGTCTGAGCGGCCGCGCGTCCTTGATCAGCAGGCCGAGCAGGCCCAGGCCGTGCGGCCAGTGCTCGATCCTGGCGATCTCCTCCTCGGTCAGCCCCACCGGGATGAACTGGAGCAGCGTGTCCTCGTGGCCCACCACGCCCAGCGCGCCGTAACTGGCGTCCACCAGCTTGGTCGCGGTCTCCACGATGCGGCGCAGCACCGTCTCCAGGTCGAGGTCGCTGCCCACCGACACGACGGCTTCGAGCAGTGCGTGCACCCGGTCCCGGGTGGCCAGCACGGCGCTGAGCCGTACCTGCAGCTCGGCCAGCAGGTCATCCAGCCGCATCTGCGGGATCAACGGGCGGTGCTCGCTTTCCATATCGATCAGTCTCGCACCGCGTCACAACGCCGCCTACCCTCCATCGGCAGGTGCGGGCGGGCGCTCACCGCGTTCCGAAGGTGAAGGTCCCCGGCGTCTTTCCTCCCTCCGAAGGCTGCCGGGATCATGGACGACAGCCGCGCCAAACGACCGGCTTTGGGACTTTGGCCTCTTTGTGAGCCTTGAACGGGTGACTAACGTCGGGGGCATGATTCGTGTGTTCCTCCTTGACGACCACGAGGTCGTACGGCGCGGGGTCGCGGCCCTGCTGGACTCCGAGGACGACTTGGAGGTCATCGGAGAGGCGGGCACCGCCGAGTCGGCCATCGCCCGCATCCCCGCGCTGAAGCCCGACGTGGCGGTGCTGGACGTCCGACTGCCGGACGGCAGCGGCGTGGACGTCTGCCGGGAGGTGCGCTCGCAGTTACCGGGGCTGGCGTGCCTGATGCTGACCTCGTTCGCCGATGACGACGCGCTGTTCGACGCGGTGATGGCCGGGGCCTCCGGCTACGTGCTCAAGCAGATCCACGGCTCCGACCTGGTCGGCGCCGTCCGCACGGTCGCCTCCGGGCAGTCGCTGCTCGACCCGCAGACCACCGCCGCCATGCTGCAGCGGTTACGCGAGCAGGCCGCCCGCAAGGACCCCCTCGCCGCGCTGACGGAGCAGGAGCGGCACATCCTCGACCTGATCGGCGAGGGGCTGACCAACCGGCAGATCGGCGAACGGATGTTCCTGGCGGAGAAGACGGTCAAGAACTACGTCTCCAACCTGCTGGCCAAGCTCAACATGCAGCGCCGCACCCAGGCCGCCGCCCTCTCTGCCCGGCTGCGTGACGACCGGCGCGCCTGACCCAGGCAGCGGATCCCCAGGAGCAGAGGGCTACCACGTGCGGTCAGTCGCCGTGCAGGCCGTCCGGGTCGCAGTAGTCGACCTCGTTCGTCGGCCTGAAGGAGGAGACGATGATCTCGCGCTTGAACGGGCCGCCCTTCGGCACGTCCTCGGCCGACACCTCCAGCGTGAAGTGCTGCATCGCCCGCAGCGCGCGGCCGCCGACGACGACCGGACGGCGCACCAGGTAGATGGCGGACCAGGGGCAGCAGTAGTAGCTGCCGAACGGCTTCCCGCCGGCATCGGTCGCGAAGACGATCGCGCCGCTGTGCCGCGCGGCGTCGATCTCGGCCTGGATGCGCAGCGTGAGAGCGGGGGCAGGGTCGTAGTCCCACATCTCCTTGATCGCCTGACGTGCCCGCGGATCGGCCTGCCAGAAGCTCCGCTTCTGCGGGTCGGTCAGGCACCACGGGTCGAAGTCGCGGACGTCGGCGACCCCCAGGTCGGCGGGCGGAACGACCTGCCGTGCACCGGGCCCCTTGTAGGCACCGATCAGCCCGGGCATCGCGATGAGCTGGCCGAGGTGGTAGTAGATCTCCAAGGCGCGCTGCAGGCGCTGCTCGATGGCCTCGTGCATGCGCGCGGCAGGGTTGGTGTCCAGCAGCCCCTCGGCGTAGTCGGCGGCCGTCGCCGCCTCGGCGGCCAGCTGGCGCAGCCGTTCCAGCGCGTAGCGGTGCCTGTCGGCGTCGGAGACGGTCTGCTCGAAGACACCGAGCGCGACCTCGGCGTGCCGGCGGACGGCGCGCGCGGCGGCGAGCATGCCGTGCAGGTGCGGCAGCGGGCACGGGCTGGCCTCGGCCCATTCGGGCAGGTCGGCGGGGAGCAGCACTTCTTTCTCCACCAGGTAGCGGGAGTTGCCCGCGGCCTGGCGCGCCCGTGACACCCAGCTCTCCACCTGGGCGAAGCAGGCGTCGACCTGCAGAGCGGTGACCTGCGGCACGTAGCCGACGGTGCTCGGGTCGGCGGCGTAGTCCGCGTCGAGCAGGTGCTCCCCGATGGCCTGCAGGACGAACGCGTTCCAGGTGCACAGCAGTTGCCCGGCGGCCGCCTGCGGGCCGTGCCACAGGTTCACTCCTTCGGCGGCCAATCTGGAGCGCAGTGCCTCGGCCTGCTCCAGTTCGGTGTAGACGAGCCCGCCCGCCCGGCGATAGGCCTCAAGCTCGTCGGCCCGGACCTCCCCCTTGAACGCCGCCGTCATCCGCGTCATGAACGACATGCATGCCTCCCCGTTGCCCCGTTTCGTCGTAGCGTACGGGCGAACATGATCCCCCAGGCGGGACATTTCGATCACGACTTGCGAACATCGCGGCGTCTCAGTACGCGCCCAGAATGTCGATGACGAAGACCACGGTGTCGTCGTCCTTGATCCCCGCCCCCTCCGGGGCCTTCTTGCCGTACCCGTCCGCGGGCGGGATGACCAGCAGCACCCGGCTGCCGACCGTCTTGCCGGTGAGCCCTTCGAGGATGCCGGGAATCGTGCCGGTCAGCGACGACAGCGGCGCCACCTCCCCCCTGTTCCAGGAGGAGTCGAACACCTTTCCGCCCCGCCAGATCTGCCCCTGATAGTGGGTGATCAGCATCTGGTCCGCGCGGATGGCCGGGCCGTCTCCCTCGATCAGGGTCTCCGCCCGCAGTTCGCCAGGAGGATCCGACGCCGGGATCGCCACCGCCGGAGCCCCGCCCGCCGGCCCTGCCGTGACCTGCGGGAGTCCCGGGCCGGCCGGGCGAACGCGCCCGGCCGCGGTGGCGGTCTTCGGGTAGGCGGCGAGCAGGTCGACGACGTAGACGAGCGTGTCGGCACCGGTCACCCCGGTCTCCGCGTTACCACCGGCCCCATAGCCGTCCTTGGGGGGAATCGACATCACCACCCGGCTGCCGACCTTCTTGCCGAGCAGGCTCTTGCCCAGGCCGGGAATGAGCTCTCCGATCCGCATCACCGCGGGCTTGCCTCGGTCATGGCTGTTGTCGAGCCCTCTGTGAGACGTGCCGGTCCAGGCGTAGCTGGCGAACTGGACGACGGCCAGGTCTCCCTGGGCCACGGCCGGGCCGTTGCCCGCGATCGCGGTCACGGCTTCGAGGTCCTCGCCCGGCTGCTCTCCCTCGGCGAAGGTCACCTGCGGCTGCTCACCGAAGGCCCCGGTGACCGTCAAAGGGTCCTTTCCCGGGAGCAGGGAGGACGTGACCCCTGCGACGAACGCCAGAACGGCCACCACCCCGCACGCCAGGACGATCAGGCGTGTCGAGCGCCTGCGTTTCGTGTGGCCGCCGGCACTCCCCCGCAGGCCGGAAGCGGATGTGACTTCAGCGAGGTGCCCCATCAGGCCTGTTCCCCTCCCACGGTTCGCCGATCATCGACAGCTACGCACCGTCGCCGCCGGTGGTTCAACCACCGGGGCGGACCGGTGCGGCGACGCCCCCGGCTCCGGATGATCGCCTCAAGCGCGACCGCCGAAGTGAGTGTGGCCGGTCTCAAGCACCTGACGGAGTGGCGCTCTGGCCTGTCTGCAGTTCGCCGCCCAAGGTCTTGCGCAACGTCTCCAGGACGGCGGGCGCGGCCGAGACGACCCAGCGGCGTCCGACGAGGTGGGAGCCGCCGTACATCTGCGCGTAATCCAGCCACTCCCGCCTGCCCTGCTCCGTCGTGAAACTCGTGACCACGTAGTTGCCGTCAGCCGTCCTGCACACCCCCTCGCGCAACTCGGCCGCCTTGGTCCGCATGGCGGGCTTGCACCCGACCTTCGCGGCGAGTTCCTCGGCGCTCAGGGCGGCCTCCTGGTAACGGCCGGGCGCAGGGCTTGCCATGGCCACGGGCCGGGCCTCCGAACCGCACCCGGCGACCAGTACGAGCGCGGCCAGCGCGCCGATGACACCCTGCGACGAACCTGGCATGGCGAACCCTCCCACAAGCGACCGATGGGAGATACGCCCGGCACCATGCCCGCAGTTCAGTCAGGAACGAGGATTGTCCGCACCACATAGAGTTATGCGAAACCCCCTTCTCCCGGGGCCTTCCTCGCCGACCGGCAATCCGGCATATGTAAAGGTCAACGGCGATTCTTTTGCGAATCCCCTCTCCGGGTAGGTGTCACAGTTAGTGACACGGGGGATCGAATGGCGGCACGACTGTTTCCGCGCTCGATCCGAGCGCGCGTGACCACGCTCGCGACCTTGATAGCGGCGTTGGTCTTCACCGTCACGTCCACCATCGCTCTCGCCACCGTGCCGTCGAACCTGCGCGGACTCGTGCATACCAGGGTGGAACTGGCCGTACACAAGGTCGCCGACCAATCCCATACCAGTCGCCTTCCGGCGAAGCTGGAGACGCCGTCGCACGTGCATCTGCTGCAGGTGGTCTCCGAGGACGGCAAGGTGCTCGCCGCCTCCCCCGATCCGCACGGAGCCTCGCCCGTGATGACCCTCCAGCCGGACAGGCGCGAGAGAATCCACGTCGCCGAGCGTCAACTGCCGCCCGTCCGGGGGGAGGACGGCGGCGAGTACCTCGTGATAGCCAGGCCCGTGCACACCCCGCAGGGCCGTGTCATGGTGTACGGCGCGGCCTCGCTCGCCGAGGTCAACCGGGTGCTGGCGTGGCTCCACGTGCTGGTGTTCCTCGGCGGGCCGCTGATGCTGGTGATAGTCGGCGCGACGACGCGGGCGGTGGTCGGGCTCGCCCTGCGTCCGGTCGAGCACATCCGCGTGGAGCTGGCCGAGATCACCGGCCAGGACTTCAGCAGGCGCGTAGGCATACCTGAGACCAGCGACGAGATCGCCGACCTGGCTGCCACCACGAACCGTACGCTCGACCGGCTCGAACGCTCCGCCGAGTCCCAGCGCCGTTTCGTCGCCGACGCCTCTCACGAGCTGCGCAGCCCCCTCTCGGCCCTGCACGCCCAGCTGGAGGTCGCCAACGCCTACCCGGACGAAACGGACTGGCAGTCCACGGGCGCGCAGGCGCTGGCCGCCGCCGACCGCCTGACAGGCATCATCGACGAGCTCATGATGCTGGCCCGGCTGGACGCCGGCGCGGTCGTGCAGCGCCGCGTGGTGGACATGTGCCGGGTGGCCCAGGAGCAGGTGCGTCGCCGAGAAGGCTCCCGGGCCCGCATCTTCATCAACCCGTGCAAGCCCGCCCCGGTGTACGGCTCGCCGATCCAGCTCGACCGCATGCTGACGAACCTCCTCGACAACGCCACCCGGCACGCCGCCACCAGGATCGACCTCTCGGTCGAGGTGGCGGGCGACAAGGTGGTCGTGACCGTGGCGGACGACGGTGAGGGCATCCCGCCACAGGACAGGGAACGAATTTTCGAACGCTTCACCCGCCTGGACGACGCACGGGCCAAGGACAAGGAGGGCAGCGGGCTCGGCCTGTCCCTGTCCCGCGAGATCGCCACCGCCCACGGCGGCACCCTCACCGTCGCCGACCACTGGCCCGGCGCCCAGTTCGTAGCCGTCCTGCCGCTCTACGAGGGAGAGCCGTAGCCTCCCCACGCGCGTCACCCTTTTATCTCTACAGATGAACAGCTGGTCAGCTGTTTAAACTCTGTGCAATTGGCCAACTACTCTTAGTGTCGATCCTTGGTGGTCAGAAAGGGGCTGTACATGAGAACCGTCCCCTGTCCCCGTCGGCTCCGTCCGGCCGGAGACGGCACCCCCGACGCACCGCCCTGGCGGCACGCGCGGCCGGCACGCGCGTGGCGGCGGCCCGCCGTGACAGTCGTGCTCATCGTGCTCACGTTGATCCCCACCACGGCCGTCCCCGCCGACGCCGTCCGGGCGGGCGGCCGGTGCCGCACGCCCGGCCTGATCGCCCATCGCGGGTATCCCCTCCCGGGGTCGGACAACACGCTCACCTCCCTGCGCCGGGCGCTGGCCGCAGGCGCCCGGCAGGTGGAGATCGACATCCGCTTCACCAAAGATCATCAACCGGTGCTCATGCATGACGCCACGCTGAATCGCTCCACGAACGGCACCGGCCTGGTGGCCACCTCGACCCTGGCCCGGGTGCGCACGCTGCGTGCCGGCGACGGACTCGCGCCGCCCACCTTGGCGCAGGCGCTGAGCGTGCTGCGCGGCCGCGCCAACCTGGTGCTGATCGAGCTGAAAAGCGTCCCGGACGAGGCCGACATTCAAGCTCTCGCCGCCGTCTATCACCGTTATCGCCCCTATCGCTGGACGGCGCTGACCTCGTTTCTCCCCGCCGCGCTGACGCGAGTGTCCTTCCTGCCGGTCGCCCGGGGGCTGGTGGCCCGCACCGCGCCCTCTCCCGCCCAGGCCCGGCGCTACGCCTTCGTCGCCGTCCGCTACGACCGGCTCTCCCGCACACAGGTGCGCCGCTACCACTCCGCCGGGGTGCCCGTCTACGCCTGGACCCCCAACACGCCCGCCGCCTGGCGACGCCTGGCCGGATATGGCGTCGACCGCATCATCACCGACCGAAGCGCCCAGTATTCGAGGTGGGCGAGCAGCAAATGCGGCAAACGCGGCAATCCGCGCCCGCACCGCCCCACCACCGCGTAGCGCACGACCAGGGCCGCGCGGCGGCCGTCGGCGACCCCGTCCAAGCGTCCGAGGGCGAGCCGATGACCGCCGCGCCGAGGTCAATCCGCCAGTTCTTCGAGGAGCCGGTCCATCTCCTCCTCGGTGTTGTAGTAGTGAACGGAAGCCCGCACCACCGAGGCCAGCCCGCGATCGGTCATGTCCAGGAGCGTCGAAGGCGCGCGTGAGACGCTGACGTTGATCGATTGAGCGGCCAACCGGCCCTTGATCTCATCGGCGGGCACTCCGTCGATGGTGAAGGTGACGATGCCGCACTGCTCAGTCCCTTGATCACGTATCCGGCAGCCGGGGATCGCCGCCAGCCGGGCGCGCAGCAGACCGGCGAGGGCGTAGACGCGGTCACGGATATGCGCCAGGCCCCAGCCGAGTGCCTCGTCGATGGCCGCGCCGAAGCCGAGCCGGGCGGCCACGCCGTACTCCCAGTTCTCGAACCTGCGCGCGCCCGGGTGCACCTCATAGCGGCCCGAGGCGACCCAGCGGGCGCCGTGCAGGTCGAGGAAGGGCGGGTCGAGCCGGTCCAGCGCGGATTGCCGTACGTAGAGCAGGCCCGTGCCGCGCGGAGCCCGCAGATATTTGCGGCCGGTGGTGGACAGCAGATCGCAGCCGAGCTCGGCGACGTCGACCGGGAGCTGGCCCACCGACTGGCAGGCGTCCAGCAGGAACAGCGCCCCGGACTCCGCCGCGGCCTTGCCCACCTCGGCGGCGGGGTTGACCAGGCCGCCGTTGGTCGGGACGTGCGTGATCGAGATGAGCCGGACACGATCGTCGATCATCTCGCGCAGGGCCTCGACGGAGATCTGGCCGAGCCCGTCGTTGGGCACCACGTCCACCTGGACCCCGAAGCGCTCGGCGACCTGGAGGTAGGCGATGAAGTTGCTGGCGTACTCCGCCTTGCTGGTCAGGATGCGGTCGCCGGACCGCCACGGCAGGGCGTAGAAGGCCAGGTCCCACGCCCGGGTGGCACTGTCGACCAGCGCGATCTCATGCGGCGCGCAGTTGAGCAGCCGCGCCGCGGAGACATGGACGGCGGCGAGCCGGTCCGCCGCCCGCGCCGCCGCCTCGTAGCCGCCCAGCTCGGATTCCAGGCGCAGGTGGCCGACGACGGTGTCGAGCACCCCGCTGGACGGCAGGGCGGAGCCGGCGTTGTTGAAGTGAGCCACATGCCCGGTTCCCGGGGTCTGGGCGCGGGCGAGCGCGACGTCGATCACGAGGCCACCAGCCGCAGGAACGCCCGCACCCTGGGATGATCGGGCGCGGTGAAGAAGCTCGTCGGCGGCCCCTGTTCGATCACCGTGCCGCCGTCCATGAACACGACCCGGTCGGCCACCTCCCGGGCGAAGGCGGTCTCGTGCGTCACCACCACCATCGTCATCCCCTCCCGCGCGAGCTCGCGCATCACCTGGAGCACCTCCGCGTGCAACTCGGGGTCGAGCGCCGAGGTGGGCTCGTCGAACAGGATCACCTCGGGCTCCATCGCCAGCGCCCGGGCGATCGCGACCCGCTGCTTCTGCCCGCCCGACAGCTTGGCCGGGTAGCAGTCGCACTTGTCCGCCAGCCCCACCCGGGCCAGCAGGTCCCGCCCGCGAGCCGCCGCCTCACCCCGCGGGACCCGTCGTACGGAGACCGGGCCTTCCATGACGTTCTGCAGGGCAGTCAGGTGCGGGAACAGGTTGAACTGCTGGAAGACCATCGCGGTACGGCGGCGCAGCTCCCTGACCTGCCTGGCCGGAAGGCGGGTCCCGCAGGTCACCTCGGCGCCGCACACGCCGATCGTGCCCCGCTCCGGCTCCTCAAGCAGGTTCAGGCAGCGGATCAGGGTGGTCTTGCCCGAGCCCGACGGGCCCATGATCACCACTACCTCGCCCCGCTCGACATCCAGATCGATGCCCTTGAGCACTTCCAGGTCGCCGAATCGTTTGTGCAGTCCGCGAACGCTGATCATGCGTAGGCCCTTTGCATCCGCCGTTCCAGTGCCTGCTGCCCGATCTGCAGCAGGGTGTTGACCATCCAGTACAGAGCTCCGACCAGCAACAGAGCCTCCATGTAGCGGAAGGTCGAGGTGCCGATCCCCTCGGCCACCCGGGTCAGCTCGACCACGGTCACCGCGGAGGCGAGCGAGGTGTCCTTCATCAGCGCCACGAACCTGCTGCCGACGGCCGGGGTGGCGATCCTGATCGCCTGCGGGAAGATGATCCTGCGCAGGGTTTTCCAGTACGGCATGGCCATCGAGGCCGCCGCCTCCCACTGCCCCTTGTCGACGCCGAGCACCCCGGCGCGGAAGTTCTCGCTCAGGTAGGCGGCGCTGAACAGGGTGAACGCCACGATCGCCGACGGGATGGGCGGGATCTCCAACCCGATCTGCGGCAACCCGAAGTAGATGATCATGATCTGGATGAGCAGCGGCGTACCTCTGAAGACCGACACGTAAGCCGCGGCGAGGGCGCGCAGCACGCGGCTGGCGGAGATGCGGGCGAGCATCACGAGTGCGCCCAGCGCGCTGCCGAGGACGAACGAGACCACGCCCAGCACGATCGTCAGCGCGAGCCCGGTGAGGAGGTCGGGCAGGAACTCGATGAGGAGGTCCATCAGATCTTCCCCAGCTCGGCCGCCATGTCCAGGCCGCCGAGCCACTTCTTCGAGATCGCGCTCAGCGTCCCGTCGGAGATCATGTCGCCCAGGGCCTTGTCCACGGCCTGCTTGAAGGCGGTCGACCCCTTGGCGAAGGAGATCCCGTTGACCTCCGACTCCAGCAGCGGGCCCGCCGGCCTGACGGCCAGACCGTTCTTCTGCGCCAGGAACGCGCCCTGGAAGCGGGAGACCAGGACGGCGTCCGCCCGGCCCCTGCCGACCTCGGTCAGGCCCAGCGTGGCGTTGTCGTACGTCTTGACGTCGGCGTCCGGGATCGACTTCTTCGCGAACGCGGCCTGGGTGGTGCCCGCGGTGACCGCGAGCTTCTTGCCCTTGAGGTCCGCCACGCCGTTGATGGAGGTGTCGGCATCGGCCACGAAGATCGAGATCCCGTTCACCTGGTACGGGCGGGAGAAGTCGACCTGCTTCTTTCGCTCGTCGGTGATGGTCTGACCGGCGATCACCGCGTCGAACCTGCCGGCCTGAACCCCGGCGATGAAGCTCTGGAAGTTCGACGCGACGAACTCCACCTTGGCGATCCCGAGCCGCTTGGCCAGCTCGTTGGCCACGTCCACGTCGTAGCCGGCGGGCTTGCCGCCCTCCAGGAAGTTCCACGGCGGGTTGGCCTGGGTCTGCGCCACCCGGATGACACCCGCGGCCTTGACTCTCTCCAGGAGATCGCCGCTCTTGCCCTGCGCACCGCAGGCGGTCAGGGCAGTCGCCGTGGCGGCGATCACCACCAGCCGAAGGATCGAATTACAGTCAGCCACCGCCGGTGCCTCCTTCTCGCGCATGACGCGCGGCTTGCCGGTCGGTCGTGAGCCCCCGATGCCCAAAAGAGCACCTCAAGACCTACATAGTCACATATGTTCATATGACTAGTTGTTACCAAGAGATTGCATCGGCGGGACCGTATCCGTCAAGAGGCTTTTTGACAGTAACAGCACAGGATTCGCCGCCGTGCGGCGGCTCCTCCTCCACCCGATCAGGCGGCCCGCAACAGCGCGGCCAGGTCCTCGGGGACGGGCATGGGCTGAGTGAGGCCGACGGTGGCGCGGCCGGTGCTGCCCTCGGGGTAGCGGCCCAGGGCGGAGCCGGGTGCGGCCACGATGATCCGTACGACCTGGCCGAGCGCCTCGCGCCGGTCGCGCCGGGCCACAGCCAGGGCGAACATGGCGAGGTGGTTGCGAGTGTGCGGCCACGGCCAGGGCTGGGAGATGATGTGCGCCCGCTCCAGGTGCCGCCAGCGGGCATCGTCGCCGGTCGCGGCACGGGCCGCGCGCATCTCACCGCGGTAGGCGGCCCGCACGCGGACGGGCATCCGGCGGCCGATCACCGAGGGTCCTCCTTGCCGGTCGGGCAGCAGCCGTCCGCGCAGCCGTCGGGCTCGGCGGCCGAGGCGGCGGGGACGGCGCAGCAGGCGTCTCCGCGCCAGGCTTCGCGGCCCTCCTTGACCGCGACGGCGGCGATGACCAGGGCGGCGATCGGGTCGGCCCAGGACCAGCCGAACAGGCTGTTGAGCGCCAGCCCGACGAGCAGCACCGCCGACAGGTAGGTGCACAGCAGCGTCTGCTTGGAGTCGGCCACCGCGCTGGCGGAGCCGAGTTCGCGGCCCGCGCGGCGCTGGGCCCGCGACAGGAACGGCATGATCACCAGCGACAGCGCGGCCAGGATCAGGCCGGGGGTGGAGTGCTCGGCCTCGCCCACACCGAACAGGGCGCGCACGGCGTCGAAGGTGACGTAGGCGGCCAGGGCGAAGAAGGAGATCGCGATGACGCGCAGCGCGGCTTTCTCGCGGCGCTCGTGGTCGGCGGTGGAGAACTGCCAGGCCACCGCGGCGGCCGAGGCGACCTCGACGATCGAGTCGAGACCGAAGCCGATCAGCGCCGCGGAGGAGGCGACGGTGCCGGCGGTGATGGCGACGGCGGCCTCGATCACGTTGTAGGTGATGGTCGCGGCGACCAGCAGCCGGATCCGGCGCTGGAGCACGGCGCGACGAGCCGGTGCCGGGCCCAGGTTCAGCGCGGTCACGACACCGCCTCCTCCGCCTGGCCGGGGGCGGGGCGGAGGGCGACCTCGTGGCCGGTGGCGGCCAGCAGTTGCTCGGCCGAGGCGAGCAGGTCCATCAGCTCGGGCCGGGTCAGGGAGTAGAAGGACTGGCGGCCTTCGGCCCGATAGTCGATCAGGTGACAGTCGCGCAGGCAGGCCAGGTGCTTGGACACGGTGGACTGGGCCAGCCCCAGCTCGGCGGTCAGGTCCACCACCCGCGCCTCACCACGCGCGAGCCGCTGCACGATGCGCAGCCGCGTCTCGTCGGCCAGGGAATGGAACAAAGCCGCCGCCGGTGGGATCCCCGCGGCGATGTCGGCGCTCACACAGCGCCCGCCGCCATCATTGATTGCCATATTGCGATGATAGCTCGATTTCGGCATGATCCCTAGAGATTTCTACATGCGGTCGAACTTGTTGGGCCGGGCTCGCGTACCTCCGAAGGAACCGCAAGCGTCAAGTGGAGGTACGCCGACGATGACGACCATCACCATCCTCGTGTTGCCGGGAGCCTGAACATGGCCGAAGAAACAGGCATGCCCCGGACCGTGAAGAGGTTGCTCCGCGGCGAGCTGTTCATGCTCGCCGGCTTCGTGGTGGCCGCCGCGGCGACGATCGTGCTGGTCATGCCGCCCTCGAACGATCCCGCCGCCCTCGCGGCGACGCAGACGCCATCAGGCCCCCTCACGGCGGCGGACCGTGACCTGCTCATCAAGGTGCGGCAGGCGGGCCTGTGGGAGATGCCCGTGGGCGAGTACGCCCAGACCCGCGCCGAGTCCCAGCGGGTCAAGGAGGTCGGCAGGCAGATCATGAACGAACACGCGAAGCTGGACCTGATGACCCGCCAGACCGCGAAGAAGCTGGGCGTCGCGCTGCCCGCCGAGCCCAACGCCGACCAGCAGAGCTGGATGGCCCAGCTGGCGGCGGAGAGCGGCCCCGCCTTCGACAGGGACTACGCGAACCTGCTGCGCGCCGCCCACGGAAAGGTCTTCAGCACCCTGGCCGCGGTGCGATCCGGCACCCGTAACTCCGAGATCAGGAAGTTCGCCGGAGAAGGCATGAACTTCGTCATGCGCCACATGACCTACCTGGAATCCACCGGCCTGGTCGACCATGACCAACTGCCGGAACCCCCGACCCCCTCACCCGCTACGCCCCGCGCCGTGCCGGTCGAAACGGGGGCACAGAGCTGAGGAGACAAGCGACTGAGCGGCCGTCGGCCAGGCCTGCGGCGGGGTCGCTCAGCTGATTTCCCCGCCGCAGGACCTGGCCGGCCCGCTGACCTCGCGTCCGGGGCGGCCTCGCCCCTTCTCAGGGCTGGTGGACGGTCGTGAAGTCCTTGCCGCCGTTCGTCGACTCGTAGACCGTGCCGTCCATGGCGGCGGCCAGGAGACGGTCGGCGGACACGGCGGTGAAGGCGACGGCCTGCATGGGCAGGCGGCCGGCCGGCTGCCAGGTCGCTCCTCGATCGGCGCTGGCCTGCACCTGGCCGCCCGGGTCCACGCCGACCAGCCGATCCTTGCCCACCACGTCCAGGAACGACAGCAGCGGGGCTCCCTTCAGAGCTTCGAAGGTCTTGCCGGAGTCGGCGCTGACCTTCACCCCGTCGGGCGTCGTGGCGTAGAGGCGGTCGGGCGCATCGGCGCCGGCGGCGAGGTCGAGCAGGTCAAGCCGGGCGGCCGGCTTGAGGTCGGCCCCCTGCCCGCGCCAGATCTGGCCGGTCTGGCTGTCGTACCCGTAGGCCGTCGTCCCCGCGACCTGCAGGGCGTGGAAGTCGGCCTTGCCCGCCAGCGCCACCTGCTCCCAGGTGAGGCCGGAGTCGGTGGAGCGGATCAGCCCGAGGTGCGGCGGCTCGCCGGAGGTGATGTCGGCGGCGGCGGGGTGACCGCTGGCGTAGAAGGTCTTCGGGCCGGCGACCGTGAACCCCATGTGGTCGGCGTCCCGGTCCCCCACCTTGACGAGCTTCCCGTTCTCCAGGGTGAACAGGCCGAAGTGGCCCGCGACGTAGGTCTTGCCGGTCGCGGGGTCCATCCCCAGGCCGTGAACGTGCCCGACCCCCACGTCGGAGGGCCGGGCGGAAGGGGCGGCGGCCGGTTCGCCCGCGCCGCACGCCGTCAGGCCGACGGCCAGGGCGAGCGCCGGTCCCAGTTTCTTGATCATCGCGCGGGTCCCTTTCAGGCCTGGTAGCCGAGCAGGCTCATCATCCCGGCCTCGGCGTGGTAGACGTTGTGGCAGTGGATCATCCACAGGCCGGGGTTGTCGGCGTCGAAGTCGACGTCGAGGGTCGCGCCCGGGAGCACGATCGCGGTGTCCTTCCTGAGGCCGGTCCGCGCCAGGGCGAAGGTGTGGCCGTGCAGGTGCATGGGGTGCCACATCAGGCTCTGGTTGACGAACGAGAGCCTGACCCGTTCCCCGGACCTGATCGGCTCGATGACCTTCGGGTCATATTTCCTGCCGTTGATGGCCCAGTCGTACTTGGCCATGGTTCCGGTGAGTTTCAGGGTGATCGTCCGGTCCGCGGCCCGCTGTGGCAGCCGTACGGCCTGCGCGGGTTTCAGCTGGTCGTAGCCGACGATGCGGCTGTTCAGCTCGTCGGGCCGGGCGTCCGCCAGCGGGGTTCTGGCGCTCTTGGCGGTGCGGACCAGGGCACGGGCCAGCCCCCGCTTGCCTTCCGCCAGCGCGACCAGGGGAAAGGCGCCGTCCTTGAGGGTGACCAGCACGTCGTAGCGTTCGCCCATGCCGAGCAGCAGCGCGTCGGTCTCGACCGGCTCCACCGGGAAGCCGTCGGTGTGGGTGACGGTCAGCCGGTGGCCGCCCAGCGCCACCCGGAACGCGGTGTCGCCACCGGCGTTGATCAGCCTGATGCGCACCCGGGCACCCGGCTTGGCGGTGAACGTCTCGGGCGCGGCGGCCACCCGCCCGTTGATCAGGAAATGCGGGTAGTAGACGTCGCCGGCGTCTCCGCCGAGCAGGTCGCTCTCGGCGTTCATCATCATGTGCGGCCACTTCGCCGACGTGGTCGGCGTGGGCATCGTGGGCGTGGGCGTCGTCGGCATGGCCATGCCGCCGTGGCCGTCGTGTCCGCCGCCGGCCGTCATGCCCGCCATCGAGGTCAGCTCCGCCAGCACGTCGTCAGGGGTGCCGGTCACGCCGTCCATCCAGTCGTCCAGGACGACGACCCATTCCTCGTCGTAGCCGAGCGGCTCGGCCGGATCCTCGACGATCAGCGGCGCGTAAAGGCCGCGGTCGAGCTGCGTGCCATGGTGCGGATGGAACCAGTAGGTCCCCGGATGCGCGGCGGTGAACTCGTAGAGGTGCTCGCCACCGGGCGGAACGGGCCGCTGGGTCACGCCCGGCACGCCGTCGGCGTCGTTGCGCAACGCCAGGCCGTGCCAGTGCACGGTCGTCTCCTTCGGCAGCCGGTTGACGAGCCTGGCCCGGACCACCTCCCCCTTGGCGACGCGGATCGCCTGGCCGGGCAGGCGATCGCCGTACAGCCAGGTCCGCACGGTCGGCCCGCCGAGGTCGGCTCGCCCCTCATGGGCGAGCAGCCGGAACTCCCGTACGGAGCCGGGGCGCCGGGCGGCTTCGGCGGCCCGGACCTGCGCCCCACCGGGCTGGACAAAAGCGGTGCTCTCGCTCGCCGAGCACGCCGACAACACGGCTCCTCCCACTGCGGCCACGCCGGCACGCAGGAAGAACCGTCGATCGATGGATGTCATGAATCACTCACGGTTCGAAACGGACGGGACTCCTTGGCGCCGGGCTCAGCCCGGCGCGGAGGACTCCTACGTCCGCAGAACCGCCACCCGTTGGAGGGAGAGCGCGTACAGTGGCGGCGACCCGCGCACCGCGGGCAGCCTCCTCGGGCGCCGCGTGCCCGAGCCGCCGACGGCGTTCGGCCGGCCGAGGCCGAACAGGGCCAGCACGAACACGACGACCACTGCGACCAGCGCGGCCAGGCACAACACGACAGGGCCGTGATCGGCGCCGACGGACTCGTGGCCCGCGCTCATGCCGGGATGATCGTCGCTCCCCATGGAGGCGCAGGCGCCGACCGCGGTGTGGGAGGCCGCGCAGTAGTGCGCGGTGGCGTAGCTGAGCCCGACGCCCAGCAGCACGGCGGCCACGAGCACGAGTTTCGGCAGGACCGCGGCGAACGCGTTCCTCCCGCTCATGACTCATCCCCCCAGACAGGCACGGCTTCACCTTACCGGCACGGGGTATCGCCCTCCGTCCTGCCTCGGGTGGAAGGGCGACCCGCGCCGGGTGGACCGGTCAGGTGGTGACGAAGATGAGCGGGGCGAGGAGCACCGTGACCGGGCCGCCCAGCAGCAGCATGGCCGTGGCGTAGGCGGTGGCGGGCACCCACGGGGTGTGCGCGCGCCGCGTCAGCAGGCGCTGGAGGCGTTCGGCGGTGCCGGTGTCGGTCAGGGTGAAGGGCGCGGGTCGCGGGCCGTCGTCGTGGCCGGCCATCCGGACGAGGGCGCGGGCCAGCGGCAGGTCGCCGTGGGCCTGGCGGGCGTGGTCGTCGGCGATCATCTCCAGGAGCACGGCCACCGCGTGGCGGGCGGTGTGTGCGGCGGACAGGCGGGGGAAGGCGTGGGTGAGGGCGAGGAAGGGCAGCAGCGCCAGGTCGTGGTGGCCGCGGGCGTGCGCGTGCTCGTGGCGCAGCACGGCTTGGAGTTCGCTGGTGGTGAGCAGGTCCAGGGTGCCCTGGCTCACGACGACGCGGTGGTGTCTGCCCGGCACGCAGTAGGCGGCCTTCTTGCTGCTGGGCAGGACGTAGACATCATGGCCGGGGTGATGGTCGGCGACGATGTCGATCAGCAGCCGTTGGCGGCGCCGCTCGCGCGCGATGCCGGCGGTGGCGTGGATGGTGTGCGCCAGCAGCCAGATCGGCAGGGCCGTCGACAGCAGCAGGGCGAGCAGTTGCGGCGGGCCGAGACCGTCCAGGCCGTGGCCGGTGACGAGATGGCGGGCCAGGGTGTGCACGCCGTGGGGGAAGAGCGCGGCCAGCGGCGCGACCCCGGCCACCAGTCCGACGCAGATCGCGCCCAGTCCGGCGGCCAGCCCGGCCGCCTGCCAGAGTACGAGCGCGGCGCGGGGGCAGCGATGTGTCCAGGGCGCGCCGGCCAGCGCGCGGGCGGCGCGGTCGCCGAGCGCCACCGGAAGGAGCGCGATCCCGGGGGGAACCAGCCAGGCGATCATGAGGCGGACCCGTCGCGTTCGCCGAGGGCTTCGAGCAGGGCCGCCGCCACCTGCGGGGTCACGGTGCCCACGAAGCGCTGCGCGGCCGCCTCCAGGTCGCCGGCCTCGTTGAGGGCGGCGCGCATGACCTCGGCGACGAAGGCGTCCTTGGTGGCGGTGGCCTTGTAGAGGTGGGCGCGGCCGACGCGTTCGCGGGCGACCAGGCCCTTGTGCGACAGGCGTACCAGGACGGTCAGCACGGTCGTGGTGGCCGGCCCGGAGGGCAGGATGGCCGCCAGGCGGTTGGCGAAGACGCCCTCGGGATGCTCCCACAGGGCTTGCATGATCGATCGCTCCAGGGTGCCGAGCCGCATCGTCGCCGTCCTCTCGCGTCGTGGTGTGTGCACTGAGGTGGATGGGTTGCGCGGAAGCGATCTGGCCGGCCCGCGGGGGGATGGCGTCGATCCGTGCCGTCCGCCTCACCGGTGTTGCGAACCCGGCTCGTCGCTCAGCGCGCTGAGCAGGAGATGGCGCTGGCGCAGGGTGAGGTCGCCGATGGCGGTGCCGGTGCCGATCTTGGCCTGGCGCAGTGTCTGGGTGATCTGCTCGGGGCTGTGCTCGGGCAGGGCGCGCAGCAGGGTGGCGGCGTCGGCGCTGATGGTGGCCGGGTCGCGGCGGGCGAGCAGTTGTTCGAGGCTGAGCTGCCCGCCGGTGATGGCGGCGCGTAGCTGGGTCGTCGTCAGCTGCCGGGCCGGTGCCGCGGGCGGGCCGGGCATGCCGGGGCGAGGGACGGGGGCCGGGGTGACGCCGTGGGCGGCGGCGATCGGCAGAGTCGGCCGGGGCGGCCCGCCCGCGAGCACGGTCTGCGTGGTGATCAACAGGCCGCCGATGCCGGCCACGACGGTGCCGGCGATGACGAGGTGGCGCCGGGACAGGCGCCGGCTGTCGCGGGCGATGGTGAGCCCGATGACGGCGGTGCGCAACAGTACGCCGGTGACCATGCCGAGCAGGATCGGCACGCTCTGGGCGGGCAGGGGCGCCAGGGTGGCCAGGACGACACCGGCGGCCGGGGCCAGGCAGGACAGGGCCAGCCAGGGGGCCGCGCGCCTGCGCGCGAGGTCGAGCAGGGCGGTCAGGGCCAGCCCTTCGCTGGCCGAGTGGATCACCAGGGCGGCCACCACGACGGCGGAGGCGACCAGCGCCAGGGTGGCGCCCTCGATCATGCGGTGCAGGGACAGCGCGGCGGCGGTCCCGACCCCGCCGTAGACCGCGGCGCTGACCGCCCGCTTGACCCGGCGGTGCAGGCCCGGCGCATGGCGTCCGCCGCCTGCGGCGCCGTCGTCGTGACTGTGACCGCATCCCTTGCGGGTGAAGAACGTGATGACCGCGAACCCGAACACCCCCGCCAGGCCCACCACCCAGATCGGCACGCCGGTGGCGTCGGCCTCCTCCCAGGCGTCGGGCAGCAGGTCGACCAGGGCGGTGATGAGCATCAACGCCGAGGCGACGGCCAGCCAGATGCTGATCCTGGCGCTGTTGCGGCGGGCCAGATACGCGCCGGCCAGCGTGGACGAGGCGACCATGACGACGGCGACCCACGTGGTCCAGGCAGGCAGGGCGACATCCAGCGTGATGTCTTTCGGGCCCAGGTCGTACAGGGCCAGGGTGTGCAGGGGCGCCAGTCCCCCGGGCGGCACGAACATGGCACGGCCTTTCCGGCGAAGTTCGGGCATTTCGGCGATCGCACGGTGACCGTGGGCACCGGGGATCAAACGTCTGTCAGGGGCTGGGGAGGTGGTCGGGCGCGCCGGGCGTGCGCAGCGGCGCCGTGGCCGGCCGTACGGGCACCGGTGGGGCCTCGTGCGCGCCGTGGCCGGGCGTGGTGAGGTCTTCCAGTACGGCCCGCAGCTGGGCGACCCGGTCGTGCAGGGTGTGCTGCAAGTGCCTGCCCTGGTCGGTGAGGGCGATCGCGAGCTGGTCGATCTGTTCGTCGATGGTCTTGCGGGCGGCCTGGGTCAGCGCGTCGGCGGTCGCCGCGACCTCCCGCTGCCTCTGCTCGGCCTCGGCGAGGATCTGACGGGCTTCGTTCTGGGCGGCGGCGATGGTCTCCTCGGCGCTTCGGCGCGCCGCGGCCAGCGCCTCCGCGCCGGCGGACGCATCCGATGGCGCGGCGGCCTCGGCGGCCAGGCGCTCGCGCAACTGGGCGTTGTCCCGCCAGAGCAGGCTGAGGGTGGTCTCCACCCGGGACAGGAAGGCGTCCACTTCGGCCAGGTCGTAGCCGCCGCGCAACCGCACCACGGTGAAGACCTGGTGGTGCACCGCGGCGGCGGTCAGCAGGGCGAACTGGCCGGGCATGACCGCCTGAAGCGATGGTGAGGTGGGGTCGTCGGGGCCGGCGTGGCTGTGGGGAAGATGAGGGCCGTGGTCGTGTTCTTCGTGCTCGGCATGCATGGTGACTGTGCAACCTTTCGCCGTCGGCTCGTGGCCATGACTCGACGGGGCGGCGGGCGTGGTCCTGGCGACGCCGCCCAAGGACGCCTGTCGCCAGGACCACGGATCAGCCGCGGGAGCGGGGTAACGGTGTGACCGCCGGGCGGCAGGCCGGCATCACCGGCTAGTGCGAGGCGGCGTCGTGCTCGTCGTGGCAGTGCCCCGGGCCGCAGTCCGGGCCCTGGCCCTGCTCGGCCGCGTGGACCTCGACGTCGGCGCACTCGGCGGCACAGTCGCCGGTGCCGTGCGTGGTGTCCTCGGCGCAGGCGGTGTCGTCATGGTGGTGGTGGTGAGCGTGTGGTCCGGTCATCGTCGTTCCTCTCGGGACAGGCGCCTTCTACGTGGCGGAGCGGGGGCTGACGGTGGCGCTCTTGCGCAGATAGCCGTTCCAGGCCCAGCCGTGTACCCCGGCGGGGGTGGTGACCCGCAGCCAGCCGCGCCTGCCGGCGCAGGTCCCGGCGATGGCGTGGGCGCCGGCCTTCAGCGCGGCGATGGGGCGATAGCGGAGACCGGCGCCGGAGCGGACGTTGAGGTGGCTGATGCGGCGCACCCCGGTCACGCTGTAGCGGCAGGCTCCCGCGGGCGTGCCCATCCTGGCTGAGCCGCCGGTGCCGGTGGGCAGTTTGCGTAGGTGATGCCCTGATGCCCAGCCACGGATCCCGGCCGGGGTCGTGACGTGCAGCCAGCCGCCCTTACCGGCGCAGGCTCCGGCGATGACACCCGCACCGGAGCGGAGCTGCCCGAGGACACGCGCGTTCCGCCGGGGTGCGGAGTGAACGGGGATCGATTCGCCGGGCGCCAGATGGTTGAGCTCGTAGCGGCACGATCCGGCCGTGGCCGGTGGGGTGAGCCGAGCGGAGGTGGCCTGGGCCGGCAGCCCGGTCAGCGCCAGGCATCCAGCGGCCGCGGCGATCATGGCGGTGGCGGTGGCGGTGTGGACACTTCTCATTGCGTGAACCCTTCCTGTGCGCGTGGCCGTACGGGGTTACAGGAACCCGGTACGGCACAGGCCGGACCCTGACCGCCCAGCCTGCAACTTCTACGCAATGTAGTTGACTCATTACAGCCCGCTTAAACATCTGATCAGATATTCATGCGTAGAGGCTTGACCCGGCGCGCCACAACGGAGAGCATCTGTATATATGAACATCCCATCAGGTGTTGAGGCCGACGACGGTCCGGCCGCCGAGAGGCGATCCGCCGCGGTCTCGCACGCGTTGCGGATGTCGCACGGCCGTCGGATCGCGCGGGCACGGCGTGCCGGCCGGCTTGCCGACGCCCACGTACGTAACCTGCCGCAAGTGGCCATCACCCACGTCACCCACCCCCCGAGGAGCTCCGCGGATGCCTGAACGTCACTCTCACGACCACGGTCATGGGCACGGTCCCGGTCATGGGCATGGTCACGGGCATGGGGTCAGTGCGGATGCCGATCGCCGGCAGCTGGGCGGCGCGCTGGCATTGATCGTCGGCTTCATGGCCGTCGAAGTGGTGATCGGTGTGATCGCCCAATCGCTGGCACTGATCTCCGACGCCGGCCACATGCTCACCGACGCGATGGCGATCGTCCTCGCGCTCATCGCCATGCGCATCGCGGCCCGCCCGCCCCGCGGCGGCTACACTTACGGCCTCAAACGCGCCGAGATCATCTCAGCCCAGGTCAACGGCATCACGCTGCTCCTGCTCGCCGTCTACTTCACCTACGAGGGCATCCACCGCCTGATCGACCCGCCCCAGGTCGAGGGCCTGTACGTGGTCATCACCGGGCTGGCCGGCATCGCCGTCAACCTCGTCGCCACCTGGCTCCTGTCCAAGGCCAACCGCTCCAGCCTCAACGTCGAAGGCGCCTTCCAGCACATCCTCAACGACCTGTACGCCTTCATCGCCACCACCCTGGCCGGCCTGGTCGTCTGGCTCACCGGCTGGGGCCGCGCCGACGCCATCGCCGCGCTGATCGTCGCCGCCCTCATGCTCAAGGCCGGATGGGGCCTGGTCCGCGACGCCGGACGGGTATTCATGGAAGCCGCCCCGGCCGAGGTCAACCCCGCCGAGGTCGGCCGCCAGATCGCCGCCCTGGACAACGTGGTCGAAGTACACGACCTGCACATCTGGGAGGTCACCTCCGGATACGCCGCCCTGTCGGCACACGTCCTGGTCACCCCCGGCGCCGACTGCCACGCCGCCCGCCTGGCCATCGAAGAGCTCCTCCGCGACAGCCACGGCATCACCCACACCACCCTGCAGGTCGACCACGCCACCCCCGACAGCCCGCAACAGCTCACACAACACTGCGCCGACCCTCACGGCCCCACCCACCACGCCCTCCGCCCCGACGAGATGGCGGTCAGCGACGGTCACACCGGCCACTGAGGCGCTTCTTCCGGCCTGGCGAAGCGGCCCCGCGCCCTGCCGCGGTGGGGCCGGTGCCGCATCAAAGGGCTGACACTCCACGACATCAGCCAACAAAACGGGCGCTTGACACGACCTCCAGGCAGCACCCTATCTTCATTATATGAATGAGTCTTCAGATGAGCGCGTGTTGATGATGGACGGGTGCGCGGTCAAGGTGGTGGACGCGGAGCGGGTGGCCGCCGTGTGCGAGCGCATGCCCGCCGCCGAGGACCTGACCGACACGGCCGACGTCTTCGGGCTGCTGTCCGACCCGAACCGGCTGCGCCTGCTGGTCGCCCTCCTGGACGGCGAGCTGTGCGTGTGCGACCTGGCCGCGGTGACCGGCCAGAGCGAATCGGCCGTCTCCCACGCGCTGCGGCTGCTGCGTGCCCACCGCATCGTCGCCGCCCGCCGCGCCGGCCGGATGGCCTACTACCGCCTGGAAGACCCGCACGTACGAATGCTGCTCGACCTGGCACTCGCCCACACCGAGCACACCGACGCCATCCACCCCGAACGCGACGGAACCACCTGATGGGCGCCGGGCACGGACACGGACACGCGGGCAGCCGCCACCGCTGGCGCCTGGCGGTCTCCTTCGCGCTCATCGGCTCCTTCTTCCTCGTCGAGCTCGCCTACGGCCTGATCTCCGGCTCGCTGGCGCTGATGTCCGACGCCGGGCACATGGCCGCCGACGTCGTCACCCTCGGCGCGGCGCTGGTCGCGACCAGGATCGCCACCCGTCCGGACACCACGGGAAGGCGCAGCTACGGCTCCTACCGGGCCGAGGTGTTCGCGTCCCTTCTGGCCGTCGTGCTGATGCTGGGCGTCGCCCTGTACGTGGTCGCCGAGGCCGTGGGGCGCATCGGCGAACCAGCCGAGGTCTCCTCCGGCCCCATGCTCGTCGTCGGCGCCATCGGCCTGATCGTGAACGTCGTGGCCCTGTTGCTGCTGCGCTCGGGCGCGAGCGAGAGCCTCAACGTCAAGGGCGCCTACCTGGAGGTCGTCGCCGACACGGCCGGATCCGTCGGGGTCATCGTCGCGGGCTGGCTGGTCTCCACCACCGGCCAGACGTTCTGGGACACCGTCGTCGCCCTGGCCATCGGCGTCTTCGTCGCCGTACGGGCGATCTCGCTCGGCCGTCAGGTCTTCGCCGTGCTCGGCCAGCACGTGCCCGAAGGCATGGACGCGACCACGGTCGCGCGGGACCTGGCCGCGATCGAGGGCGTGCGCGACGTGCACGACCTGCACCTGTGGACCCTCACCTCCGGCATGAACGTCGCCACCGCCCACCTCGTCACCACCGACCAGAACGACAACCACGCCGTGCTGGACCAGGCCCGCGAGGTGCTACGCCGGCGCCACGGCGTGGCCCACGCCACCCTGCAGGTCGAGCCCGTCAACCACGAAGGCTGCGACGAACTCGGCTGGTGAAGCCGGTTTCCCGCATGGAGCCCTGTCCCCACCTCGATCGATAAGGCCGTCATCAGGCTTCGCCGATCATCCGGGCCATCGGCTTAGCCGCTCCTTACGCGACTCTTGACACCCTTCGAGGGCATCGGCACTTCAAGGAGATGACGGATGAACGCGAGCGAGCCCCATCAGCACGGGACCGGCGGGTGGAGTCAGCTCGGCAGCGCACCGCCGGTGACCGGGGACTTCCCCCGATATGACACGATCGCCATGGAGCAGCCGCCACCGCCGCCGCCTCCCGCCGGCAACGGCCGAAGGGCCGTCGCCGCGCTGGCCCTGGCCGCCGTGGCCATCGGCGGCGGCGTCGTGGGCGCCGTCGTCGCCAACACGTTCCGGCCCGAGCCGGTGGCCACCGCGAGCGCGCCGAGTCCCGTCTCCAAGCCGGCCGCCGGCCAGCTCTCCGTGGCCGAGGTCGCTGCCAAGGTGCAGCCGACCGTCGTGATGATCCAGGGCCAGAGCGGCGAGGGCTCCGGCGTGGTGCTGTCCCCGGACGGCCTCATCCTCACCAACAACCACGTGGTCGAGGGGGCCGGTCAGGGCGGCGGCCAGATGACCGTCAAGTTCAGCGACGGCAAGACCGCCAAGGCAGGCGTCGTCGGCACCGACCCGGCCACCGACCTGGCCGTCATCCGGGCGGAAGGCGTCTCCGGGCTGGCCAAGGCCACTCTCGGCGACAGCGACGCGCTCAAGGTCGGCGACTCCGTGCTGGCCATCGGAAGCCCGCTCGGGCTGGACGGATCGGTTACGGCGGGCATCGTCAGCGCGCTCGACCGTACCCTCACCACCGGCCCTGACCAGCGGCAGCAGATCCCGCCGGGCTTCGGCCAGGAGCAGCAGCAGAGCGCCGGGACCACGATCGGCGGCGCCATCCAGACCGACGCCGCCATCAATCCCGGCAACTCCGGCGGCGCGCTGGTGAACGCCGCCGGCGAGCTGATCGGCATCAACACCGCCATCGCCTCGAACGCCGCGGGCGGCGGCGTCGGCTTCGCCATCCCGGTCAACACCGCCAAGCAGGTCTCCGAGCAGCTCATCAGCACCGGCAAGGTCACCCACGCGTTCCTCGGCGTGAGCGTCACCGACGCGACCGGCGACGTGCCGGGCGCCCTGATCGGGCAGATCACCGCGGGGAGTCCGGCGGACAAGGCGGGCCTGAAGCAGGGAGACCTGATCACCAAGATCGGCGACACTGCGGTTGACGCAGGGGAAACCGTGGTGGGGCAGGTCAGAGGGTTCAAGCCGGGCCAGCAGGTCAAGATCACTTACATGAGGGACGGCAAGCTCAGCGAGGTCACCGTCACCCTCCAAGAGAAGAAGTAGCAGGACACCTTCAGGTCCCGGCGGCCCACCACCGTCCACCAGGACGGGCGCTGACGCGCGCCCTCACGACATCGTGCCAAGGGCCAGGCCGACCGCCCCGGCCACTCCATGAACCCTCTCGGTTACGTGATTTATGTCGAGAGTATCCCCGCATCTTCTACACTGCGTAGAACTTCGGCCGCCCCGGCCGATCAGACGTGGTTGGAAGGAGTTGCGGGTGTCGCGAGAGCAAGAGCGAACCGAGATGCGGCGCGCCAAGGTGGAGGCGGCCCGGGAGGAGGGTAGACGGCAGGACGCCCGCCGCCGCAATCTCAAGGTGTCGCTGGTGGTGATCGGGGTGTTCGTCCTGGTCGTGGGCGCGTTCGTGGTGATCAACCGGCTCGACGCCGCCGGCGAGCGGGCAGGTCAGCTGGCGGCGGGTGAGACCCAGTTCGTCCGCAAGGACAGCCACAAGCTGCAGACCGCTCCCGACGGCAAGGTCACGCTCGTCGAGTTCCTCGATTTCGAGTGTGAGGCGTGCAAGGCGTACTTCCCGACCGTTGAGGAGATCCGGAAGCAGTACGCCGGGAAGGTCACCTTCGTGGCGCGATACTTCCCGATCGCCAGCCACTTCAACGCCGAACGGGCCGCCCGCGCGGTCGAGGCGGCCGCGCAGCAGGGCAAGTTCGAGCCGATGTACCAGCAGATGTACCAGACCCAGAGCCAATGGGCCGAGAAGAAGGTGGCGGCAGATCCGTTCTTCCGCCAGCTCGCCCAGGGCCTGGGACTGGACATGGCGGCCTGGGACAAGGCCTACGCCGACCCGGCCACGCTGGCCCGGGTGAAGAAGGACGCGGCCGACGGGGAGGCCCTGGGGGTCCAGGGCACGCCCACGTTCTTCCTCAACGAGAAGAAGATCGAACCGCGCTCATCCGACGAGTTCAAGGCGGCCATCGATGCTGAGCTCGCCAAGTAAGCTCGACGAGCCGCGGGTGGCCGCCGATCCGTTCCCCCGGCTCCTGCCTCGGCTGCTGCTGGCCGGCGGCCTGATCGGGCTCGTGGCGTCGTTCGTGCTGACGGTCGAGAAGATCGCGCTGCTGAAGGACCCGGCCTACGTGCCCAGCTGCAGCATCAACCCGGTCCTGTCCTGCGGCTCGATCATGCGTACGCCGCAGGCGGAGCTGTTCGGCTTTCCCAACCCGCTGCTGGGCATAGCCGGGTTCGCCGTCGTCACCACCGTGGGGGCGGCGCTCCTGGCGGGTGCGCGGCCACGCCGCTGGTTCTGGCTCGGGTTGCAGGCGGGTGTGACCGCCGGGGCGGTCTTCATCCACTGGTTGATCTTCCAGAGCCTCTACGTCATCGGCGCGCTCTGCCCGTACTGCATGATCGTCTGGGCGGTGACCATGCCGATCTTCTGGTACGTCAGCCTGCACAACCTCAGCTGCATGTCGAGCGGGCCTCAGCGCAAGCTGACGGAGTACCACACGGTGACGCTCACGGTGTGGTACCTGGTCATCCTCACGTTGATCGGGATCCGGTTCTGGTCGTACTGGAGCAGCCTGCTGTAGTCGTCGCGCGGTCTTCGCCGCGGTGGCCGGAGGGATCCGGCCACCGCGGCGTTCAGGACACCGTGCCCGCGAGAAGCCGGCCGAGCTCCGCGGCGAAGCGGGGAGCGTCGGTGACGAAGCCGATATGGCCGCCGGGCAGCTCAAACAGGTCCCTGGACAGGCGCCCGGCCAGCTCCACCGCCGCCCGATGGCACGGGTAGCCCTGCGACTCGCGACCGGCCGCGGGGACGATCCGATCGGCGTGCGCGGCGAGCGCCGTCAGGTCGAGCGCGGCGGGCGGGTACTGGCGTAGCTCGTGCTCGAACCAGTAGGCGGCGTTGGCATCGTTCCTGGGAGCGCGGGCCATGTGCCGGTGGTCCGACGGCGCGAACGTCCGTTCCCTGAACGTCTTCATCGCCGGCTCGATCCCTTCGAGCCGGTACAGGTCATAGACCTCGGAAAAGAAGTCCTCCCATTTGTCCCCGTCGGGGAGCAGCCGCAAGGCGGGCGGCTCGTACGGGATGAGAGTGCGGACCGTGGACGGGTGGCGGGCGAGGAGCTCCAGGGCGACGGTGGCCCCGGAGCTGGCGCCGAAGACGATCGCCGGCCCGAGCCCCAGGTGCTCGATCAGGCATCCCACGTCGTCGGCGTCGGTCCGCAACCGGCGGTCGTAGTCCTGCGGGCCGTCGAGGTGGCTTCTGGAGAAGCCACGACGGTCGTAGACGGCGACGGTGTGACGCCCGCCCAGGTGCTGGACGACCTCCCGGTACACCTCGGCCACGCCCGGCGCTCCGGTGATCAGGACCGTCAGCGGGCCGCTGCCGTGGGTCTCGTAGTAGAGGCGGGCTCCATCCACCTCAAGCGTGCTCATACGCCTTGAACTCCTCACATGATTCGCGCCGGCTCCGGAATTTTGCGATACATAGTGTATATATCAGATACAGTTCGCTCACTTAGACGCGTACGTGTCGCCCTACCGGAAACCCCGAAAGGAACCCCGTGCCAACCGCCGAAGCCCACGTCACGACCGACCGCGCCGGCCGCTACCTCGCCCAGCTATGCCGGCACGCCACCCAGATGGGCCACGGGCTGCCCAGCCACCCCGGCCGCCGTCCCCACCCGGGCGGCGAAAGGCCCAAAGACATCAAGGCCGAGTATTCGGAAACCGAGGGAACCATCACCGTCGACGGGGCGATCTGTTTCCTGCGGGCCACCCCCACTGCGCTGACTGTGCGCGTCGAGGCCGAGGACGAGGACGGGTTGCACCGCGTCCAGGCGCTCGTCACCAGGAACATCACCAGAATGGGCAGGCGCGACAACCTGACCGTGGACTGGAGCGGGCCCGGCGCGACCTTCGACGCGGCCATCGCGGACCCCGCGCCGCGCCGGCGACGGCACACCGTGCTCGGCCTCACTCTGGCCGCGGTCCTGGCCGTGGTCGTACACGCCGGCCTGGCCGCGGGTGTGCTGGCGATCCCGCAATGGGCGGGCCTGGGCGCGGACGTCGTCCTGGTGGCCGTTCTGGTGAAGGTCGCCCTCGTGGCGACCCACTTCTGGCGCCGCCGCCGCTCGACGGCCAAGGCCGGCTGAGACCGGAAGGCCGAGCCGCCGCTACCGGCTCAGCGAGCGCGCAACCCGTCCAGGGTGACCGCGACGAGCCGCCGGACGGCGGCCTTCGAGGAGAGGACGGTGGCCGCCTGCAGCGCGTGCAGGCAGTACGCGGCGAGCTCCGCCGCCGCCACGTCGTCACGTACGGCACCGGCCCGCACGGCCTCGGCGAGCGCGTCGCCCAGCAAGGCGTGCAACTGGTGCTGGGCGTGGCCGACGTCCTGCGACCGGTGCAGGAGCGCGACCAGGTCGGGGGCGAACCCGTGGCGGGCCATCTGCTGGTGCATGAGCGCGTACGTCTCCAGCATGGCCTCGAGCCGCTTCCCGGCGTCGCCCTCATGCTCCCCCGCCCGGGAGAGGTGCTCCAGGTGCCCCGCGACCTGGCGGCTGTGCCAGGCCACCAGGATCGTCTCGACGTCGGGGAAGTACTTGTAGAGCGTCGCCCGGCCGATGCCGGCCTTCTCGGCGATCTGCGACATGGTCACCGCCAGCAGCCCCCGCTCGGCCACCAGCTCGACGGCGGCGTCCAGGATCGCGTCATGCACGGTACGGCGATGCGCCTCGATCGTCTCGTTCCACAGTTTCGGCACCCGGCCAGTGTACGAGGCGACATCCGGCATACATATTGTCGGAGTCCGCACACCCTGTCTTAGATCAGATGGCGCCGGGGATGCGATGACAGTCGCTCCCCGACCCAACGTTCACGCGCCCACTCCGCGCATGATCAGCCGGCGACCACTTCGTAGCCGACCTCTTCCACAACGTTCACGATCGCGGCGTCGTCGATCGGGCCGTCCGAGGTGACGGTGACCTGCCCGGTCGCCAGCTCGACGGACACCGAGGAGACCCCGGCGACCTTGCCGATCTCCGTCTTCACCTTGCCGGCGCACCCGTTGCAGGTCATCCCCGACACCTTGTACGTGCTCGTGCTCATTCGCCACATCTCCTTCTTCATACCCCCATTGGGTATACGCAGGAGACGGTACGCCGCGATCACCTTCAACGCAAGACATACGGGTCAGGGGTATATGAGACTCAAGTCACATTGCCACACCAATACCCCCTATAGGTATGGTCGACGGCATGAGCAGACTCAACAGGATCGTCGTCGTCGGTGCCTCGCTGGCGGGATTGCGGGCCGTGCAGGCGCTGCGCCGGGAGGGCTTCGAGGGCGAGGTGACGCTGGTCGGCGCCGAGACGCACGTGCCGTACAACCGCCCGCCGCTCTCGAAGAGCGTGCTGCACGGCGACGACGACGTCACGCTTCCCGGCGCGGAGGAGCTCGGCGACCAGTGGCTGCGGGGTCGGCAGGCCGTACGCCTCGACGTACGGGACCGGACGGTCACCCTCGACGACGGCACCGGGATCGGCTACGACGGCCTGGTCATCGCCAGCGGTGCGCGCCCGCGGCGGCTCGACGGCGTGCACGCCCTGCGCACCCTTGAGGACGCGCTGGCGCTGCGCGCGGAGCTCGAATCGGGACACGAGCACGTGCTGGTCATCGGCGGCGGCTTCATCGGGGGCGAAGTGGCCTCCACAGCCCGGCAGCTCGGCAGGAAGGTCACCCTGGTCGACTCGGCGCCGAACCCCATGCACTTCGGGCTGGGCGAGGAGGCGTCCCGCTGGCTGGCCGGGCACCACGAGCGCAACGGCGTCGAGCTCGTCACGAACGTCCGGGTCACCGCCGTGGACGGCGGCCAGGTACGGCTCAGCGACGGCCGGGCCATCGCCGCGGACCTGGTCGTCGGCGGCATGGGCGTGCTGCCGAACACCGAATGGCTGGACGGCAGCGGTCTGGCCGTGGACGACGGCGTGCTGTGTGAGCCGACGCTGTTCGCGACGGAGTCGACCGACGTCGTGGCCGCGGGGGACGTCGCGCGCTGGCCGCACGCCCTCTTCGGCGGGGAGCTGGTGCGCGTCGAGCACTGGTCCAACGCCAACGAGCAGGGCGCGGTCGCCGCCCGTAATCTGCTGGCGGGGCCGCAGGACGCTCAGCCGTTCGTGGACGTGCCGAACTTCGCCACCCATGTGCACGGCGCCCGCATCCAGACGGCCGGGCTGCCGCACCTCGCGGACGCGGCGAGCATCGCCACCGGCTCCCCGGAAGAAGATCGCTTCGCCGTGGCCTTCAGCCGGCGCGGCGTGCTGGTGGGCGCCGTCGTGGTCAACTCCCCCAAGGACCTGATCAAGCTCAAGCGGGCGATCACGGCACGCGAGAAGGTCTGACCACCACGATGCGCGGCCTCGGCGAACACACCGAGGCAGGCGCTCGTCCTGAGCGGGCGGGGCCCCGCGAGCAGCGCGCCGCGGGGTCCCGGCTCCGTGGGCGCGCTATTCCTCCGGTCGCGATGCGGAGGCCACGAAGATGGGCAGCGCCAGGAACATGCGTCCGGCCTGGGCCCGCTCTGTCTGCTCGGTCACCCAGGCCGTCTCCTGTTCGGCGGTGACGGCGCCGGCGACGCGGGCGCCCTGCGCGATGCCGGTCAGCATGGGCAGCATGGCGGCGTCGGTGAAGACACCGGCCTGCGCCTCCACCTGGACGTCCTGGAAGCCCTCGTCGAGCAGCAGGTTGCGGTAGCGGCGAGCCGCACGTGGGTTCGGGATCAGGTCGGCGCGCGCGTGCACGATGGTCCGCGTGAGCGCGGGGTCGTCGGAGTCGATGATGAAGGCGTCCCAATCCTGCCCGATGAGCACGATGCGCCCGCCGGGAGCGAGCACCCGCCTGGCCTCCCCCAGCGCCTTGGCCGCGTCGGCGAGCTCGTGGTAGACCTTGTCGGCCCGATATCCGGCGACCTCCCCGTCCTCGAGCGGCAGGTCGAAGGCGTCGCCGATCCTGAAGTCGGACCGCGGCCGGCGATGGCGGGCCACCGCGATCATCTCCTCGCTGAGGTCCACGCCGATCGCCCGCATCCCGCGCTCCCCGAGCTCGTCGACCGCACGCCCGGCGCCGCAGCCGACGTCCACCACGGCCGCGCCGTCGGGAAGGGTGAGCAGGTCGTACGACCGAGCGCGCAATGCGACGGCCGCGGGCAAGGCGTCGACGACGTCGAGCATCCGGATGAGCGACTCCATGGAGTCGTTGTTGTTCTTGGACATGTGCCCCAGCATGCGACTTAATGTCGACATGAAGTCAAATGCGACCATGAGCATCGGTGAGATCGCGGAACGGTTCGGCCTGGCCACGCACGTCCTGCGGCACTGGGAGTCGATGGGGCTGCTCACCCCGGCCCGCATCGGAGGCGAGCGGCGCCGCTACGGGCCCGACGACCTCTACCGGGTCGCCGTGATCCTGCGCGCCAAGGAAGCCGGGTTCAGCCTGGAGGAGATCCGGGAGATGACGGCCACCTCGGATGCGGCGGAACGGCGCGCCGTGCTGCTTCGCCGGCGGGAGGAGCTCGCCCGGCACCTCGCCGAGCTTCAGGCCTCGCTCGAGCTCATCGACTGCGCGCTGGACTGCGATCACGAGGACTTCACCAGCTGCCGCCACTTCCAGTCCATGGTCGCGGAGCGGATCTCTCTGTACCCTGCGCCACACGTACGGGCGTGAAGCCGGTTACTACTATGACAAGTGGTAGATCCACGCTTCCTGCGAGCACGCCATCGGCGGGTATGGAGGGCGACCATGACGACCGGGGATCGCAGCACGGCGGTTCTCGACGTGAGCGGGCTGCGGTGGGCCTCTGAGCAGAACGTCGTGCGTACCGTCCTGAGCCGCCGCCCTGGCGTGATCGAGGTCGAGGTGAACCCGGTCGGGCAGACCGCCACCGTGGTCTTCGACCCGAGGGCCACGTCCTTGGCCGAGCTGCGCCGCTGGGTGCGGGAATGCGGCTATCACTGCGCGGGCCAGTCCGTGCCGTCGCACGTCTGCGACCCCATGGCAGAGCCCGGACCACCAGGCGGCGAGCACGCCCACCGCGCCACTTCGGCCGCTCCGCGTGAAGAACACGCGGGCCACGAGGCCGGCCCGTCGCCGCACGAGATGATGGGGCACGGGGGGCATGGCGCCGGGTCGATGGAGGCCATGGTGGCCGACATGCGCAACCGGTTCCTGGTGGCGGCCGTGATGTCGGTCCCGATCCTGATCTGGTCGCCGATCGGGCGCGAGGTGCTGGGGCTGCACGTGCCGGTGCCGTTCGGCCTGCGCGAGGACGTGTGGGCGCTGCTGCTCAGCCTGCCGGTGATCTTCTACTCGTCGTGGATCTTCTTCGACGGCGCCGCACGGGCTCTGCGGGCCCGCACGCTGGACATGATGGTGCTGGTCGCGGTGGCGATCGGGGCGGGCTGGCTGTACTCGCTGTACATCACGCTGACCGGCGGCGGCGAGGTGTTCTACGAGGCGGCGACCGTGCTGGCGGCGTTCGTGCTGCTGGGGCACTGGTTCGAGATGCGGGCCAGGGGCGGGGCGAACGACGCGATCCGCGCGCTGCTGGACCTGGCCCCGCCCAGGGCCGTGGTGATCCGCGACGGCGAGGAGGTGGAGGTCCCCACCGCCGAGGTCGTGGCCGGGGACCTCCTGCTGGTCCGTCCCGGTTCGAAGATCGCCGTGGACGGCACGGTCCTGGAGGGCGAGAGCGAGGTCGACGAGTCGATGGTCACCGGCGAGAGCCTGCCGGTGCACAAGTCCCCCGGCTCCGCGGTCGTCGGCGCCACCATCAACAAGAACGGCACGCTGCGGGTACGGGCCACCAAGGTCGGCGCCGACACCGCCCTCGCCCAGATCGTCAAGCTCGTCCAGCAGGCCCAGAACTCCAAGGCCCCGGGGCAGCGCCTGGCCGACCGGGCGGCGTTCTGGCTGGTCTTCGTCGCGCTCATCGGCGGCGGGCTGACGCTGGCGCTCTGGCTGCTGGCGGGCGCGGCGGCCGGCACGGCGATGCTGTTCGCGATCACGGTGGTCGTGATCACCTGTCCCGACGCGCTGGGCCTGGCCACCCCCACCGCGATCATGGTGGGCACCGGCCTGGGCGCCAAGCGTGGCGTGCTGTTCAAGAACGCGATGGCGCTGGAGACCTCCGCCCGCGTCCAGACCGTGGTCATGGACAAGACCGGCACCCTGACCAGGGGCGAGCCCGAGGTCACCGACGTGATCGCCGACGGGATGGAGCAGGCCGAGCTGCTGCGGCTGGCCGCCGCCGTCGAGCGCGAGTCCGAGCATCCCCTGGCCGAGGCCGTGGTCCGGTACGCCGGCCCGGACGTCCCGCGGGCCGTCACGTTCGAGAACGTCCCGGGTCACGGCGCCACGGCGCAGGTGGACGGGCACCGGGTCGCGGTGGGCAACACCAAACTCATGCAGGCGGAAGGCGTCGACCTGGGGCCGCTGGCGGCCCGGCGCGAGGAGTTGGCGGCGGGCGGGCGTACCGCGGTCGTCGTCGCCGTGGACGGGCGCGCGGCCGGGGTGATCGGCCTGGCCGACGCGCCCCGCGACAGCTCGGCGGCCGCCGTCGCGGCGCTGCGCGCGGCCGGTGTCGAGGTGGTCATGCTGACCGGTGACAACGAGGCCACCGCCCGGCGGATCGCCGACCGGCTCGGGATCGGCACGGTGATCGCCGAGGTGCTGCCGGGCGACAAGGCCGACAAGATCGCCGAGCTGCAGCGCGGCGGGCGCCGGGTCGCGATGGTCGGCGACGGCGTCAACGACGCCCCCGCGCTCGCCCGGGCCGACCTCGGCATCGCGATCGGCGCCGGGACCGACGTCGCCATCGAGACCGCCGACGTGGTGCTCATGCGCTCCGACCCGCTCGACGTGCCGACCGCGCTGGCCATCGGCCGCGGCACGCTGCGCAAGATGCGGCAGAACCTGGGCTGGGCGATCGGCTACAACACGATCGCGCTGCCGATCGCGGCCGGCGTCTTCGAACCCGCCTTCGGGCTGGTGCTGCGACCGGAGATCGCCGCGCTGTCGATGTCCGGATCTAGCCTCATCGTCGCGGTCAACGCGCTCGCACTCAAACGGCTCCGCCTCCCCCGCCCTGCCGCCGCCGGAGACTGAGCGCCGAGGCACACGAACGCCCTGTGGCCGAAGGCGTTGATCGCCTTCGGCCACAGGGAGCGGTTTCTTACTTGAAGCGGCGCAGCCGCAGGCTGTTGCTGACCACGAACACGCTGGAGAACGCCATCGCGGCTCCGGCGATCATCGGGTTGAGCAGCCCGAGCGCGGCCAGCGGCAGGGCGGCCACGTTGTAGGCGAAGGCCCAGAACAGGTTGCCCTTGATGGTGGACAGCGTACGGCGCGACAGCCGGAGCGCGTCGGCCGCGACCCTGAGGTCACCGCGGACCAGGGTGAGGTCGGACGCCTCGATGGCGGCGTCGGTGCCGGTGCCCATCGCCAGGCCCAGGTCGGCCTGGGCCAGTGCGGCGGCGTCGTTGACCCCGTCACCGACCATGGCCACGACCTTGCCCTCGGCCTGCAGCTTCTTGACCGCTTCGACCTTGTCGGCGGGCAGCACCTCGGCGATCACCTCGTCGATGCCCACCTCGGCCGCCACGGTCCTGGCGACCGCCTCGTTGTCGCCGGTCAGCAGCACCGGGGTCAGGCCAAGAGCCCTGAGCTCGGCGATCGCCTGCTTGCTGGTGGGCTTGACCACGTCGGAGACCACCAGCACCGCACGGGCCTGGCCGTCCCAGCCGACCGCCACCGCGGTGCGGCCCGCCGCCTGTTCCTCGGCCAACTGGCGTTCGAGGTCGACGGGCAGGTGCTGGGACCACTCCGCCAGCAGCCGGGGCCGGCCGACCAGGACCGCGTGGCCGTCCACGATGCCCTGAACGCCGAGCCCTTCGACGTTGGCGAAGTCCTCCACGGTGGCGTCGGACCGGGCCTCACGGGCGATGGCCTGGGCGATCGGGTGCTCGGAGGCGTGCTCCAGCGCGCCCGCCAGCCTGAGCACCTGCTCGCGGCTCTCCCCTTCGGCCAGGTGCACGGCGACCAGGGTCATCCTGCCCTCGGTGACGGTGCCGGTCTTGTCCAGCACGATCGTGTCGACCTTGCGGGTGGACTCCAGCACCTCCGGGCCCTTGATCAGGATGCCCAGCTGGGCACCCCGGCCCGTACCGACCAGCAGGGCGGTCGGAGTCGCCAGGCCCAGTGCGCACGGGCAGGCGATGATCAGCACCGCCACCGCGGCGGTGAACGCGGCGCCCGTGCCGTTTCCGGTGCCGAGCCAGAACCCGAGCGTGCCGACCGCCAGCGCGATCACGATCGGCACGAACACCCCGGAGATCCGGTCGGCCAGCCGCTGCACCGCCGCCTTGCCGGTCTGCGCCTCTTCCACCAGTTTCGCCATCTGGGCGAGCTGGGTGTCGGCGCCGACCCGCGTGGCCTTGACGATGAGGCGGCCGCCCGCGTTCACCGTGGCCCCGGTCACCGCGTCGCCCGGTCGCACCTCGACCGGCACGGACTCGCCGGTCAGCATCGAGGCGTCCACCGCGGAGGAGCCCTCGGTGATCACGCCGTCCGTGGCGATCTTCTCTCCGGGCCGGACCACGAAGGTGTCACCGACCTGCAGCTGCTCGATCGGGACGCGGCGGCCGTCGGCCAGCTCCACCTCCTTGGCGCCCAGCTCCAGCAGCGTCCGCAGCGCCGCCCCCGCCCGCCGCTTCGCACGGGACTCGAAATAGCGGCCGGCCAGGATGAACGCGGTCACCGCCGCGGCGGTCTCCAGGTAGATGTTGCCCGAGCCGTCGGTGCGCTCGATGGAGAACTCGAACGGGTGCGTCATCCCGGGCGTGCCCGCGGTGCCGAAGAACAGCGCCCACAACGACCATCCGAGCGCGGCCAGCGTGCCGACCGAGATCAGCGTGTCCATCGTGGCGGCACCGTGCCGCAGGTTCGTCCAGGCCGCCTTGTGGAACGGCCATCCCGCGTACACCACCACCGGCGCGGCCAGCGTCAGCGACAACCACTGCCAGTTCGTGAACTGCAGCGCCGGAACCATCGCCATCGCGACCACCGGCACGCTCAGCACGACGGCGGTGATCAACCGCTCACGCAGCGGCCGCAGCTCGTCGGCGGGCTCCTGCCCGGCCTCGGCCCCCGGCTCGGGGGGCGGGGCGGGCAGCGCGGCGGTGTAGCCGGCCTTCTCCACCTCGGCGATCAGCTGCTGCGGATCCACCCCCTCGGGGAAGGTGACCTTGGCCTTCTCCGTCGCGTAGTTGACGGTCGCGCTCACGCCTTCGAGCTTGTTGAGCTTGCGTTCGATCCGGTTGGCGCAGGACGCGCAGGTCATGCCGCCGATCGACAGCTCGACAGCCCTGCCTTCAGTCAGGGACGACATCACGTCTCCTTTCTTTCGTGTCCTGCGATCAGTGCGGGTGCTTGCCGTGAGACGGGCTGGCGCTCGGCTCCGACGTGGGCTTGGGCTGTCCGGGCCCGGCCTGTGCGGCGAAGTCCGCCGTGCGGACCTTACCGTCGTGCTGGAAGTCCAGGAACAGCCGGTAGTCGCCGCCGCTGGGCACCTCGGCGTAGAAGGTGATCTCGGGTCCGGCCGCCGTCTTGCCGTCGCCCGGCTCGCCGTCCGGGTGCACGTGCAGGTAGGCGAGGTCACTGGCCCGCAAGGCGACCAGATGTCCGTACGCTCCCAGGTACGGCTGCAGATCCGTGACCGGCTTGCCGTCCTTGCTCACACTGAGCGTGAGCTTGCTGGCCTGGCCGGGCACGAGATCGCCCGTCAGGGAGACCGTGTAGCCGTCCACCTCTGCCGTCCGAGCCACCTCGGGCAGGGGCTTCGGCTTGTAGTCGCCCGCGACCAGCAGATCCGCGCCGAGGGTCAGGCCGCTCCCACCCGTGGGGGCGAAGTCGGCGAAGGCCCGGTAGGCGCCGGGGTCGTCCAGCGTCAGCTTGACCGACCACACGCCGTCGGCGGCCATGTCGGGGTGTACGTGCTGGAATGTCGCCAGATCCCGCGAGACCACGATGAAGTGGAGCTTCTTGTCGTGCTGGACCTGGTAGTCGGTCACCGGTTTGCCGTCGGACCCGGTCACGGTGAAGCGGAAGTCCGTGGACTCGCCGGCCTTGATCGTGGTTAACGGGTTGAGGGTGTAGCCGTTCTGGGACACTTGGAGCCCCCCAGGGGTATCGTCCTGCGCTGTTGCGGTGGTGGTCTCCTCATGGCCGCCGTGACTTTCGGCGGTGGCGGCGGGAGTCGAATGGGTCGCGCCATGCTCCGGCTTGGCCGGCGCCGGACCGACGTCTCCCATCGCGTTCCCGACGCCCAGGGCGCCGCCGAAGACGACGGCCAGCCCCAGCGCGTAGGCACCCAGTTTCGTTGCCGCGTTCATGCCGGATTCGCCACCTCGTAGCCCGCTTCCTCCACGGCCGAAACGATCTTCGCCGCGTCCACGGGGTTGTCGCTCTCGACGGTCAGCAGGCCACTGGCCAGATCCACCTCGACCGAGGTGACCCCGGCAACCTCACCGACCTCTTCCTTCACCGAACTCACACAGTGGCCACAGGTCATGCCCTTGACGGTGTAGGTAGCGGTAGCCATATCGATCAACCTTCCGGTGTGTTGGTGTTGTCAGGAGCGGACGAGCCGCGCGATGGCGTCGGAAGCCTCTTTGACCTTGGCCTGCGCCTCGGGCCCGCCCTTGGCGGCGGCCTCGGCGACACAGTGGGCCAGGTGATCCTCGAGCAGGGAGATGGCGACCGACTGCAGGGCACTGGTGGCCGCCGACACCTGCGTCAGGACGTCGATGCAGTATTTGTCGTCCTCGACCATCCGCTGCAGCCCCCGCACCTGACCCTCGATCCGGCGCAGCCTACGCAGTTGGTCCTGCTTGTTGTCGCTGTATCCGACCATGTCTCCTCCTTCCGACTTCTCCAAAGTACTATACCCCCCTACCGTATTTCAACTCGCGAATATTCCCAGTTGACGGACGGGCGGAGAGGGTAGCCAGGTGCTGCCGGTCGTTCTGGAGCGCGTCACGCACGGGTTCGCCAAGGTCGCCACCGGCGGCATCTCAGATGGTTCAACGCTCAAGTGGGCGATCACAGCAGCCAGCCGGGCTATTAGGGGGCATAGTAGAGCGCTGATCAACCGCACACAAGAGTCGCCGCCCGCGGACCGTCTAAGGCGAGTATTCCCAGGTCAGCGCGAATCATGGTGTTTACACGATCGACGCTTGCATCTACGTGGCAGACCTATAGAGTCACGTGCAACGCACGCCCTCCCCCATGGGGTCATTTGCACCTCATATACCCCCCGGAGGTTTTGTTGTACCACCGACCCGCCGCCGCACTGCTCTCCCTCGCGCTCCTCACGGCATGCGGATCCAGCACCGGCACGACACCCACCGCACCCGCCGCCCAGCAGGCGAAGAGCATCACGATCGCCATCTCCTCGGACGAGGGCACGCTCACGCCCTTCACCAATCAGACCGGTTACCCGGGCAACAACCTGGTGAAGCTGCTCTTCGACACGCTGGTGATCGTGCGGGGCGACGCCGTCACGCCCCTGCTGGCCAGGGAGATCAAGACCTCCGACAACAAGACGTTCACCCTGCCGCTCCGGCCAGGCGTCACCTGGCACGACGGCAAGCCGCTCACCGCCGACGACGTGCGGTTCAGCGTCGAGTTCTACCGCAAGAACCTGTCGGGCGACTCGTCGATCGACGTTCGCCCGATCGACGAGGTCAGCGTCAGCGGCGACGTGGTGACCATGACCCTCAAGGCGCCCGACCCCGAGTTCCCGCGCCGGATCCTGGCTGACATGGCGATCCTGCCCAAGCACCTGTGGGAGTCGGTGCAGAAGGTCAGCACGGCCGGGGTGGACAAGGCCGTCGGCAGCGGGCCGTACAAGTTGACCCGGTACGACAACGCCCGTGGCTACACCCTGACCGCCAACCCCGCCTACGCCCTGGGCAAGCCCAAGGTGGACTCGGTCAAAGTGGCCGTGATCCCCGAGGAGTCCACGCAGTTCGCCGCCCTTCGCACCGGCGAGGTGCACATGTCGGCCCGCATCGTCCCTCCGCAGCAGCTCGCGACGCTGGAGAGGCAGCCGAACATCGGCGTGGTCAAGGGCACCGAGTTCGCCTCCACGCTGCTGGCGTTCAACACCACCAGGCCGCCGTTCGACCGGGCCGAGGTGCGGCGGGCGCTGGCCAAGGCCATCGACACCACCGACCTGGTCAAGACCGCGCTGCTCGGGCAGGGCACGCCCGGAAACCCCGGATTCATCCACGCGGAGTCGCCGGTCAAGGGTGACCAGCTTGCGCCGATCTTCGACGCCGAGGCGGCCAAGCGGGAGCTCGACGGCCTCGGCGCCAAGCCGGGACCGGACGGAACCCGGGTGCTGGACGGCAAACCCATGTCGTACGAGCTGCTCGTGCAGAGCTCCTCCACCGACCGGCTGCGCAGCGCCGAGCTGATCCGCGACATGCTCAAGAACGTGGGCGTCGCCGTCAAGGTCACCTCGCTCGACTCGGACTCGCTCGACACCAAGGTGTGGCCCGACTACGACGTCCGCAAGGGGCGTAACTACGACATGTCCATGTGGGGCTGGTCCGCCCCGGTGATGCTCAGCAGCGGCACCATCGGCCAGCTCCTGGCCTCCGACCCGGACGACGGCAGCCTGAACGTCGTCGGCTTCAAGAGCCCGGCCGTCGACGAGATCATCACCACCATGACCGCCGCACCCACCATGGAGGCCAGGACGGAAGCCGCCAGGAAGCTCCAGGCCCAGATAGCGGAGCAGGTGCCGTTCCTCACCCTGTACTACCGCAACGGCGCCTATGCCTTCCGCAAGGATGTCTACAGCGGCTGGACCTGGCAGAACGGCGCCGCCGCGCTGAACAAGTTCTCCCTCGTCGACTACCGCCTCGGATGACGGCGATCCAACCCGGCCGCCTGCGCTACTCCCGCTACTTCGCGGGCAGGCTGGCCGAATACCTCACCGTCCTCCTGGTCGCGCTCACCCTCAATTTCGCGCTGCCCCGGGCACTGCCCGGCGGCCCGCTCAAGCTGTTCGGCAGCCCGGAGGCGCTGGCCAGGTTGACGGCCGACGAGCGCGCGCAGATCGCCACGCAGTACGGCTTCGGCCGACCGCTCCCCCAGCAGTTCCTCGACTACCTGACCGGCGTGTTCACCCTGGACCTGGGCACCTCGCTGTCGGACGGCCGCCCGGTCACGCAGGCGCTGGCGGACGCGCTGCCGTGGACGCTCCTGCTGGTGGGCACCAGCACCGTGGTGACCGCCGTCCTGGGGGTGACGCTGGGCGTCGCGGGCGCGCTGCGCCGCCGCCGGGGCAAGGGTTCCGGACTGCTCGGCGCGGCCGTGGTCGCCGACTCGGTGCCGCAGTTCTGGCTGGGCATGCTGCTGATCGTCCTGTTCGGGGTGAAGCTCCAGCTGCTGCCCACCTACGGCGTCTCCGGGCCGGACGGGGTGACGGCGGCCGGGGTCCTGCAGCACCTGATCCTTCCGGTGACGACGCTGACCGTCACCGGCCTGGGGTATCTGTTCCTCTACACCCGCTCGTCCCTGCTCACCGTGCTGACCAGCGAGCCGGTGCAGCACGCCCACGCCCGCGGGGTGCCGTACGGCAGGCTCGTGCGCAGGCACGCCCTGCGCCCGGCGCTGCTGCCCGTGCACACGATCCTCATGCTGGAGATCGGCTTCCTGGCCGCCGGGGCGATCGTGGTCGAGACCGTCTTCGCCTATCCCGGCCTCGGGCGGCTCACGTTCGACGCGATAACCGCGCGCGACTACCCGCTCATGCAGGGGGCGTTCCTGGTGCTCACCGTGATGGTGGTGCTCATGAACGCGCTCGCCGACGCGACGTACCCGCTGCTTGATCCCCGCGCCAGAACCGGAGGCCGGAGATGATGTTCCTCAAGGCGCCGCGCCGCCACCTGCTCGGGACGCAAGGAGTGATCGGCGTAGGCGTCCTCGGCGCGATCGTCGCCATCGCGCTGTACGGAGTCGCCCTGCCCGATGACGCGGGACGCGAGCGGGTGGCCGAGCCGTACGCGCCGCCGCGGGCGGGCTTGCCGCTGGGTTCAGACGATCTCGGCCGGGACCTGCTCGACCAGCTCATCGTGGGCGCCGGCACCTCCCTGAGCCTGGCGTTCATCGTCTCCGTCTGCACCACCCTGCTGGCCGCGATCATCGGCGGCGCCGCCGGGATCGGCCCGCGCTGGCTGTCGGTCTCGCTGATGCGCGGCGCGGACGTCCTGCTCATCCTGCCCGAGCTGATCCTCTACATCCTGGCGGCGGCGTTCCTCGGCCAGTCCTTCGGCGTCCGGGCGGCGATCCTGGCGCTCATCCTGTGGCCGGTCCCCGCCCGCGTGCTCCGGGCCGGGGTGCTCACCGCCTGGTCCCGCGGCCATCTGGAGGTGTCGCGGGCCATGGGCGCACCGGCCTGGTGGTTGCTGGCCCGCCACGGCACGTACCTCATCGGGCCGCTGCTCATCCCGGTCTTCGTCCGCACCGCGAAGGTCGCCATCATCTACGACGCCACCCTGTCCTTCCTCGGCCTCGGCGACCCGACCACGCCCAGCTGGGGCACCACGCTCTACTGGGTGCAGACCAACGGCGTCTTCCTGTCCGACGCCTGGCTGTGGTGGGCTCTGCCGCCCGGCGCCGCCATCACGCTCACAGTGCTCTCCCTCGCCCTGATCGGCGTCGCGGTGGAGGAACGGCTCAACCCTGCCCTGCGGGAGGCTGCGCGATGACGTTGAACGTACGTGACCTGACCGTCAGCTACGGCGGCCTGGCCGCGGTCTCGCAGGTCAGCCTCGACATCGCCGACGGCGAGATCCTGGCGCTGGTCGGCGAGAGCGGCTGCGGCAAGACCTCGTTGGCCCGCACCCTGCTCGGCCTGCTGCCCGCCACGGCGCAGGCCGGCGGGTCCGCAGTGCTGGGTGGGCACGAGCTGGTGGGCCGCACCGACTGGGCGGGGGTACGCGGCACCCGCGTCGCCACCGTGCCACAGGGCGCGATGACCGGGCTCAGCCCCGTGCACCGGATCGGCGCCCAGCTCGCCGAGATGCTCACCCTGCACGGCGGCGCCGCGGACCCCGCCGATCTGCTCGACCGCGTTGGGCTCCAGCGGACGATGCTCAGGTCCTATCCGCACGAGCTGTCCGGCGGACAGCGCCAGCGGGTGGCCATCGCGCTCGCCCTGGCCGGCGAGCCGGACCTGCTGGTCGCCGACGAGCCCACCACCGGGCTGGACGCCATCACCCAGCGGCAGATCCTGGCTCTCCTGGCGGAGCTGCGGACCAGCATGCTGATCGTCTCGCACGACCTGGCGGGATTGCTCCCGTACGCCGACCGCGTCGCCATCATGTACGCGGGCCGCCTCGCCGAAGTCCGCCCTGCTCGCGCGCTCTCCCCGGCCACCGCCCACCCCTACACCGCCGGGTTGCTCACCGCGACCCCCGTCGCCGACCGCGAGGTCGCATGGGGCAGCATCCCCGGCTCCGCGCCCGCCCTCGGGCACGCCCTGCCCGGCTGCGCGTTCGCGGCACGCTGCCCGCTCGCCGTCGACCGCTGCCGTGAGGAGACACCGCCCCTGGTCGCGTCCGGAGAGGCGCAGGTCGCCTGCCACCGCCACGCCGAGCCGGAACACCCCTCCTACCCGAACGTGCCCCGCGCCGACAGCCCGTTGGGCGGCGTCGTGGTCAGCGCGTCGGGCATCCGGCACACGTACCGGGCCCGATCACGGGTCGTGGACGCACTGCGCGACGTCAGCATTGAGATCCGCGCGGGCGAGATCGTCGGTCTGGTGGGCGAGAGCGGATCGGGCAAGAGCACCCTTGCCCGGATTCTGCTCGGTCTCATCAAGCCGACCGCGGGTGTTGTGACGCTCGAAGGCCAGAAGCTGACGACCGGCCGTGCGCTACGGCGTCTGAGACAGCGCATCGGCTTCGTCCACCAGGACCCCTACGACTCGCTCCACCCGGGAATGCGGGTCGCGGCGCTGGTGGGTGAGCCGATGGCGGTGGCGGGGGTGCCTCGCGGCGAGCGGCTCGGCCGCGTCCGGGAGTCGCTGGCCGCCGCCGGGCTGCCGGACGACCCCGAGTTCCTCGCCCGCTTCCCCGGCCAGCTGTCCGGCGGCCAGCGCCAGCGGGTGTCCATCGCCCGAGCGCTCGCCGGCGGTCCAGCGCTGCTCATAGCCGACGAGGCCACCTCCATGCTGGACGTCTCGACCCGCGCGGGGATCGCCACCACCCTCCGATCCCTGACCACCGACTGCGGCCTCGCCGTCCTGCTCGTCACCCACGACCTGGGCGAGGCCGTCCAGTCGTGCGACCGCATCCTGGTCCTCCAGGCAGGCCGGATCGTCGAGCACGGTCCGGCGGAAGACCTGGCCCGATCCCCGTCCCACGCCTATACGACCCAGCTCCTTCAGGCCTCCACCTGAGCCTGTCCGGGGCCGGCCCGTGCCCCCTCGGCGAATCATCCCTTTCTACCTCATACCCGTTAGGGGTATCATCGTCTACTATGACACTACGTAGTGCGGTTCCGCTCTGATGGATGTCTTCTCGCGACTGGAGTCCTTCGGGGACCGTTTCCGGCTCGAACGCGGCCTGACGCCGCACGACGACTGGATCGCCTGCGACCGGCTGCTCGACCCCTCATCGCAAGAGCTCTCCCGCGTGCTGGCGGCCGAGCGCGTGGCCAGCGGCCAGAAATCGGATCACGCCACCGCACTGACCGTCATGGCCGTGTACGCGGGAACGGTGACCGCGTCCGCGCTGCTCGCATGGGCGCTAGACAGGGTGGTCGTGGACATGCGGCCGCACAACGTGGCCATCCGGCTTTCCGAGCACCACGGGTTCGAGGCGGTCGCGCTGCGCGAGCCGCGCACCGTGGAGGCGCCCGTCGAGACGCTTGTCTCCTGGGTGCTCGATGAGCATCTGCTCCCGCTCGCACGCGCCATGCGTACGCGGACCCGGGCGGGCTTACGCCAGCTCAACGGCGGGGTGGCGCACGGGTGCGCGGCGGCGTTCTGCATCGCCAGCCGGCGCGGCGGCGACGTCGACCTGCTGCAACGGGCCTACGAGGAGTTCCTCTCCGCCTCCACCCGCGGGCTCGAGAAGCTCGGCGAAGTGATCAGACTGCGGGAGGACGATCGCGAAGGGCTGTTCTACCTGCGCAACACGTGCTGCCTCTACTACACCTCGGACGAGGCGGTGAAGTGCTCCAGCTGCTGCCTGGACAGCGTCGAGGACCGGGTGGCGGTCTACCGTCGAGTTCTGGCGGACGGAGTGGTCCCCCACTGAGGCCGAACCCGTCGCGCTGACCAGCGCGGTCCTGCGTCGAGGGCCGAGCCCGGCCGGAGCCGGGCTCGGCCGACGCGGTCACCCGGCTGCCCGGCCTGTGATTCCATGATCACCCATGAACGCAGCAGCAACGGTCCCGCGAAGAAGATGGCTCAAGCTTCTCGCGGCCCTTCTCACCGTCCTCCTCCTTGGCGCGATCGGCCTGTATCAGCTGATGAACTCGCGGACCTTCCAGCTGGCGGGCGAGCTGATCGACCGCGTGCCCACCGACGAGAAGGTCGTCGCCCTCACCTTCGATGACGGCCCTGACGAGCACACCCCCGAGATCATCGACATCCTCGCCCAGCAGCGCGTCCACGCGACGTTCTTCGTCATCGGATCCCAGGTCGAAGCCCGGCCACAGGCCGCGCAGGCGCTGGTCGCCGCGGGCCATCAGCTCGCCAACCACACCTACACCCACCGGCGGATGGTCTTCGTTCCCCCCGCCACCGTGGCGAGTGAGGTCGAGCGCACCGATGCGGCCATCCGGACGGCGGGGCAGCGCGGCGAGATCCTCTTCCGCCCGCCGACGGGCAAGAAACTGCTGGCGCTACCGCTCTATCTGGCCGACCACCAAAGGCGCACGGTCATGTGGGGCGTGGAGCCCGACTCCGGCGCGACTCCCACCGCCGCCGAGATCGTCGCGGCTGTGCGCGAGGAGACCAGGCCGGGATCGATCATCCTGCTCCACCCGTGGTACGCCGGCGGGCAGAACACTCGTGAGGCCATCAAAAGCCTGGTCGCGGGCCTGCGTGACCAGGGATACCGATTCGTCACGGTCTCGGAGTTGCTCGCTCTGCGACCTCGTTGACAGGCGTCCAACCCACCGCCCGCGGCGGGGCAGGTGTGCGGGTGTCAGGTGAGGGTCGCGTGCAGGCGGGCCAGCCTGGCGGCCAGGTCGGTGTGGCCGGATGCGGCGACCTCGTGGTGGATGCGGTCGAGGCTGTGCCGGTACAGCGGCAGGAGTTCGTGGCCGAGCAGGTCGGCGGCGGCGGTGACGTCGGCGATGCCCCGGGTGCGCCAGCGCGCGGCGTGGTGCACCAAGGTGCCGGAGGTTCTGGGGGTGGCGGTGTACCAGTGTGCGGCGGTGTCGTTGCGGCCGAGTGCGCCGGTGACGACGGTGTAGAGGAGTCGTACGGGCAGGAGCACGACCTTGGTGACGGCTCGCGCGCCCTTGCGGGCCAGGCCGTCGGCGTCGCGCAGCATCCGCAGGTGGTCAGGGTCGGCGCATTTGGCCGCGGCGAAGGTGGCGCTGTCGAGGAGAAGGTCTCCGTGGCCGGGCCGGGCGCAGGTGGCGCGCTGGTCGCCGCCGTACAGGAGCACGCCGGAGTCGAGCAGGTCGAGCCGGTCGGTGGCGGGAAAGCGCCCGGCGTGGTGGCCCGTGCGCAGGTTCTCCCAGTCGCTCCAGAAGATCGACAGCCGTTCGGCCAGGGCGTGGCGGGCCGAGCCGGCGTAGTCGCGGATCGTGTGGCGCCGGACCGTCACGATGCTCTCATCGGTGTGCTCGTCGGCCCGGTCGACGATCAGCGCCATATCCACGTCGCTGACCTCGGGTACGAAGCCGCCGTGGGCCAGGCTGCCGATCGCGAACGCCGCCCGCAGGCGGCCGTTCAGCACGGCTTCGGCATGGCCGAGCGCGGTCCGCAGGATGTCATGGCCCGCTGGATGGGACACCTGGTCGTGGGCAGGGCTGGGGGTCACGCGCTTCTCCTCTGATGGGTCCGGTCGTTCCGCCACCACAGCGTTCGGGTGATGCCGTACGTTCATACCGGGTAGTACCCAACCCGCCCGCCGGGGCCCAAGCGGGCCCCGGGCAGGGACGGGGAGGAGTTCGGCGGCGGTCCCGGTCAGCTCCGCCGGCCCGCGGGCGTGCTCATGGCCGAGGCGCGCCGCCAGGCGGCGTTGCGCAGCAGCCGCAGCCCGTTGAGGCCGACGATGACGGTGGATCCCTCGTGCCCGGCCACGCCGAGCGGCAGCGGCAGGTCGCCGAACAGGTCCCAGGCCACCAGCACGGCGATGAAGGTGCCGGCGATGACGAGGTTGGCCACCACCAGGCGGCGGGCGCGCCGGGCGAGGGCGAGCACGGCGGGGACGGTGGCCAGTTCGTCGCGGGTGATGACCGCGTCGGCGGCATCGAGGGTGAGGTCGGCGCCCGTGCGGCCCATCGCGATCCCGACGTGGGCGGTGGCCAGGGCGGGGGCGTCGTTGACCCCGTCGCCGACCAGTGCCACCCGAGCCTGGTGCTGCTGCAGTTCGCGCACCGCGTGCACCTTGTCCTCGGGCAGCAGCCCCGCCCGTACGTCGGTGATCTGAGCCTGGCCCGCCACCCGGGCCGCCGCCCGCGGGTTGTCGCCGGTCAGGAGCACCGGAGTGGCGCCGGTCAGGCTGGTCAGCTGCGTGACCACCTGCGCGGCGCCGGGGCGCATGCGGTCGGCCAGGCCGAGGACCGCGGCGGGGCGTCCGTCCAGGAGCATCAGAACGGCGCTGTGCCCGTCGTCCTCCAGTTCGGCCACCGCCGCGTGCGCCGGTGCCGCATCATCGGACGGATCCAGCAGGTGGGCAGGGCTGCCGATCTCGACCACCTGGCCGTCGACGCGGGCCCGCACCCCTCGCCCGGGCAGGGCGGCGAACTCGGTGGCGGCCGGCAGCGGCAGCCCCTGCTGGTGGGCGGCGGCGACGATGGCTCGACCCAGCGGGTGCTCGCTGCCCTGCTCGGCCGCGGCCGCGAGCGTGAGCAGCCGGTCGGTTTCCGTTCCCGCCTCGACCTCGGGCAGGGCGCGCAGGTGGGCCAGGTACGGGCGGCCCTCGGTCAGGGTGCCGGTCTTGTCGAAGGCGACGTGGGTGACGTCGGCCAGTTGTTCCATCACCACGGCGGACTTGACCAGCACGCCGTGGCGGCCGGCGGTGGCGATGGCGGCCAGCAGCGGCGGCATGGTGGCCAGCACCACCGCGCACGGCGAGGCCACGATCATGAACGTCATGGCCCGCAGCAGGCTGTCCTGCACCGACGTGCCCCACAACAGGGGCAGCGTGAACAGGGCGAGGGTGGCGGCGACCATGACGATGGAGTAGCGCTGTTCGACCTTCTCGATGAACAGCTGGGTGCGAGCCTTGGTGGCGCTCGCCTGCTCGACCATCGCCACGATGCGGGCGATCACCGTCTCGGACGCCGGCCGGGTGACGTGCACGCGCAGCGCGCCGGTGCCGTTCAACGTGCCGGCGAACACCTCGTCGCCGGTCTGCTTGTCCACGGGCAGGCTCTCACCGGTGATGGAGGCCTGGTCGACGTCGCTGGCCCCGGCCACCACCTTGCCGTCGGCGCCGATCCGTTCTCCCGGCCGTACCAGGATGATGTCGCCGACCCGCAGGTCGGCGGCCGCCACGACCTCCTCCTCGCCGCTGTCGTCGATGCGGGCGGCCTGGTCAGGGGCCAGGTCGAGCAGGCCGCGCACGGAGTCCTCGGTGCGTTTGGTGGCCACGGCCTCCAGCGCGCCGGAGGTGGCGAAGATGACGATCAGCAGCGCGCCGTCGAAGACCTGCCCGATCGCGGCCGCGCCTATGGCCGCGACGACCATCAGCAGGTCGACGTCCAGCGTCTTCTCGCGCAGCGCCTTCAGCCCGGACAGGCCCGGCTCCCAACCGCCGGCGGCGTAGCAGGCCAGGTACAGGGTCCACCACAGCCAGGGCGGCGTCCCGGCCAGCTGGGCGAGGCCGCCGGCGGCGAACAGCGTGGTGGCGGCGACGGCCCAGCGCACCTCCGTCAGCGAGCCGGCCCCGGACCGCCACCACGTGGCCGGCCGGGACGTCGCTGCCGGCGTCGGGGCAGCGAGGGAAGGTCTCAGATCTGTTGTCACTGAAGCATCGTATATGCGCACTCACGCAGATATGCAAGTGGTGAGGTTCGGGGATATGCTGACCGTATGCACACCTCGCTGACCGATTTCGACATGCCGAACGAGGAGCAGGTGCACCTGGCCGCAGAGTCGTTCCGGCTGCTGTCCGACCCCACTCGCATCAAGATCCTGTGGGCGTTGCTGCAGGGCGAGTCCAACGTCGCCTGCCTGGCCGAGCTGGCCGACGCCTCCCCCACCACGGTCAGCCAGCACCTGGCCAAGCTGCGCCTGGCCGGATTGGTCAAGGGCCGCCGCGAGGGCACTTTCGTCTACTACAGCGCGGCCGACGAACACGTGCGCCGCCTGCTCGCCCAGGGCCTCTACCACGCCGACCGCATCGACCGCGGTGTCGAGGCCGACCATCCGGCCGACGATCACGCCCCCGCCGCGACCGTCCACACCGGTTCCTGACCTGGGATCGCGCTGCACGATCCGGATCATCACCGATCGCCACGGCGGGATGATCACCGGACGGTTGAGCTCCCGGAATCAGCCGCCCTTCGGTAGCCGGTCCAGCCAGTTGGTGATCAGGCGGATGGTTCTTGCGGGGTGTTCCAGGTGCAGGAAATGGCCGCTGCCCGCCCACGCCTCCACCCGTGAGCCGGGAGGCGCCGGCAGGGCCGCCTCCCACACGCTGGGCTCGGCCCGCGCGCGCAGACACAGCACCGGGCACCGGCGCCGGGCCAGGTAACGCTCGGACGCCGGCCGGGCTCCGAACGCGCCCGGGTCGGTGTAGAGCCCGGCGTAGCAGGCGGCGAGCACCGGTCCTGGGGTGGCCAGGACCTGCTCGCGCACTCCCGGCGGCAGCGGGACGGGCGGGTCGAGCGCGGCCCCGGCGCCTTCAGCCCGCAAGCGCGCCAAGCGATCGTGGAAGCCCTCGGCCTCCTCGCCGTCGGCGCCGTAGGCCGGATCGATCACGACGAGCGCGGCGAGCAGCGCGGGATGCTCGACGGCGAGGGCGGTCACCACCTGTGCGCCCATCGAATGACCGATGGCCACCACTGGCCCGGCCTCCAGCCGGGACAGCAACTGAGCGAGATCGCCGGCGAGGTCGGCCGGCCGGTAGCCGTGCCGCGGTACCGAGGACCGGCCGTGGCCGCGCAGGTCCACGGCGACAGTGCGGTGATCACAGAAGCCGAGCGGTTCCCACACCCGCAGGTCACCACCCCACCCGTGGACGAGCAGCAGGGTCGGCTCGCCCGCGCCGGTGTCTTGGTAGTGCAGCGTGATCTCGTCGAGTTCGGCGTACGGCATGTCATCCTCTCGCCACGAATCCGTACGGTCATGTCTTCTCGCGGGCTCGCGCGGCGGCGAACCCCCAGGAGCGGTTGACGACGTCGACCGCCGCCGCCCAGGCTGCGGGAACGAAGAGCAGGAGGCTCGGGCCGACAAGCGGAAGATCGGTGACGAGCACCGCCGCCAGCAGCAGGAACAGCCAGGCCAGCGGTATGTGGGGGCGGCGAGCGGCGGATCTGAGCACCATGTGCAGCGTCACCGCGAGCCCGCAATGTCGCGTGTCCGCGACCGTGGCGCCGATGAGGATCAGTCCCAGCAGCGTCCCCACGGTCACGGCGAGAACCGGCACGGCCGGGTTCGTTGCGCCGTAGAGAGCGAGGTCGTACGCGAGAAGCAGGGCAAGTGCCGGCAGCGACCACCAGAGCACTCTCAGACCGCGGGAGCTCTGCCGGATCGCACCGGCGAACCGGCCCACGGGCCGGCCCGGGTACCCGCCCTCGCCCACCATCGCGTGCATGGTCGCCAGCAGTCCCCGAAGTGCCGGGCCCACCGGCATCAGGCTGAGCGCGCCGAGCCACAGCGCGCCGTGGCTGGGCTGCCAGCCGATCAACCGCTCGAACAGGAAGTACGGCGCGCAGCACCCGAGGAAACACGCCGACGCGACGAACACGTGCCAGGTGACGAGAGCGGTCCGCGCCACAGGACCGTCAAGGCGTGCGCTCATCCCTTCACCGCGCCGATCGCCATGCCCTTGATGAAGTAACGCTGGAACGCCATGAAGATGATCACTGAAGGGATGACCGCGAGGATCGCCCCGGTGTAGACGAGCTCCCATCGGGAGGTGAGCAGGCCGACCATCCGGTTGATCGCGACGTTGATCGTGCCCGCCGACGTCGAGTCGAGGAAGACCAGCGGGATGAAGAAGTCGTTCCACAGCAGCAGCGCCTGAATGATGACGAAGGCTGATGTCACCGGCAGGAGCATCGGAAAGACGATGGACCAGAACGTGCGCAGCGGCCCCGCGCCGTCCATGTACGCGGCCTCCTCGACCTCGACCGGCACGGTCTTGATGAAGCTGCAGTACAGCAGGATGCCGAAAGAGGCGGAAGCGCCGAGATGGACCATGATCACGCTCGTGAGCGTGCTGTACAGCCCGACCTCGTTCATCCCTTTGACGAGTGGGATCATGCGGACCTGGAACGGGATCATGAGCCCGGCGATGAGGAACAGGTAGATCACGCGCGACAGGCGACCCCCGATGCGCTCGATCCCGTACGCGGCCATCGGCACGACCGCGAGCAGCAGCACGATCGTGACGACCGTGATGATCAGCGTGTTGAGCACGGCCTCGCCGTAGTCGGTGTCCTGGAACAGCCGCACGTAGTTGTCGAGGCTGAACGAGGTCGGCAGGCCCATCGGGTCGCGCGTGATGTCGGCGTAGCTGCGGAACGAGTTGAGCAGGGCGTACAACACCGGGAAGGCGACCACCGCGACGAGGGCCGTGAGCACGAGCATCGATACGATCTCGCCGGTCGTGAACCTGTCGCGCCGCTCCTTGCGGCGCGGGCGGGGGCGGGCGGCGGAGGTGACGCTCATGCCTGGATCTCCCTGCTGCGCATGTACCGGTTCGCCGCCAGCGTGCTCACCAGCACGACGACGAACAGGACAATGGCGGCGGCGCTGCCGTACCCGGCCCGGTACTCGCCGAAGCCGACCTTGTAGATGAAGAACGCCATCGTCTCGCTGACGAAGCCGGGACCGCCGGCGGTGAGGACCATGACCTGATCGAAGATCGTCCATCCGGCGATCACCGCGAGCGTGAGGTTGACCGTCACCGAGCCGGCGAGCATCGGCCAGGTGACGTAGCGGAACACCTGCCGGCCCGAGGCGCCGTCGATGCGCGCCGCCTCGATCAGCGACGGCGGCACCGACTGCAGGTTGGCCAGGTAGATGAGCGTCGTGTTCCCGCCGAGCGTGAAGCAGATGATGAACAGCAGGACCCAGACGACCAGGCCGCTGTCGCCCAGCCAGTCCCGCGCCCACGACTCCACGCCCAGGTCCCCCAGGGTCGTGTTCACGACGCCGAAGTTGTAGTTGAGGATGTATTTCCAGATGGTCGCCGCGATGAAGCCGCTCACCAGCGCCGGCAGGTAGACGGCGGTGCGGAACAGGCCCTGCCAGCGTCGGAGCCGGTCGAGCAGGAGCGCGACACAGAGCGAGATCGCGTTGATGATCAGCGCCGAGCCGAGGCCCAGCAGCAGCGTGTTGGTGACGGCGTTCCAGAACCGCCCGCTGCCGAGGATCTCGTCGTAGTTGCGCAGCCCGACGTAGTCGTACGACGGGTTGACGCCGTCCCAGTCCGTCAGGCTGATCTGGATCGACTGCAGGGACGGCGCGATGACCATGACGACATAGACCACAAGGGCCGGCGCGATGAACAGGAACATGATCGTCCGGTGCCGCCGCGAGCGGCCGGTCCGGGCGGGCGGAGCGCCTCCTTCTGCCCTGTCACTCGTGCCGCTCTTCGGCAGCACGGCCGCGCCTGGGGAACGCTCGATGGTCACGACCGGTGCCCTCTCGTCTCGCTCATCCCTGTTTGACGGTCTTGTCGAACTCGGCCTGCGTCTTGGCGATGGCCTGGTCGAGCGTGGTCTGACCGTCCTGCATCTCGATCCGCGCCTGGCGGAAGAACGTGGCGAACGCGCTGAACCTGGTCGAGCGGGGGTCGTTGTCGTACCAGACCAGCTTCGGGTTCTTGAGCAGGTCGAAGTAGTCCTGCGCTCCGGGGACCGACGTGTTGCGGGTGATCTCGGCCGACCGCCTGATGTTGGGGGCGATGCCGCCGCTCTTCTCCATGACGTTCGCGGCCTCCACCGAGTAGAAATAGGTCAGGAAGTCGACCGCCGCCTGATACTGGGCCGCGTTCTTCCGCCCCTGCGCGGAGATGGACAGACCGGTGGCCGTCTCCCCGTTGACCGCGTTCTTCAGGACGTCGATGTTGCCCTGGTCGTCCGGGATGATGAAGAGCCCCGCGTTGAACTTGGGGTCGACCTTCTGGATGTCGTTCAGGCGGCCGGTCCCAGCGGACGAGGTCGCCATGACGGCCTTGTGGTTGACCAGCAGGGTGCTGGTCTGCGCGTCGGTGGTGGACTGCCAGCCGTCCAGCACGAAGTTGTCGGTGATGTACTTCAGCCGTTCCAGCGACTCGCGCAGATCCTTGATCGAGGCCTTGCCCTCCTCCACCGCGTTCCAGAACCCGCCCTTGTCGCTCCACCGGGCGAAGACCGGAGAGGCCAGCGGCTTCCACAGCTGATCGCTGGGCCAGATCTCACCCGCCGCCGTCGCCAGCGGTGTGTCACCGTTGGCCTTGACGGCCTGGAGCAGCTTGACGAACTCGCCGTAGGTGGCCGGCACCTTCAGGCCGTGCTTGGCGAAGTAGTCCTTGTCGTAGACGATGTTGATCCCGATCTCGCCGTTCAGCGGGCCCGCGGGGACGACGTACACGTTGCCGTCCTCGGCCTTGCCGTAGACGTTGTCGTCGAGCAGGGAGGTGACCTGACTCGGGATCGGTGCCAGCTTGCCGGCGGCGACGTAGGTCCGCGTCTCCCTCATGTCGATGATCGCCGGCCAGTTGCCCGTGGCGTCCATCGTCTTGACCGCCGTGGCGTAGTCCATGCCCCCGGCCAAGGGGTCCAGCCGCACGGTGGAGCCTTTGCCCTGCGCGTTGTACGCCTCGGCCACCGCCTTCAGGACGGTGTTGAACGTCTCGTCCCCGGCGGCGTAGGCGAAGCGGATCTCCGTCTTCCCCGAAGATCCGGCGTTCCCTCCGCACCCGGCAAGCGCCCCGACCAGGCCCACGGCCGCGATCGCGGCAGCCAAGGAGCGTCCGATTCGGGTCCGTTGTGCCGGAGTTCGCGCGTTGTGCATGTTCTACTCCTTCGAAAGCCGCCGCGACGTGCGTTCACTGCCATCGCTCTGTCCTTCGAACTGGCCCCCGCAGCCATCGAACAGTGCGCCGGCGCTGACGGTCGTCCGGAGGTCCGGGTGGATCGGCGCGCCCACGCTGCCGCGTTCCGTCGTGGTTTGCAACTAGTTTCAGAGCGGTAAATTACGAGTTGGGCGGCAGGTCGTCAAGAGGGCCGGAGGCACGGCGTCGCCGATTCACCGAACCGTGACGCGCTCGGCTCCGCCGCCCCGCATCGGCCAGAAGTCCTACAATGACCTGCATGACCGCGCCCACCAACGCTCCCAACCGGCGGCGCGGGACGCGCGGCCCGGCCCCGACCTCAGGGGCGAATCTGCGTGACGTGGCCGCCCGCGCGGGCGTCTCCACGTCGACGGCGTCTCGCGTCTTCGCCGGCAGCCCCCTCGTGCGTCCCGACACCCGCGAGCGGGTCCTCGCCGCGGCCGAGGAACTCGGCTACGTCGTCAACGGGCTGGCACAGGCCATGATGGGGCGAGGCCGGCGTTCGGTGGCCTTCCTCGCCACCCACATGATCGGCGCGACCTTCGCCGCGATGGCCGCCGGCGCCGAGAGCGTCGCCGCCGACCAGGGAAACCTCCTCATCGTGAGCAGCACGGGTGACGACGTCGCACGGGAGCGCGACCTGATGGAGACGCTGCGCGAGCAACGGGCCGCCGCGGTCCTGTTCGCCGGTTCGACGGCGACCGGCGTGGAGTTCGAGCGACGCATCGCCGAGTACGCCCATGACCTGGAGACGATCGGCGCCCGGCTCGTGCTGTGCGGGCACCCGGCCATCCCCGCGCTGCCGAACGTCCTTTCGGTCGACTACGACCAGGTCGGCGGCGTGCGCACCGCGATGAAGCACCTCACATCGGCGGGCCATCGGCGGATCGCCTTCATCGGCACGCACCCGAACAAGACCTCCCCGCTGCAGCGCCTGCGCGGATACGAGTTGGGCCTGCGGGATGCCGGCCTGGCGATCGATCCATCGTTGGTGATCGAGTGCGCCAACGAGACCGAGGCCGCGGCCCACGCGTCCCTGGAGCTCCTGCGCGGATCAGACCGGCCCACGGCGGTGGTCGGGGTCACCGACGGCGTCGCCATCGGCGTCTACCGCGCCGCACGGAGCCTCGGCCTCGCGATCCCGGCCGACGTCGCCGTGGTGGGTTTCGACGACGCCCCGCATATGGTCGACCTCACGCCTTCGCTGACGACCATCCGGGCGCCGTTCTGGGAGGTCGGCGTTCGCGGGGCTCGCCTGGCGCTGGGCCTCGACGAGGCCACCGGCCACGTGGAGTTGCCGAGCCGGCTGGTCGCCAGGGAGTCCGCGCCCTGATCCGCGAGCCGGTGGAGCCCGCCCGGCGGGCTGAGGCTCGCCGGCTCGATCCCTACGCCATGTGCTAGAGCGGGACGACCATGGCCCGGCTCACGCCGGCGGTGTTACGGGCTTGTTGCGCGGGCGAGTCGATGATACTAGTTTCATCAATCGCTCCTCGCAGTCGGAAGACCGGCTGCCAGCGTCCTGATCCCCCCGTCGAACCAGGATAAGAATGCCTTCTGCCCTGCTGCCCGCAGCCCTGTTCGCGATGGACCCGGTGCATCTTCCCGCGCTCTTCCCCCCGCCGTTGATGGCACGGCTGCGCGAACTCGCGCGAATCGACCTTGACCTCGTCGTGCGCGACTTCGCCGACCCGGCACTGGCCGCCGCGCTGGCCGAAAGCGAGGTGCTGATCACGGGTTGGGGCTGCCCGCGCCTCGACGGCGCCGCGCTGGCGGCCATGCCCAGGCTGCGGACGGTCCTGCACGCGGGCGGCAGCGTCCGGCACCTGGTCGGGGAGGCGTTCTGGCAGCGCGGGCGCACCGTTTCCAGCGCCGTGCAGGCCAACGCCCTGCCGGTAGCCGAATACACCCTCGCCGCCATCCTGCTGGCCGGCAAGGGCGCCTTCACGCTGGCGGAGCGTTACCGGCTCGGGCACGCCCGCCCCACCGCCGGCGAGGTCGCCGGCCTGGGCAATCTCGGCCGGCGCGTCGGCGTCATCGGCGCCTCCCGCGTCGGGCGTCGCGTGATGGAACTGCTGCGCCCCTTCGATCTGGCGCTCTCGCTCCACGACCCGTACGTCGGCGACGCGACGGCCGCGGCGCTCGGGGCCGTACCGCTGGCGCTCGACGACCTGCTGCGCGGCAGCGACATCATCACGCTGCACGCCCCCGACACCGCCGAGACGTACCGGATGCTGGACCGGGCGCGGCTGGCGCTGATCCCGGACGGCGGTGTGCTGATCAACACCGCCCGCGGCAACCTGGTCGACCACGAGGCGCTCACCGACGAGCTGGCCGGCGGCCGGATCAGTGCGGTGCTCGATGTCACCGTCCCCGAGCCCCTGCCCGCCGGCTCGCCCCTCTACCGGCTGCCGAACGTGTTCCTGACCCCGCACATCGCCGGCTCCATCGGCAACGAACTGGAGCGACTCGGCCGCACCGTCATGGCCGAGCTGGAACGCCTTGCCGCGGGACTCCCGCTCGCCCATCAGGTGCGGCCGGCCGACCTCGCAACCAGCGCCTGACCGCACGATCCGCCTCCGCCCACCGGGCGCGTCCCACGCCGCGGCACAAGCGGCCGGCGCGCACTCACCCCCGAAGGAGCATCGCCATGTCCCAACCCTTGGACCGCAGGTCCGTCCTCAAGCTCGCCGGCGGCGCGGCCGCCGCCACCGCGGGCGGCCGGCTGTGGCAGGCCGGGCCCGCCGGCGCGGCCACGGCCCCGCTCGCGGACGACGCGGGCGCGCTGGACACGGTCGTCTTCGGCGATCAGAGCTCCGAGACCGCTCATCGGCTGGTCGCGAACGCCTCGGACACGCTGACGGGAGGTCTCGGCCAGCCGGCCCGCGTGCTGAAGCCGTTGGACGCGGCCGGATTCTTCGGCGGCACGGTGACCGTCACCATGGCCTGCCGCCCCACCGGGCCCACGTACGTGACGATCAAGCTTTGGGGCGGGGACGCCGGCGAGGAGATGGGCCGCCTGCAGCTGTTCGCCGAGGGCAAGCAGGTCGGCCATTACCACCTGGGCGCGGTGGACCCGCTGGACATCGCCGGATGGGAGCCGCGTACGCCGGGCCGCTTCTACTTCCACACGCTCCCGCTGCCGCCCGAGCTCACCGCGGGCAAGACCAGCCTCACCTTGGAGATCCGCTCGATGGGACGGATCCCGGTCTACGCCAACACCCCGGAGACCTACTTCCGGGGTCTGACCCGCCCGTCCCGGGGCATCTACCGCCTTTACACTCATCAGCAGCCGTACTTCGACCTCGGCTCCGGCGACCTGCCCGGCTCGATCGCCGACGCGCCGGTGCGCACCACGCCCGGCCGGGAAGTGCTGGACACGATCGACGCCCGCGTGGCCGCCCGGGTGCGCACCGAGCTCAACCGCACCTCGGTCCAGGGCAACATGGACTACCTCGACGTCCTGGCCCGCGCCTACGACCTGCCGTACACCGAGGCCCACCAGAACCCGGCCGTGGCCGCCCAGATCGTCCAGAGCGTGGACGACTACTACCGCCGCTACCTCGCCGACCCGGCGGTGGTCGAGGGCAACTGGATGGGCGCCGGCATCGTCGCACAGTTCCTCCTCCAGCTCGGGAACACCCTGATCGCGCGACTCGACGCCCCGCTCACCGGGGAGCCCGCGGTGATCAACAACCCGGGCTTCGACGACGGCCACGGCTATCCCACCGGCTGGCGTGGCAACACCTGGACCGGCTCGGGCACGGCCACCCGCGACGCCACCGTGACCCGGAACGGCGCGGCCTCGGCGAAGATCACCGTCCCTTCCGCCGGCGTCGTCGGCCTGGTCCCGCACAGCAGGATCCCGATCGGTCCCGGCGCCCACACCTACTCCGCCTGGATCAGGACAGAGAACGCAAGCGCCGACGGCGCCTACCTGGACGTGCTCTTCTTCGACGCCGCCGGGAAGGTCGTCGGGGCGGAGAAGAAGGTCTTCGCCGTCGCCGGCACGCACGACTGGGAACGGGTCAGCGCCGCTCTGGACACCCCGGCCGGCGCCGTCGCCGTGGAGCTCCAGGTCCGGCTCAAAGGTCCGGGCACCGCCTGGTTCGACGACCTGGCGCTCACGCCGCCCGCCGGCTCGGCCTACAAGCCGGTCGTCCGCCGCGACGCCTGGCGCAAGCTGCTGCTCGACAGCCGCGAGTACTGGCGGAAGAACCGCCGCTCGTACACCAACCAGGCGATGATCGTCGACCTCGGCATCTACCTCGCCGACCGCGGCCTGGAGCTCCTCGGCGCCGCCGAAGCCTGGGGCGAGAAGCGGGCGCGCCGCTACCTGTACGAGGCCGTCGGCCTGGCCCCCTGGCTGGGCGCCGAGGACGAGCAGGGCACCCCCAGCCGGCCCCTCGGCGGCTCCTACTACCAGGTGACCAAGAAGGGCCTGTCCAAGGAGCTCGGGTACGTCGGCAGCTACGGAGAGCTCCAGGGCTGGCTCAGACTCATCTACGAGGTGGTCACCGTCTTCGGCGGCGTCCGGGACGACCGGCTGCGCGATCACCTCGTCAAGATCGCCAAAACCCGCGGCTACTTCCACCACCCCGCCCTGGACGCGGACGGGTATCGCACGATGCGGCTGGAAGCGCTCACCGGCTGGCGTGACCCGCTGTACCCGGGAAAGCGCGTCTACGACCAGGCCCAGAGCTGGGAAGGGCAGCCGATGCAGCTCGCCGCCCTGCTCAAGGACCCCGACCTGATCGCTTACACCCGCCAGGCGATCGCCGACAACCAGCTGTTCAGCATCCTGCTCGACGCCCACAACGCGGCCAACAGCGCAGTCGTCGACCGCAACCTGCTGTCGGTCAGGCGCGACTACGAGGTCATCACCACCGCCTCCGCCGGCAGGCGCCCGCTGCCCATGACCCCCGGGCAGCCCGGCCTCGTCTTCGCCGACGAGGAGAACGGCGTGGTCGCCGTCAAGCACGGGGACGAGATCCTCTACGTCTCCCTCTACTGGCGGGCTCGCTGGGGCGTCAACCGCCTGGCCCGTGTCCACCACATCACCCCCGACGGCATCGAACGTTCCGGAACCGTCTGGCAGGAGGTGGAGGTCATCGGCGACGGCCGCGTCCACACCGAACCCGACTGGGCCAACTGGGAGTTCTCCGTCGGTGCCGACGCGCCCGTCCCTCCCGGCGGGTTCCCGCCGCCCGGCGAGCCCGTCCATCAGGCGTTCGCCGGGCAGAAGCTGCCCCTCGCGGCCGCGCCACCGGACGTGCCCGCCTCCCCTCTCGGGCAGGAGACACCGTTCGTCGGGCGGGCCGCCTTCTACCGGTGCCGGTACGGGCCGTACCTCATCGCCATGAACACCACCGGCAACCGCAGGTACACCTTCACCACCAAGGACTTCGGCCCTTCGGTGAACCTCGTCACCGGCGCCAAGGTCCGTGACAACGCCGCACTGACGGTGCCGCCTGGCGGCACCGTCGTGCTGCGTCGCCGCTGACCGGCTCCGCGTCAGCGTTCACTTGTCGTCGTACGGGCCGTGTAGCGACGGGCGGACAGGCCGTCCCAGGTCAGGCGGCGCCGTCCGGGGATCGCGCCCTCGGCCTCGGTATGAGGCACGAGGGTGCCGTCCTCGTCGACGATGGTCAGGGGCGGAGTGTCGCAGGGGACGTCGAGGATCGCCGGTCCGGGGCGGCCGATCGTGATGTCCGCGCTCACCAGCGTCCCCACTCGCCAGGTGAGGTCGACACGGTGTCCGCCGCGGCACCGGATGCCGCGGACGGATCCGCTGTGCCAGCTGGGCGGCAGCGTCTTGAGCAGGCTGACCAACTGCTCGTGGCTCTGGACGAGCAGCTCGGTCATGCCGGCGACGGCGCCGAAGTTGCCGTCGATCTGGAAGATGTGGCCGCCCGGCCAGCTGCCGTGGGGATGCAGGTCGAGAAGGGACTCGGAGCTGAGCTCGTCGAGGAGGATCGCGATCGACCGCTCGGCGAGCTCGGCGTCGCGCAGCCGGGCGGCCAGGCACAGGATCCACGCCTGACTCCAGCCGGTGTGGCCGCTGCCGTTCTCCAGCCGCGTGCGCAGCGCGCGTCGGGCCGCGTCGAAGTCGCGCGGAGTTCCGGATTCGGTGATGCGGGTGCCCGGATACAGGCCGTAGAGGTGGGAGACGTGGCGGTGCCCGGGTTCGTGTGAGGGGCGCTCGCCGTACCACTCCAGCAGCGCGCCGTCGTCGCCGACGGCGACCGGACGCAGGAGGGCCAGCGCCGAGCGGGCGCGCTCGGCGAGGTCGTCGGAGGCCAGCCGCGTGTAGCGGGTGAGCACCTCGTGGATGAGTTCCTGGTCCATCGCCGCGCCCTCGGAGGTGGCGGCGTGGGAGTCCGCGACGAGGAAGCGATGCTCCGGCGAGGTCGACGGGCTCATCACGAGCCGGCCGTCCTCGTCGGGGACCAGCAGGTCGAGGGCGAACTCCGTCCCGGCGCGCAGCACGGGGAGCGCGAGGTCGCCGGCGCCGCCGTACTCCGCGTGGTCCCACGCGTGGGCGGCCAGCCACAACAGCGCGGAAGGCCAGGTGGTGAACCAGGGCTCGCCGATCACGGGCGTGGTGAAGCGCCAGATGTCGGTGTTGTGGTGCGCGGCCGATCCTGCGGCCCCGTAGTAGCGTCGCGCCGTGGTCGCGCCGGTGGCGACCAGGTCGCGGATCAGGTCCAGCAGCGGCCCGTGCAGGTCCTGCAGGCCAGTGGGTTCGGCGGGCCAGTAGTTCATCTGGACGTTGATGTTGGTGGTGTAGTTGCAGCTCCAGCCGGGGCGGACGTCGGCGTTCCAGATGCCCTGGAGGTTGGCGGCCTGGGTGCCCGGACGCGAGCTGGAGATCAGCAGATAGCGGCCGTAGTGGTAGAAGAGCTCGGCGCGGGCGGCGTCCGGTGAGGCGGACAGGTCCAGGTCCACCCGGTAGAAGTAGCCTCGGTAGTCCTCGATGTGCCCGGCCCGCAGCTCGGCCGTGCTGCGGGCGAGCGTGGAGGCGACGGGCCCGCGCGCCTGCTCGGCGAGCGCCGCGAGGTCGGCGCTGGGGCGCCGGTCGAAGCCGCGGAAGCCACTGGCCGCCGAGGCGATGAGGCGGACCTCCCCTGAGCTGGTCCGCTGCAGTGCCACCGCGACGGCGAAGCCCATGCCGGCGGCGACCGTCCCGTCCTGGTCGGGCTCGTCGTCGGCGTAGACGATCGCGGGCTGCTGGTCGACGTAGTTGGGCAGGACGTGGGCCGGCACCCTTCCCGTGGCCACCAGCCAGCGCGTGCCGCCCTCGTCGAATTCGGACACCTGGACGCCGGGGTGCGGGGAGGTGAACGAGGGCGGCGCGAGCGGCTCGGCGCCGGTCACCGAGGCGACGAGCACGCCGGCGGGTGCCGAGACGAAGGCGGAGAGCTCGACCGGGCCGCCGTCGCCGCGGTGGCGCGTGGTGGCGATCGCCTGGGCGAGATCGAGCTCCCGGCCGTAGTCGTCGGCCTGGCCGGTGGTGGCGTAGTGCCAGTCCAGCCGGCCGAGCGGCTGGTAGGACTCGGTCCAGCCGGGCCCCTGCATCCGTCTGGCCAGGCCGTCGGCCTGGACGAAGTCGCCCTTGCGGATGACTTCGCGCAGCTCCGGCAGGAGCAGGCCGGGCGCGGGCCCTTCTTCGGCCGGCAACGGGCCACCTGACCACAGCGTGTCGAGGTTGAGGTCGAAACGCTCGGCGCCGGCTCCGCCGTGGAGCATCGCGCCCAGAGCGCCGTTGCCCAGGGGGAAGCCGTCGTGGAAGTGGGCGGCGGGAGTGGACAGGCGGATGCGGTGGCGTGCGGACATGGGCTTCTCTCCGTGCTTATCGGCCCTGGTAGGCCTGCTGCTGAAGTTCGAGGTAGCGGGGAAGGCCCAGATCGTTCAGGCCCTTCAGGTAGGCGTTCCAGGCGGCGTCGTCGTCGATGTTCTTCTGCCCGGTGACGAACTGCAGGCTGGACTGGGTGGCGAAGTTCTCGATGTTGGTCTGCAGGGTCGCCACCTCGTTGGCGACGTCCGGCGAGATCCAGACGTTCCAGTACGGGTAGATCTGGTCCTTCGGCTCCTTGCCCTCATACAGCTTGGTGGCGTCGAACAGCCTGCGCTCGTACCCGTCGGGGACGTAGACGTCGGTCGCCTGCACCTGCGCGTTGCGGAACTCCTTGGGGGCGTAGTACTGCGCCATGGCACCCCACGGTCTGGCCGCCTTGTCGACCGGGGCATCGGGCTTGGCGGGAATCGTCTTGAACAGCGGTGTCAGCTTCTCGTCCAGCGCGACGTCGCCGGGGCCGGGCTTGGTCCACCAGACGCCTTCGTCGCCGAACTCCCCGAGCAGGTGGCCCTCGGTGGTGAAGACGTAGTCCAGCATCTTGATGGCGGCGATCCGGGTCTGCTCACTGGCCTTGCTCGTGATGACGAACGCGGCCCCGGGGACACTCGGCAGGTTGTAGGCGGTGTACCGGACTCCCGCCGGGCCGGTCAGCGGTGGCACGGCGTCGTAGTGCTTGCGGCGCTCGTCCTTCAGCCCGTCCGACACGAGAATGCCCGGATGCTGCACGGTCGCGGCGCCCACGGTCGTCGCCTCGGCCTGGTTGCCCTTGGCCTTCAGGGCGTCCCGGTTCTGGGTGAAGGCGCCCTTGTCGATGAGCCCGTCCCTGTACAGCGAGGCGAGGTAGCGCAGACCCTCGCGCCAGGCCGGCTGCGCGGGCTGGAGCTGCACCTTGCCGTTGCCGAGGGCCAGGGTCGAGGGGTAGGTGCCGCCGGCCTGCGGGTCGTACAGGAAGGCGTTCATGAAGTACGACAGCAGCGTGTCGGTGGTGCTGCCGCTGAGCGGGATCTCGTCGGCCTTGCCGTTGCCGTTGGGGTCCTTGGTCTTGAACGCCTTGAGGACCTCCCGCATCTCCTCCGTGGTGGTCGGCTGCTTGAGGCCCAGCTTCTTGAGCCAGGCGGAGTTCATCCACAGCTTGGCCGAGTAGGAGCAGTGGAAGCAGTCGTTCCACTGCGGCAGGCCGTAGATCTTGCCGTCCGGCGCGGTCGCCATCTTCTTGTATTCGGGCGACTGCTCGAAGGCCTTCTTGATGTTCGGCGCGTACTTGTCGATCAGCTCGTTGAGCGGCACCGGGACACCCTGCTTGGCCAGGCGCAACAGCTCCGACTGGCTGAACACGTCGACCCACGCGATCAGCATGTAGACGTCGGGGAAGTCGCCGCCGGCCAGGGAGATCTGCCGCTTCTCCTTGGCCGCGGCGGCGTCGTACGTGGTGGTCTCGAACTGGAGCTTGATGCCGAGCTTCTGCTGGAGATGTCTGGTGAACGTGCTGTTGGCGAGGTCGTACTCGGGTCCCTGGGGCGCGAAGACGGTGATCGCGTTCGACGCCTGCCGGTTGTCCTCCTGGGCGCCCGAGCAGGCGGCCAGTGACAGCAGGCCCGTGGCGGTGAGGACGGCGAGCGGCTTTCTGATTGTGGACAGCATGTCAGCACCTCGTGTGGCAGTTGGGGGGTGGATCAGCCCTTGAGCGCCCCGAGCATGACGCCCTTGGTGAAGTGGCGGGCGACGAAGGGATAGATGAGCAGGACGGGCACCGTCGAGATGACGATGAGGGAGTATTTGAGCAGGTCGGCCATCTGCTGGCGTTCGAGCATGGTCGCGGCGTCCATGCTGCTGTCGCCCTGGGTGTTGAGGATGAGGATGTTCCGCAGGACGAGCTGGAGCGGGTAGAGGTCGTCGTTCTTGAGGTAGATCAGGGCGTCGAAATAGGAGTTCCACTGCGCGATCGCGTACACCAGCGAGATGACCGCGATCATCGGTTTGGCCAGCGGCAGGACCACCGACCACAGGACACGCAGATCACTGGCGCCGTCGAGCTCGGCGGCCTCGTAGAGCTCCTCCGGGATCGCGTGGCGCAGATAGGTGCGCGCGATGATCACCTGCCAGACGCCGATCGCGTTCGGGACGATCAGCGCCCACCTGGTGTCGATCATCCCGAGGGACTTGACCACCAGGTAGGTCGGGATGACGCCGCCCGCGAAGAGCATCGTGAAGACGATGAGGCGGGTGATGAGGTTGCGGCCGAAGAAGTCCTTCCTGGACAGCGGATAGGCGATGGCGATGGTGAGGGTGACGCTGATCAGCGTGCCCACGACCGTGTAGAACAGCGAGTTGGCGAATCCGGTGACGATCTGCGGGTCGGACAGCGCCACCTCGTAACCGCGCAGGCTGAAGTCCACCGGCCAGAGGGTGACCCGCCCGGAGGAGACCGCGTCGGCGCTGCTCAGCGAGCTGGCGACGATGTAGACCAGCGGGACCAGGACCACCGCGAGGAACGTCACGAGGAGCACGTGGACGGCCGCCATGAAGAGGCGGTCGACGCGCGAGTCCCGCACCCGGCCCGGCCGCGCCGGCACGGCCGCTCGCGGCTTGCGGGCCGCGGTTGTCACGGTCATTGCCGGCTCCCTTCCACGGCGCCGGTCACCACAGACCGGACCCGGACACACGCTTGGCGACGAAGTTGACGGCGACGAGCAGGCCGAGATTGACGACCGAGTTGAACAGGCCGACGGCCGTGGCCAGGCTGAAGTCGGCGTTCAGCAGCCCGGTCTTGTAGACGTAGGTCGCGATGATCTCGGACTGGCTGAGGTTCAGCGGGTTCTGCAGGAGGAACGCCTTCTCGAATCCGATCGCCATGATGTTCCCCACGCCGAGGATCAGCACGATCGCCGCCGTGGGCATGATGCCCGGCAGGTCGACGTGGATGATCTTCTGCAGGCGGTTGGCGCCGTCGACCCTGGCGGCCTCGTACAGGCCGGGGTCGATCCCCGACAGGGCCGCCATGTAGACGACGGCGGAGTATCCGGCGGTCTGCCAGACGTCACTCCAGACATAGATGTGCCGGAAATAGTCGGGATCGCCGAGGAAGTCGACGGAGCTGATCCCGAACAGGCCGATCGCGTCGTTCACCAGGCCGATGCTCGGCGACAGGATCAGGATGGTCATCGAGACGACCACGACCGTCGAGATGAAGTAGGGCGCGTAGGTGACCAGCTGGACGGTGCGCTGGAAGAGCCCCCGCCGGACCTCGTTGAGCGCGAGCGCCAGGATGATCGGGATGGGGAAGCTCGCGATGAGGAAGTACGCCGACAGCAGGAAGGTGTTGCGCACCAGGGTCCAGAAGACCGGATTGTCGAAGAAGGCCAGAAAGTGCTTCGGGCCTGCCCACGGGCTGCCCCAGATCCCGTCGATGACGCTGTAGTCCTTGAACGCGATGACCGCGTTGACCATCGGGACGTACTTGAAGACGACGAAGTAGCCGAGCGGGATCAGGAGGAGCAGGTAGAGCTGCCAGTGGCGGCGGAAGCTGCGGGCCGCGTCCGTCCTCAGCGAGCTCACGGCGCTTCCACGTGGCGATAGGTCTCCACCGATCCGGGGTGCAGCCGGGCGCCGAGGCCGGGAGACGCCGGCGCGAGGTAGCGGCCGGAGCGGATCGACACCGGGTCGACGAAATGCTCGTGCAGGTGGTCCACGTACTCGATGGCCCGGTCCTCGGTGCTGCCGCTGACCGCGACGTAGTCGAACATCGCCAGGTGCTGCACCATCTCGCACAGACCCACACCGCCCGCGTGGGGGCACACCGGCACGCCGTACTTGGCGGCCAGCAGCAGGATCGCCACGTTCTCGCTGACCCCGGCCACCCGGCTGGCGTCGATCTGCACCACGTCGACGGCGTCCGCCTGCAGCAGTTGCTTGAACATGACCTGGTTGGCGACGTGCTCGCCGGTGGCGACCTTGATGGGCGAGACCGCCTTGCGGATCGCGGCGTGCCCCAGCACGTCGTCCGGGGAGGTCGGCTCCTCGATCCAGTACGGGTCGAACTCCGCCAGAGGTCTCAGCCATTCGACCGCCTCGCCCACGCCCCATGCCTGGTTGGCGTCGACGGCGATGCGGATCCCGGGCCCCACCGCCTGCCTGGCCAGCCGCAGCCGCCGTACGTCGTCGTCGAGGTCGGCGCCGACCTTCAGCTTGATCAGGGTGAACCCGTCGGCCACGGCCTGCTTCGACAGCCGGACCAGCTTCTCGTCGGAATAGCCCAGCCAGCCCGGCGTCGTGGTGTAGGCCGGATAGCCGCGGGCCAGGAGATCGTCCATCCGCTCGGCGCGGCCCGGCTCCGCCCGTTCGAGGATCTCCAGCGCCTCCTCTGGCGTGAGCGCGTCGCGCAGATACCGGAAGTCGACGAGATCGACGAGTTGGCGCGGCGTCATCTCCGCCAGCAGGCGCCAGACCGGTTTGCCCTCGATGCGCGCGTGGAGGTCCCAGGCGGCGTTGATGATCGCGGCGGCGGCCATGTGGATCGCCCCCTTGTGCGGGCCGAGCCACCGCAACTGGCTGTCGCCGGTCAGCAGCCGGGAGAACCCGCCCGGATCGGCGAGAATCTCCGCCAGCGGCAGGCCGGTCACCAGGGGTGCCAGCGCTCTCACCGCGGCGACCTGCACGTCGTTGCCGCGCCCGACCGTGAACGCCAGGCCGTACCCTTCCCGGCCCGCGCTGGTCCGGATGGTGACGTAGGCGGCTGAATAGTCCGGCTCCGGGTTCATCGCGTCCGAACCGTCGAGCTCCTGCGAGGTGGGGAAGCGGACGTCGACCGCCTCGATTGCTGTGACGACCTCTCGCGTATGGGTCATGCGGGCCCTCTTCCGCGTCAGACATCCCAATGACATCCCGTAGATATGGGATGTCTTTATAACTCACCTCTCCTCTATCGTCCAGATATAAGGACGAAACCCACCAGACTCACGGCAAGCCATGGGATGTCATCTACAGAGACATGGGATCGCCTGCTACGATTCCGGGCATGTCGCTGACCGACCAAGCCATCGCCCGGATCCGGGAGCTCATCCAGTCCGGCGAGCTGCCGCCCGGTTCGAAGCTGCCGCCGGAGCAGCAACTCGCGGCCGAGCTGGGCGTCGGGCGCAACCTGATGCGCGAGGCCGTTCAGGCGCTCGTGGCCACCCGCGTCCTCGAAGTACGGCGCGGCAGCGGCACCTACGTCACCAGCCTGGAGCCGCGCCTCCTCCTCCAGGAGGGCATCGCCGAGGCCGTCGAGCTGCTCCAGGGCGACACCATGCTGGAGCTCACCGAGGTACGCCGCCTCTTCGAACCCGCCGCCACCGGGCTGGCGGCCACTCGGATCAACCAGCAACAGCTGGCCCAGGTCAGGGCGCATCTCGACGCGATGCGCGAGGCGAAGGACGACGTCGAGCTGCTCAACCACCACGACGCCGAGTTCCATCGCGCGGTGGTGGCGGCGACGGGCAACGAGACGCTGTCGGCCGTGCTCGACGGCATCGCCGGCCGTACTCTGCGCGCCAGGGTGTGGCGCGGGCTCCTCGACGCCGACGCCGCCGGCCGTACGCTGATCGAACACCAGGCCATCTACGCCGCGCTGGTCGCCAACGACGCGATCCGAGCGCAGGCCGCTGCGTTGATGCACATCACCACGACCGAAACCTGGCTGAGGGCGCACCTCCAGGAGGGGGAGCCCGGATGGCGCCCCGCCTGACAACCGGCCAGGCGAGGCCACCCGGCGGCAGGGCCGGCTAGGTCGTCACCCTGGGCCGGCTGCGCGCCGACGTCCGGGACAACTGGGTGCGTCTGGGCACGTACCAGTTCGCGACCGACGGCTGCCGCCGCTACGGCCGCCCCTCACGGGTGGCGAGCGACCGCTGAGCCGTACGCCCGCTCCCCTGGTGTGCGGGAGGGTGTCAATGTGTCATGAGATGGACCGGAGGCGGCCGTGGGAGTGGCGCTGGAGTTGGTCGATGGCCTCGGCCGTCTGGTCGTCGGCCGGGAGGAAGACGACGAGTTGCTGGGCCTCCACGGGCAGTTCGAGCGTCTCACGAAGCAGCCGGAGCTGGTGCCCGGCCGGGTGGTTGAGCCGGAGAACGCCACGTCGCGGCACCACATGACGCTTCAGCCGGTGGGTGAAGTCGGGCCCGGCGATGGGGGTGAGCTCCGCGGTGAGCCACTCGAGGTTCTCGAGGGACGGCGCCTGCCACAGGTCGAACGCCTGCTCGTCCGCGATGTCGTCCCAGTCGACGAAGAACGTCCGGGCGCGGGGGTCGGTGAACAGGTAGCGGTTGAGGTTCGGACGGGCGGCGTCGAGCAGTCCGGTCCCGCTGGTGAGCAACTGGTAGCTGCTGGTGTGGGCGAGAACGTCGCCCAGCCGGTTGGTCACGATGGCGACGCCGGGTTCGAGGAGGCCGAGTGTCTGCAGGACGGACGGTCGCACGCGCCGGGACGGCGGCACGGGCCGGATGTGGACGGAGCATTCGTCGCCGGTGATCTTCACGAGGTAGCGCAGGTGGTTGCGCTCCGGAGTGTCGAGGCGGAGCGCGTCGGCGAGGGCGTTGATCACCGCCGGCGACGGATTGCGGTCGCGGCCCTGCTCGATGCGGGTCAGGTATTCGACGCTGATGCCGGCCCACGTGGCGAGGTCCTGCCGGCGCAGCCCCGGTGACCGGCGGCGGCCGCGGTCCGGAAGTCCGAGGGATTCCGGCTGGATGCTGTCGCGCTTGGCCCGGATGAAGTTCCCCAATGGCGTCCCCACGTCGACAGGGTACCGGGCCGCCCGTTGATCGCGCAGTTCCCCGTCGCGCGGCGCGGAGGGTGGCCTTTTGGGGGCTAGCCTGAGCACGGCCTGGCTGTCGGCCGCGGTGCGGCTTGATCGTGGTGTCCATGGATAACACGTTGACGCGGCGTTCGGGTCAGGCGTTGCTGGTGTGGGGGCTGCTTGTGGTGGCGGCGAACCTGCGGGCGAGCCTGACCGGCGTCGGGCCGTTGCTGGATCGCGTACAGGCTGATCTGGGTCTGGCCCCGGCCGTGGCGGGCCTGCTGAACACGCTGCCGTTGCTGGCCTTCGCGGCGGTGTCGCCGCTGGTGCCCCGGCTGGCCGCGCGGTGGGGAGCCGACCGGCTCCTCGGGTATGCACTCGTGGTGCTGACGCTGGGGATCGCGCTGCGGTGGGTGCCGACGGCAGTCGGGCTGTTCGCGGGAACGGTGCTGATCGGGACGGGCATCGCCGTGGGCAACGTGCTGCTGCCGAGCCTCATAAAGCGCGATTTCCCCACCAAGGTGGGACTGCTGACCAGCGCCTATGCCACCGTGATGGGCGGTGTCGCCGCGGTGGCGTCCGGGGTGGCGGTGCCGATCAGCGAGGTCGCCCCCGGCGGCTGGTATACCGCGTTGGGTTACTGGGGCCTGTTCTCGCTGGTGGCCGTGCTGCTGTGGCTTCCTCAGATGCGGGCTCCGCGGCGTGCCGCACAGGCGATGCGCGGACACCGGCTGCCGTGGGGTTCCGGGCTGGCGTGGGCGGTCACGGCGTTCATGGGGCTGCAGTCGCTGGGCTTCTACGTCGTCGTGACGTGGTTGCCTCAGGTCTTCCAGCACAACGGCATGAGCGCGGCCGGGGCGGGATGGCTGCTGTTCCTGTTCCAGGCGGTCGCGGTGCTGACCAGCCTGGCGGTGCCCGGCGCACTGCGGTGGGCGCGGGACCAGCGCGCGCTGGCGACGATCTGCTCGGCGGTCATGCTCGTCGGCTATCTGGGACTTCTCGTGGCGCCGGGGCTGGCATTGCTGTGGAGTGTCGTCCTCGGGCTGGGCGGCGGAGCCTGCCTCGTGCTCGCGCTGGCCTTCATCAGCCTGCGCGCCCAGGACGCGACCGGGGCGGGCGCGCTGTCGGCCATGGCGCAGTCGGTCGGTTACCTGCTGGCCGCCGTGGGGCCGGTGATCTTCGGGCTGCTGCACACGATGAGCTCGGGCTGGCAGGCACCGATCATGTTGATGTGCGTGGCCGCGGCCGGCCAGACGATCGTCGCGCTGGTGGCCGGCTGGGGCACGGTGCGCTCCGCCGACAGCCAGGTGCCCGATCGCGTCCCCTCCCCCGGGCGCTGACCGCCATCCGGGCAGCCGGCGACCGGCGCCGTGGCCGGGGTGGCGTTCGTGCGTCACCCGCTCGGCTCCACCGGCGAGTCCGTGGCCTGACCACGGTGGTCCGGCGTCCAGCCGGTCGGTGATGTCATGCTCTCGGCCAGTCCGGTGGTCACCATGACCCTCATCGCGTCGTCGACGACGCGAGCAAGTCGTACGACGCATGCGCCCAACCGTGTGGCGGCGGGCGGCAGGATGGCGTCACGCACCGGACCGGGTGTGCCCGCGAGCCCGTCATCTCCACCGGAGACGGGCGCGGAAGGGCCGGCTCCGGCGACGATCGGGATGGCCTCGTCTCCGCCGGTGCCGACGATGGCCGGCGGCGGTCGGCCGACAGCGGCCCTGACCGCGTCCATGGTGCGCGCCGGCCCGTCGGGCTCCGCGACGGTCTCTCCCGTGGACCGCGGACCGACCAGCGGGCCGCGCGGCACCACATCGCCCATGGACCACTCGTCCGGGACCGGCGAAAGAATCTCCGAGTGGTGTCGAGTGCGGTTTCCCGGCCGATCGTCGCTGCTCCTTCGCTGTTCTTTCTGGGTCAAGCCGTCCAGTCGGCAATGGCGCCGGCCAGGTCCATTTCACGCCCCCGTGGACGGGCCATTCCGTACTGAAAGGAAAGCCGGCCGGGGAGAGCCAACGCTCAAGGAGCCGGCACCGCGGGGAAATTCGCGCTGAACGGAAAGTCAGCGCCCGGGGGGAAGAATGTTGCCGATCGCCATCGAACGGAAGTCGCGGCTGCCCATGACCGCGCAGATCCAGTCAGCCATCCGCGGACGGATCCAGGACGGCACCCTGCATCCAGGTGTCCGGTTGCCGTCGAGCCGCGATCTCGCCCGAGACCTCGGGGTCTCCCGCAGCGTCGTGGTCGAGGCGTACGGACAGCTGATCGCCGAAGGCTACGTCCGGGCCACTCAGGGGTCGGGCACCAGGGTGGCAACACATCTGCCTCATCCCGGCCGAACCGCGGCCGAGCCGGCCAGAAGCGCGGAAGCCCGTTTCGACCTGCGGGTCGACGCGACCAGCACGGTGTTCTTCCCCTCGCGTGAATGGCTGCAGGCCTACGAGCACGTGGGGCGGTCGATCGGTGAGCCCGGTCCGCGGCGGCACCCCCTCGGTGTCCCAGAACTCCGAGCCGAACTCGCGGCATACCTCGGCCGTTCGCGGGGAGTCCTGGCGACCGCCGCGGAGGTCGCCGTCACCGCGGACTTCGACCACACCGTCGGCGTGGTCTGCCACGTCCTGCGCGAGCTCGGGGACGACCACCTCGCCGTGGAGAACCCCGGCCCGCCCTGGCAGGCCAGGCTCGCCGAGCATGCCGGCCTGGCGGTGACCGGGGTGCCCGTGGACGGCGAGGGCATCGACGTCGACGCGCTCGAGCGGTCCGGGGCGCGCGCCGTGCTGGTCACGCCGGTGTCGCAGGTGCCGACGGGGGTCGGGCTGTCACCGAGCCGGCGGGAGGCGCTGCTGCGCTGGGCCGCCGACGTGGACGGCTGGGTGATCGAATACGACCGGGACGGGCACCTGTGGTTCGGCGCCGGCAGCGGTCCGCTCGCCCTGCAACGGCACCGTCCGGAACGGATGATCTACATCGGGGCGACCGGGACCCTGCTCGGCCCGTGCATCCGGCTCGGCTGGGCGGTGGCGCCGGACTCGGTGACGGACCGGCTCGGCCGGATGCAGCTGGGCGCCCCGGACCCGCTCACCCAGCTGACATTCGCCCATTTCATCTCGTCAGGCGTGCTGGACCAGCACGTTCGACAGGTCCGGAGCGTCCTGCGGGCACGGCGCTCGGCGCTGCGGGACGCCGTCGAGCGACACCTGCCGGGTGCCAGGATGACCGGCGTGCCCGCCGGCACGCACGCGTACCTCCAGTGGCCCAACGGAGTCGACGACGTCCGGCTGGCCGCTGTCGCGCGGGCGAGGTCGGTTCTCGTACATCCCGGCAGGCATTTCCGGCTCGGCCGCCGGCCGTTCGCGCCCGGGGTGGCGGTCGGCTACGGCGCGGTGCGCAGCGGGCAGCTCCCGGAGGCCGTCGGTGTGCTCGCCGCCGCGATGCGCCAGGTCACCGGGCTGCTCGCGTCGTAACCCCGCCGCCGGCACAGCTCGTTTCGCATTGAACGGCGCGTTCGCCCGGAAATCGCGATCACGGTAACGTATAGCAATTCCGCCATTCCAGATAATACACATCCCTTCTTTGTCAAGCGCAAAGGGAATCAAATCCGGCCATACCATTCGATGGCGGCCTGACCGGACCACTCGGCACATTCATTGCGCACCGGCGAGAAATTGTGGTGATCTGCTCTGCGTGACGAATTCCGAGTTACTCGTCTCATGGCGTGACGCGCCCGCGACGCACCAACCGGAGTGGCCGGACCGCGCAGCCCTGGGGGACGTGCTGACCAGGCTGTCCACCGCGCCCGGTCTGGTCACGCCGAGCGCGTGCGACAGCCTGCGCTCCCGGCTGGCGGCGGTGGCCGACGGCGAGGCGTTCGCGTTGCAGGGCGGCGACTGCGCGGAGACGTTCGACGGAGTGACCCCGGACGCGATCCGCAACAAGACCAAGACCTTGCTGCAGATGGCCGTCGTCCTCACCTATGCGTCGGCAAGGCCGGTCGTGAAGATCGGCCGGATGGCGGGGCAGTACGCCAAACCGCGCTCCAGCCCCAGCGAGACCCGCGACGGCGTGACGCTCCCGGTCTATCTGGGCGACGCGGTGAACGGCTTCGACTTCGACCCGGCGGCCCGCGTGCCGGACCCGGCCCGGCTGTGGCGGATGTACGAGGCCTCGCGGTTCACCTTGGACATCGTGGCCGGCCACGCGCGCGACGGGTACGCGGGCCTGGACCAGCTGCACCGCTGGAACAGGGACTTCGTGGCGAGCTCGCCGGCAGGCGCCCGATACGAGGAGCTGGCCTACGAGATCGACCACGCGCTGCGGTTCATGGGCGCCTGCGGGGTCCAGCTCGACGAGCTGCGTTCGGTCGAGATCTTCGCCAGCCACGAGGGCCTGCTGCTGGACTACGAGGACGCGCTCACCCGCATCGACCCCGGCAGCGGGCTGAGGTATGCCACCAGCGGCCACATGCTCTGGATCGGCGAGCGCACGCGCGCGCTGGACGGCGCGCACGTCGCCTTCTGCCGGAGCGTCGCGAACCCCATCGGCGTCAAGCTCGGCCCGACGACGACGCCGGACGAGGTCCGTTCCTATGTGGAGATCCTCGATCCGGACCGGCGGCCGGGGCGGCTGACCTTCATCACCAGAATGGGCGCGCGGCAGATCCGCGACCGGCTGCCCGAGCTGATCCGGGCCGCCCAGGAGACCGGCGGGAAGCCGACCTGGATCAGCGATCCCATGCACGGCAACACCTTCCTCGCGCCGAGCGGCCACAAGACCCGGCGCCTCGCCGACATCCTCGACGAGGTACGCGGATTCTTCGACGTCCATCGCGCGCTCGGCACCCACCCCGGCGGCATCCACATCGAGTTCACCGGCGAGGACGTGACCGAGTGCGTCGGCGGCGGCGACGAGATCCTGGCCGACGACCTGCACCACCGCTACGAGTCCGCGTGCGACCCGAGGCTCAACCGCAGCCAGTCTCTCGACCTGGCCTTCGACCTCGCCGAACTCCTGTGACCGTGCGCCGGATTCGAGTTCATGCTCTGCCGCAAGACATGGAGGAGACAGTGAAAACCGTAGGGGTCGTGGGGACCGGTGTCATCGGAGCCTGCGTGGCGTTCTCACTCGCGCAACGCGGGGTGCGGGTTCATTGCGTGGAGCGTGGGCGACCTGGGGGGCTGACGACGGCGGTCAGCTTCGCGCGATTGAGCGCCTACCAGCAGCCGACCTACCCGCGATTCGAACTGAGTCACACCGGGATGATCGAACACGTACGTTTCGCCAGGCAGTTCGCTTCCGCGCCCTGGTGGCATCCCACCGGCAGTCTGGCGTGGAGCGACGCCGCCGGCGCGGGCGGCGCCCGCACCGGCGAGTCGTTCGTGGAGGTCGTCGATCGGCTCAGCGCCTGGGGTTATCGTGCGATCTGGTGTGACGCCGACCAGGTGAACCGGGAGTGGGAGCCGGGCATCGCGTTCTCCGACGCTCAAGCGCCGATTGTGCGGTTCCCCGACGAGGGCTGGATCGACGGGCCGCAACTGGTCTCCGCGTTGATCGAGGCCGCGAAACAGTCCGGCCGTCTGAGGTTGTGGAACAGCGCGGTCGAGGACATCGAGGTCCGCGGCGAGCGGGTCGTGGCGCTCCGGTTGGCGAACCAGGACCGCATCGAGGTCGACGCCGTCGTCAACGCCGCCGGCCCGGAGGCCGTCACGGTGGCCGCGGCGCTCGGAGCTCCCCTGCCCGGGGCGGTCGCGACGCGCAGCAGCCTCGTGATCGACCTCGCGACCGGCGGCTATCCGGTGGGGCATGTCCTGCGCGGAGCGGAGGCGCACATCAGGTCGGCGGGGCCGGGCCGCGTACGGGTGCGATCCGATCAGGTCGACGCCTGCCTTCCCGCCGGGCTCCGGTCCGAGCCCGGCGACGAGATCGTCAAGGACCTGCTGGAGCGCGTGTATCGCACGGTTCCGGCGCTGGCGTCGTCCGCCGTCGAGCGGATCCGCGTCGGCACCGCGGTGTTCCCGGCGGACGGCTTTCCGAGCGTCGGCGCCTTGTCCGGCGTCTGCGGCTACTACGAGGCGTTCGCCAACAGCGGCATCACTCTCGCCCCGTTCATCGGACGAACCCTGGCGACACAGATCGTCACCGGAGAGATCCACCCCCTGTGGGCTCGATGCTCACCCGACCGCCTGCGGGTGGCGTCGTAAGGACTCTCCAGAAAACCAGGCGCGGCAACGCGCACATCAATTGGGGGAATAGGTGTCTGTATACCCGGAGCTCAGGGAACTCATCACGACGTTCATCTCCGAGGAACCCTCGGAGATCCAGAAGATGCGCACGGGAACGCTCCCCGATCTGCCCGGCTCCTACGATCAGTATTTCACCGCGTGGGATTTCGCGAACAGCATCGTGCGCGACTATGCCATGAATCTCTACCAGCTGACGAAAATGGCGGCGGACGAGAGCCTGCCCGTCGAGAACGTGCTCACGGTCTTCCGCACGTTGGATCCCATCTACAGCACCTTTCTCGGCTACAACGGGTTCCCGACGCTGGCGGAGTACGCCGTCAAGGTCGGGCAGCCCGCCGAGGACCGCCGGGAGCTCGTGGACCGGCTGTCGACGTTCACCGAATACGCGAACCGGTTGACGGCCTGGTCGCATCACTACTTCCCGTGGCATGTCGGCGAGCATTACCGGTACGCCACGAGCGACGTCACGATGCGACCGGAGTACGCGCCCGCACCGGTCGACGCCGAGGACGATCCGCTCCGGCGCATTCCCATCAGGCTCACGTGGCAGCCCCTGGGAGTGGAGGTCACCGCCGAGCTCGCCTGCGATCTCAACGAGGAGCTCTGCGTGGACTTCGTCAAGTCGCTGCCGTTCACGGTGCTGCAGGACCACGCGGTCGTCAGCGGCGAGTCCATGTACGCCTGGGCGCCGCTGGTGAGCGTGGCGCCGACGCCGGTGCGGGAACGCATCTGCGACGCGCCGGTCGGCAGGCTCCGGTTCAGCCAGGCGACGGGCAACAAGCTCATCGTCCAGTACGGGCCGACCTCGGAGACGCTCAGCAGTCCCGTTCTGGGCAAGGTGGCCGACGAGCACACTGACAGGCTCCCCGAGGTCGGCAAGGCCGTGTGGGAGAGCACGTTCCGCACGAAGGAACACATCTGGCTCACGGTCGAGCGCCTGTAGTAGCCACCACCTGCCGGAGAAGAGGTGACGACATGACCAGCACATCAAGCAAGCCGACCAGGGACCTGCTTTTCCCCGAGCTGAGCGACTCGATCGAGAAGCGGATAGCCTGGTTTCAGCAGATGCAGAAAGACGAACCATTACGCTTCCGCCCGGAATACAACCTCTGGGAGGTGTTCCGGTACGAAGACGTCAGTCACGTGCTCAAGAATCCCGACACCTTCTCGGTGACCAACAAGACCCACATGGGCCTGCCGTTCTCCTTCGGCCGGGCGGACATCCCGGAGCATCGTTTCCTGCGCGGCTTCGTCGCGCGATCGTTCGTGCCGGGCAACATCGAGAGCCGGGCGCCGGAATTCACGTCGATGGTCGACTCGCTGCTGGCGCACGCCCTGACCTCCGGCCGGATGGAGATACTCGGGGAGCTGTGTTATCCGCTCATGGAACGCGTCGTCGCGGACATGTTCGGGCTGCGGATCACGGGCGCCGGCCGTTTTCGGGAATGGTCCGACCAGATGTTCGGCCAGCTGATCGGGGTTCGTTCTCCCGATCACGCCGACGTGGTCGCGCTGTTCACGGAGCAGCTCAGCGAGCGCAAGCGCAACCCGAGCGACGATCTGATGAGCGCCCTGCTCGCGGAGCGGAGCAAGGACGGACGATTGGCGGAAGAGAAAATCGTCCACATGTGCCTGGATCTGGCGACCGCAGGCAATGCCCCGATGTCCCTCATGCTGGCCTACGCCATCGCTCGTTTCTGCCTGGATCCGCAGCTCTACCTGACGCTGCGGCGCGACCCCTCGCTGATTCCGGGGGCCATCGAGGAGATCCTGCGCTTCGACTTCTCGTGGTTCAACCTCTGGCGCACGGCCCGGCACGACACCGTGCTGGGTGGGCGCGAGATCAGGGCAGGTCAGTACGTGGTCGTCTGGGACTCCTCGGCCAACTTCGACGAGGACTACTTCCCGAACGCGGAACGATTCGACATCAGGCGCTCACCGAATCCTCACCTGACCTTCGGCCACGGCATGTACATCTGTCTTGGCCTGCCGCTGGTGCGGGTGCTGGGGCGCATCGTGCTGGAACGGATGGTCGCGTCCTTCTCCGGCATCCGGTTTTCTTCGGACAGGCCCATGCGATCGCTGGATCAGATGAAGGACTACATCGTGTCACTTGACGTGGTCCTGACGCCGTCGAACGGCACCGTTTCCTGACCTTCTGCCAGCCGGCCACCTGCGACGAAGGCGACGCAGGCGGCACCGCCGAGGCGGCAGAGGAGGTGACCTCCTCTGCCGCCTCGATCAGGTTCCGCGGCGGATTCGCAGCGTCTGGAGGTTGGCCAGTTCGTACACGCCCCACCTGCCGAGCTCGCGCCCGTAGCCGCTGGCCTTGACGCCGCCGGTCGGAAGGCGCGGATCGGTCGTGGAGATCGTGTTGACGAAGACGGCTCCCGCGTGGATCCTGCCGCTCACGGATGCGGCGTGCTCGCTGTCGGTGCTCCACAGGCTGCTGCTCAGTCCGTAGCGCGAGGAGTTCGCGATGGCGACGAGCTCGTCGTCGTCCGCACCGGTCGTGAGGGCGCCGAGCGGGCCGAACGTCTCGTCGGAGAGGAGGACGGAGTCGTGCCCGTCCACTTCGACGATCGACGGCGAGAACCACGCCCCCGGGGCGAGTTCGGGCGCACCGGCCGAGTTCGGCGCGGCGCGCGGCGAGGAGCTGCGGCGCTGGATCAGGCGGCACGTCGCGAACTGGCCGGCACCGATCGCCATCGGATCCGAGCGGCCGGAGACGCACGCGGGCGTGCTGACCTTCGTGCCGCCGCGACGCCCGGGCCAACCGGCCGGCACGTATCACTGCGAGCTCCACGCGGACGGCGCCGCCCTCGGCGCGCTCCAGGTGGGAGCGCTTCGCGACAGCCCCACGGACGGCGGGAAGGTCTGGGCGCTCGGCGAAGGCGCCATCGCGTGGATCACGGTCGCGATGTTGCGCCTCACGGCGGCTTTCGCCGATCAGAGCGCGGTTCTGGGCGAGGCCGTCGTCGAGGCGACCATCACCTCCGCCGTCGGCGCCACCCGCCGCACCGTCGACCTGGCGACGTGCTTGACGCCCGGCCTCACGACGGCGGCGCGACCGCTCGTCATCGGCCTGCTGCGCCAGTTCGGGCTCACCGGGTCGCGCCACATCGACCCCGCCGGCGCGCCGCTTCCTGGGGCGCTCTATCGCTCCGCGGTCGGCTGCTTCGGCGAGTTCGGCACGGCCGAGCTCGTCTTCCTGATCGCTCAGTACGCCGCCGTCTCGATGGTGCTCAACGCCTACGACGTCCCGTTGCCGCCGGACGCGGAGTGACCTCCGGACGGGCACGCCGGACGCGGAGTGACCTCCGGACGGGCACGCGAGCACCCGCCGCTGAAGCCGCGGCCCGGGCACGGCCTGCACGCCACGCCGGAGCCGCTCGGCCCGGCCTGCTCCGGCTAGCGGTGGGCCAGCAGCGGCGCGTGGTGATCCGTCCCGTGCGGGCCGTCGGGGTCGGCGTGCACGGTGGCGGCGCTCAGCCTCGGCAGGTCGTGGATCAGCCGGTGCTCGGCCGCCACGGCCACGGCGTGCGCCTCGACCAGCGACAGCTCGTGATCGACCTGGATGTCCACCTCCGCGCGCATCGCGTGCCCGATCCAGCGCAGCCGTACCGACCCCACCCGCCTGACGCCGGGCACCGCGGCCAGGATCTGCTCGGCCTGCTCGACCAGCGCCGGGTCGACGCCGTCCATCAGCCGGTGGTAGATCTCGCGGGCGGCGTCGCGCAGCACGAAGCAGATGGCCACGGTGATCAGCAGGCCCACGATCGGGTCGGCGATGGGGAAGCCCAGCGCGGCGCCGCCGGCGCCGACGAGCACGGCCAGCGAGGTGAAGCCGTCGGTACGCGCGTGCAGCCCGTCGGCCACCAGCGCGGCCGAGCCGATCTCCCGGCCGACCTTGATCCGGTACCGGGCCACAAGCTCGTTGCCGAGGAACCCGACGAAACCGGCGCCGGCCACCCAGGCGAGCGCCTCGACGTTCTGCGGGTCGATGAGGCGCTTGACCGCCTCGTATCCCGCCAGCCCCGCCGACGCCGCGATCAGCAGCACGATGACGATGCCCGCCAGGTCCTCGGCCCGGCCGTACCCGTAGGTGAAACGGCGGGTCGCCGCACGCCTGCCGAGCGAGAACGCGATGGCCAGCGGGACGGCCGTGAGCGCGTCGGCGAAGTTGTGCAAGGTGTCGCCGAGCAGCGCGACCGAGCCGGAGTAGGCGACGATGACCGCCTGGGCCACGGCGGTGACCATGAGGGCGGCGAACGAGATGGCCAGCACCCGCATGCCGCGACTGCTGGACTCCAGGGCCGCGTCGGTCTTGTCCGCGCTGTCGTGGCTGTGCGGGGTGATCACGTGCTTGAGAGAGCCCAGGGCCCGCTTGATCCCACGGTCGTGTCCGTGCCCATGTCCGTGGCCCTGCCCGTGTCCGTGTCCGTGCTGATCCGACATGTCCACCTTCCTTGCCTGAAATAACTCGCGGCGGCAGTATATGTAGTCATGTACGCACGCGACAACGAATCAGGTGCCAACTCTGCGCAGGAGCAACCCACTGACAGGCAGGTCAGAGCGGCTGTCGACGCATTCCGCCTGCTCAGCGACGGCACCCGGCTGCGGCTGATGTGGCTGCTCTCGTCCGGCGAGTACGACGTGACCAGCCTCACCGAGGCCATCGCGGTCGCGCGCCCCTCGGTCTCCCAGCACCTGGCGAAACTCCGCTACGGCGGGCTGGTGGAGACACGCAGGGACGGGCGTCGCGTGCTGTACCGGGCACGCGACGCCCACGTCCGCTCGCTCATCAAGGAGGCCCTGTTCCACGCCGGCCACGAGGTGTCGGGCATCCCCCGGCACGACTGAGCGAAGCCGCTTCACCGATCCCCCTCATATCCTGCAGGTATAGTGGGTTTATGCGGAGACCCTCAGTCACCATCGTCGGTGGCGGCGCGAGCGGCGCACTGGCCGCGATCCACCTGCTGCGGCTCGCCCGCAGGTCCGGGACGGCGGTGGCCGTCACGCTGCTCGACCGGCAGGGCCGGCACGCGCTCGGCCAGGCGTACGCCACCACCGACCCGCACCACCTGCTCAACACCCCGGTCGAGAGGATGAGCGCTCTCGAGGACGAGCCGGAGCACCTGCTCGACTGGGCACGCGCCGCGGGCCTGGACGTGGACGACGCCGGCTACCTGCCCCGGGCCGTTTACGGTCGCTACCTGCGCGAAGTGCTGGCCGACGCCGAAGATCCGCCCACCCGCCCGCTCCACCGGGTCACCGCCACGGCCGTCGCGCTGGAGGGCGAGCACACCGTACGACTGGCCGACGGCCGGCGCGTCGAATCCGACGCGGTCGTCCTGGCCCTCGGCAACCGGAGCCCCGCACCCGTGCCCGGCGTGGCCGCCCATCCCCGGCACCTCGCCGACCCGTGGGCCGGCGGCGCGCTGGCCGGGATCGACGACGGCACGCCCGTGCTGGTGCTCGGCACCGGGCTGACCATGGTGGACGTGGCCCTCACCGTGACCCGGACGCATCCGGGCACGGTGGTGTACGCGCTGTCACGGCATGCCCTCCTGCCGCGCCCGCACCTGTCCAGCCCGGCCGCGCCTCTCCCCGTGACGATTCCCGACGGGCCGTTGCGGGTCGCCGGGCTGCTGCGCGCCACGCGGCACGCCGTACGGGACAGCGACGGCGACTGGCACGGCGTCATGGAAGGGCTGCGACCGCACGCGCAGGCGCTGTGGCAGCAGCTCAGCCTGGAGGAGCGACGGCTGTTCCTGCGGCGGGTGGCGCGCTACTGGGAGATCCACCGCCACCGCATCCCGCCCGCCTCCGCGGCGGCCATCGCCGAGCTGCGGGCCTCCGGCCGGCTACGGCTGCTGCGCGGCAGCCTGATCGAGGCCGCGCCCTCGGCCGGCGGCCTGCGCGTCCGCGCCGACCTCGACGGCGTCGCGACCGATCTCGATGTCGGCTGGCTGGTCAACGCCACGGGCCCCGCCGCCGACGTCACCACCGACCCCTTCCTCGCGGGCCTCGTCGCCGCCGGGACCGCACGGCTTGACCCGCTGCGCCTCGGCCTCGACGCCGGCGCGGACGGCGCGGTGCTGGACGCGACCGGACGGCCGGATGAACGGCTCTTCGCGCTGGGCCCCCTGCTGCGCGGCACCCTGTACGAGACCACGGCCGTGCCGGAGATCCGGGCGCAGGCGGCGGCCCTCGCACCACGCCTGATGGAGGTGGCCGCTTCGGTCACCGCTCACGCGCTCAGCGGCGCGGGATGATCGGCTTCTGGTCCGTCACCACTGGTAGGGCAGGTACTTCCCGTCCATGGTGATGACGACGCGGTCGCCGGCCGGGTCCGGCACCCGCCGCACGTCCAGGCGGAAGTTGATGGCGCTCATGATGCCGTCCCCGCACTGCTCGTGGATCAGCTCCTTGATGGTGGGCCCGTACACCTGGATGACCTCGTAGAGGCGGTAGATCGTCGGATCGACCGGGACGGCGGCGTCGAGCGCCCCGCGGGTGGGCTGCAACTGGAGGGCCAGCGCGACGTCTTCGCCGAGCTCCAGGAGGGCTGCCGCCGTGGCGGCTTCGTCCTTGCTCATCGGGTGCTGGCCGAGCAGCGCGGCCGTCGTCCACGCCAGGGGTTTGCCGACCGCCTCGGCGAGCTGGGCCCACGTCACCCCCGTGACGACCTTGGCGTGCCGGACCGCTTCAGCCGCTTCCTGCTTGGTGAGCACTACGCCTCCATTTTGCATACAGCATACAATTATCGTAATTTAACACCCTCAACACGATTCGCAAGGGCATCGCGTTCCACGTGACCGCGGGTACAAGGTGTGAGTTCCACGAACCACAGCCGAACCCTGCAGATGGGACCGTGACACATGATCATTACAGCCGATCGGCGAACACGTCGTGACGTCGCCTGGGCGGCGGCGAGGGAGTACGCGCACGCGGCGGCCGAGCCGACCTCGCCCGTGCGCGTGGCACTCGGCCAGGCGGCGGGCCTGGTGCTCGCCGAGGATCTCGTCGCGGCGACGCCGCTGCCGGCCTTCGACACGGCCGCGATGGACGGGTTCGCCGTGGCGGGCGCCGGTCCGTGGCTGATCGTCGGCAGCGCCCGCCCCGGACGGCCATGGACGGGTGAACGGCTGGAGGCCGGTCGCGCCGTGGAGATCTCGACCGGGGCCGTCGTTCCTCCGGGGGCGTGGGCGGTGCTTCCGATCGAGTCGGCCGTTCCCGGCGACGGTGATGTGGCCGGTCCCGAGTTGCCGAGCGGAAAGCACATCCGGCACGCGGGAGAGGACGCCCGCGCCGGTGCGCGGCTGGTGCCCGCGGGCACCCCTGTGGGCCCCGCGCTCCTCGGCCTGGCCGCCTCCTGCGGGTATGACGAGCTGCCGGTCCGTCGCAAGCCGGCCGTACGGGCGATCGTCACCGGGGATGAGCTGGTCCATCATGGGCAACCCGGGCCGGGCCGGGTCCGCGACGCCCTCGGCCCGCTGCTGCCGTCGCTGATCGCGGAGCTCGGCGGCTGCCTCGACGGCCTCGTCCACGTGCCCGACCGGCCCGATACCGCGCTGAGCGAGGCGGTGGAGGCGTCCGCCGACGCCGATGTCATCGTGGTCACCGGGTCGACGTCGGTCGGCGTCACCGACGGCCTCCGCCGACTGCTCGCCGAACGTGACGCCCTCTGGATCGTCGACGCGGTCGCGTGCCGGCCCGGCCACCCCCAGCTCCTCGCCCGGCCGCGCGGCGGCCCGTACGTCGTCGGCCTTCCCGGCAACCCGTTCGCCGCGCTGATCGCCGCGCACACGCTGCTCGGCCCGCTCCTCGCCGGGCTGTCCGGCCGAGCGCTCGGCGGCCTGCCGCAGGCCCCGCTGATCACTCAGGTCCAGGCGCCCGCCGGCCACACCCGCATCGTCCCGGTCGTCTGGGACGGCCCCGGCGTGCGGGCTCTCGGCGGAGACCGTCCTGCGTTCCTCAACGGCGCGGCCATCGGGGACGCCCTGGCCGCGGTCCCGCACGGCGCCGAACCCGGCCGGCCGGTGCCGCTCGTCCTGCTGCGCGCTTGAACGTCTACCGCCCGGCACCGCGTGCCGGGGCCCACAGCGTTCGTACGGCGGATCACAAGACAGATGCCCATATATCCTGGCAATTGCGAAATCACATCTTGAAGATGCGGCAGGCCCTCAGGGAGCTCACTTGTCCAATCAGCTGCTGTTCTCCTACGGGACCTTGCGGCTGCCGCAGGTGCAGGTGGCCCGGTTCGGGCGCGAGCTTGACGGGCGCCCGGACGCGCTGCTGGGCTTCCGCCTGGAGACGGTGACCATCACCGATCCCGCGGTGATCGCCGACAGCGGAAGCGACGAACACCCCATGGCCGTACGCTCCGACGACCCGCACGACGCGATCGACGGCATGGTGTTCACCCTCACCCCGGAGGATCTCGCGGCGGCCGACGCCTACGAGGTCGACGACTATCTGAGAGTGCGGGCGGATCTGCGATCCGGCGAGAAGGCCTGGGTCTACGTGGACGTCGCGACCGCCGAGGACTTCCGCGCCCAGCGCCTGCTCGACGCCCAGGACCAGGCGATCGCGCTGTTCGACGAGATCGTCAAGCGAGACCTCATCGTCGCGGGCGAGACCGAACGGGCGATCAGCGACAGGATCCGCGATCTGGCCGACGAGCTGTTCGGAACCACGCGCCACTGGCACAAGCGCATCATCAGGTCCGGCCCGAACACCCTCTTCCCCTACCGCGAGAACCCGCCGGACCGGACCGTCGAGGACGGCGACATCGTCTTCGCCGACTTCGGCCCGATCTTCCAGGAGTTCGAAGCCGATCTCGGCCGTACCTACGTCCTGGGCGACGAGCCCGTCAAACACCGCCTGGCCGCAGACCTGCCCGTCATCTTCGAGGCCGGGCGCCGTTACTTCGCCGACCACCCCGGCATCACCGGAGCCCAGCTCCATGCCGAGGTCGGCAGGCTCGCGCGAGAGGCCGGCTGGACGCTCGGCGGCACGCACGCCGGCCATCTCGTCGGCGAATTCCCCCACGAGGAGATCGACGCCGCCAAGATCGAGTCCTACATCGCCCCCGGGAACACCACGCCGATGCGGCGCACCGACCGTGCGGGCCGCGTCTGCCACTGGATTCTGGAGGTTCACCTGATCGACGCCGCCGGCGGCTACGGCGGCTTCTACGAACAACTCCTCGACCTCGGCTGAGCCCGCGCGAAAAGCTCGGTTACGAGGCTAGACGCGGGAGCAGGGCGGGTCGGCCCAGTGCAGGGCGATGTACGGCTCGGCCTGGCCCCAGTAGCGGATCCGTTCGCGGGTGATGCGGTAGCGGGCGCACTCCTCGGGCTCTCCGGACAAGCTCCGCGGCACCGGGATGACCAGGATGCCGATCTCCTGGTCGATGTGGGTGAGCAGGCCGTGGCAGGGCCCGCCCAGGCAGATGGCGTTGCAGTCGTGGCCGTCACCGGGCCGTTCGGCGTTCATGCCGGGTAGATGTGGGTTTCGGTGGCCTTGACCGAGGCCCAGATGGCCTGGCCGGGGGTCAGGTCGAGCTCGGCCAGGGCGGCCGGGGTGATGTCGGCGAAGGCCGTGATCGGCCCGTCGAGGTGCACCCGGACGTTGTCGCCGTGCCGTTCGACGCCGTCGATGCGGGCCTGCCAGACGTTACGCGGGCTGCCGTCCGGCCGCGAGCGGTACAACGCCACCGCCGACGGCGAGAACGCCAGGAACGCGGGCCCCTCAAGTCGGTCCGAGGTGCTGATCAACAGTTCACCCACCTTCATCCGAGCCCCGTCGGCCACACCTCGGTAGAGGTTGAGCCCGACGAGGCGGGCGACATAGTCGGTACGCGGACGCCGGGCGACCTCGGCAGGGGTGCCCTGCTGGACGACGGCGCCGTTCTCGATGACGATCAGCCGGTCGGCCAGCACCATCGCGTCCAGCGGGTCGTGAGTGACCAGCACGGTCGCGCCGGCGAAGCCGGCCAGGTGGCGGCGCAGCTGGGAACGGATCTCCAGCCGGGTGTGCGCGTCCAGCGCCGCCAGCGG
>NZ_JBEXCR010000056.1:0-86711 GCF_040605375.1 Nonomuraea sp. NPDC005650
CCATCGACCGGACCACCTACAAAGCCACCATCAGCATCAACATGATCCCGGCCAGCCCTTGACGCGCTACCCCAGCCCTAACTGAACGGCGTTGGCTCTAGGGGGCCGCCGCTAGGACTTCGCGGTGGTGGTCTTGGGCGCGAACGACTCGACCACGTCGGTGTAGCGGTCGCGGGTGTCCACCGCGTGCCCGACCGCCCACACCATGCCCTTGCCGGGCAGGTAGGCCACGGCCTGGAGGCGTACGCTGCTCCTGCCCTGCTTGGCCCCGCCGCGGATGGTCGCGCACTCGCCCTTCTCGCAGCGCAGCATGAACGGCTCGGCGGCCCGCGCCGGGTCGTAGCCGGTGATCCAGTAGCGGCCCTTGCCGTCGCCGGTGACGCCGTACAGCCGGGCGTCGGCGACCGGCACCGACTGCTCGCTCCAGCGCTTGCCGTTCCAGGTGAGCACGAGCGGCGAGACGTCACCGGGCCCGTGGTAGACGCCGCCGACGGCCACCGCCCGCTTGGCGTTGTCGACCTGCAGGTCGCGCAGGTAGCCGCCGGGGATCGAGGGCACCGGCATGGACTTCCACGAGCCGCCCGAGTTGTGCACGATCAGCGGCGCGGAGCCGGTGTCGCCGACGGCGAACCCGCCGGCCACGGCGTAGAGCGCGCCCTTCTCCTTGGTCTGCTGGACACTCCAGGAGTTGCCCTGGCCGGTGAGGATGAGGCCCTGCTTGTCGCGGCTGCCGACCGCCACGACCCGCCCCGCCTTGGCGTCGACGCCGCCGAGCCAGTCTCCCGCCCGCAGCCCTTGCGGCCTGACCCGGTCGAAGCCGCCGACGTCGCCGTGGGCCAGGTAGGGCAGCCCGTCGTGCCCGTCGCCCACCGCCCACACGTCGGACGGCCCGGCCACGGCCAGCGCGCGCAGGCTTCCCGCCGCCGTGGCGTCGCGGATGGAGATCTCGGACCAGCCGCTGCCGTTCCAGTGGCGGATGGTGCCCCGGTTCTTCCAGACGTCCCAGATCTCCTGCTGGCCGACCGCCCACACGTCGTTGGAGGAGACGGCCAGCACGTCGGACAGTGAACCGTCGGCCTGCAGGCGCACGCTTGTCGACTGCTGCCACGCCTCCATGGTGGAGGGGCGGCGGGGTTCGGCATGCGCGGCGGGCGTGACCTGCGTCAAGGCCACGGACGTCGCCAAGATGAAGGAGAGCGCACGCCGCTGATAGCGACGGGTCATGAGCAAATGCTACGGGCTGGGGGGCCGGTCTTGCCCGTTAGTGCCCAACTCGCAACTCTGCGACAACAGGCAAATGGTCACTGGCCCCGGCGAGATCGGCGATCGGGGCGTCCACTCCCCCGCACGACACGACACGCGCGTCGCGGGCGGCGAACACGCCGTCGATGCGTACGGACGGCCGGGCGGCGGTGAACGTCAGGCCGTCGCCCTTGGGCGCCACGGCGTGGCAGTCGGCCAGGCGTCCGGCGAGGTAGCGCCAGGCCGGCTGGTGCGCCTGCTCGTTGATGTCGCCGCCGAGCACGATCGTCGCCCCGAACCGGGTGGCCGCGCGCTCCATCAGCGCCACGGCCTCGGCGGCGTGGTGCACCCTGGCCGGGCCGTTGAGGTCGAGATGGAGCGAGCCGACGGCCAGGCGGGCCCCGTCGACCTCCACGACGGCGAGCGCGAGCGCGCGCCGTTCCAGGCCGAGGAAGGCCCGCAGCCCGTGGCTCTCGGTGTGCAGCACGGCGGCGCGCGGGCCGGTGAGCACGGCCACGCCGCCGATCCGGCCGGGGGTGGCCACGCGCAGGCCGCCCGCGGCGGCCAGGGCCCCGCGCCTGGCCCGCCACCGGACGAGCCTGGGCGCCTCCTGCACGCACAGCACGTCGGCGCGCATGGCGGCCACGACCCTGGCCAACGCGGGCACGCTGTCACGCATCCCGCGTACGTTGTACGTGCCGATCCTGACCGTCAGCGCAGCCTGGCCAGGTCGGCGGCGCCCACCACCCCTGCGGAGGCGCCCAGCTCGGCCAGCCTGATCTCGGCGAGCGGCCGGTGGCCGCGACCGGTGAGCTTCTCGGCGAAGACCTGGCGGGCCCGGTCGATGAACAGGTCCGCCGCCCGGGAGACGCCGCCGCCCACGATGAAGCAGCCGGGGTCGAGCACGGAGGCCAGGTCGGCCATGCCCTGGCCCAGCCAGTCGGCCAGGCTGGCGAACGCGGCCAGCGAGGCCTGGTCGCCCTGCCGGGCCGCGTCGGTGATCTCCTCGCCCTCGATCTTGCCGCCGGCCAGGCCGAGGAGGATCTTCGCCTGCTCCGGGTGGGCCTCGGCGATCTCCCTGGCGTCCTTGACGAGGGCCTGGCCGCTGGCGTACTGCTCCCAGCAGCCGATGTTGCCGCAGCCGCACTGGCGCCCGCCGGGCAGCACCTGCATGTGGCCGAACTCGGCGCCCATGCCCCAGCGGCCGCGGTAGAGGGAGCCGTCGACGACCAGGCCGCCGCCGATGCCGGTGCCGAGCGTGATGCAGACCACGAAGGACTGGCCCCGCCCGGCGCCGAACCTGCTCTCGCCCCACGCCATGGCGTTGGCGTCGTTCTCGACCACCACCGGCAGGCCGACGAGGCCGCTGATCTTCTTCTGCAGCGGCTCCTCGCGCCAGGCCAGGTTCGGGGCGAAGCGCACCATCGAACGGGTCTCGTCGACGAACCCCGCCGCGCCGACCCCGACGGCCTCGATCTGCCTGCCCGCGCTCAGCTCGCGGACGACGTCGGCCACCGTCTCGGCCACCACGTCGGGGCGGTCGGCGGCGGTGGGCCTGAGTGTGTGTTCGACGATCACGCCTTTGTCGTCGACCACACCGGCGGCCACCTTGGTCCCGCCGATATCGACACCGATCGTGAGCATTGGCCCCTTTTCTCCCTATCCCAGATCTATGTGTTCCACATTGCCGCCGCGGTCCTGCTGGTTGCCACGGCGCTCCGACGAGTCCTCGCGCGACCCGCGGGGGGCGGGCCTGCTCAGGGTGTCGAGCGCGCCGCGGAACGCGGCGAACAGCTCGCCGCCCGCGGCCATCAGGTGCCCCGTGACGTCGGCGCCCGACTCGCGCTGCGCCGCGATGGCCCGGCACCACGGGCAGGCCCGGCAGATGTACTCGTCGTGGGGCTCGGACACCGCCTCTTCCCACACGTCGCGCTCCCTGCGGCCACCGCCGCCGGTGAACGAGTTGAGCACGCTCTTGCCGACCTGGCGGGTGGCCCGGCCCTGGATCGACTCGAACAGCTTGCGCGCCTCGTCGGCCACGGTCCCGATGGGGTCTCTGTCGTTGCCGGTGTTGCTTTCGGTCATCTCGCCCTCCCTGCGTATGGGTCGCTCATCCTCCTCAACTCCTCAGGACGCGGATTCGCTCCCCGGGCTGAAACCTACCCGCAGCACGCCGTCGCGGAGCGCGGCCCCGGTGATCTTCCTGCGCGCCAGGGCCGCGGGCAGCGCCAGGATCCGCCGGTACGGCCCGGCCGTGATGATCAGCTCGTCGCCCTTGCGGGCCAGGTCGACGTCGCCGCGGTCGGCGCCGGGCAGGGCGAGGACCAGCTCGTCGGCGTTCATCCGCAGCGGCGGCTCGACGGTGTGGGCGGCGAACGGGTCGGACTCGCCGTACATCGCCTCGCCCACCTCGGCCAGCGCGTCCTTGCCGACGGGCTCGGCGGGCAGGTAGGGGATGACGTGGATGGGCAGCGGCGCGAACGACTGCTCCGCCTCGGCCAGCAACCTGGACTGCGCCGCCGCCCACTGGGCGCGCCACTCGTCGGCGCCGCCGGAGGGGAAGACGCGGTTGGCGATGACGGCGTCGACGCGGTAGCCGTACAGGTTGAGCGAGGTGAGGGTGCGCCTGGCCTCGGCGAGCACCACGGACTCGGGCGTGAGCACGAGCCGCACGGAGGCGTGGTCGCCGGTGAGCAGCTCGCGCACCTCCATGAGGCCGCGGTGCAGGCGCTCGCCCGCACTCATGACGTCGTCGCCGGGCGCGCTGACGTGGGCGACGCTGCGCACGAACGGCGAGACGAGCCGCACGAGCCTGCGGCCGACCGGCATGAGCTTGCCGACGTGCCAGTCGAGCGCCTCGGGCAGGGCCAGCAGCCGCAGCGTCTCGGCGGTGGGCGCGCAGTCGACGACGATCACGTCCCAGCGGCCCTCGCGGGCGTGCTCGCGCAGCTCCAGCAGGGCGATGACCTCCTCGGCGCCGGGCAGCACGGTGATCTCCTCGGAGGTGATCTCGTCGAGGCCCAGCTCGCTGAGCACCCCCCGGGCGTACTGCTGCAGCTCGCCCCAGTGGCGCTCCAGCGACTTCTGCGTGTCGACCTGGTGGAGATGCAGACCGGGCGCGACCTCGCCGGGCTCGACGTCGAGCGCGTCGGCCAGCGAGTGGGCGGTGTCGGTCGAGACGATCAGCGTCTTGAGGCCGCGACTGGCGGCGAGCGTGGCGGTGGCGGCGGCGGCCGTCGTCTTGCCGACGCCGCCCTTCCCTGTGAAGAGCAGGACCCTCGGGCTCAACTCAGTTGCCTTCGACGCGCTTCTTGAGGCCCTTGAGCGCGGTGTCCACGATCACCTTCTCCGCCTTGCGCCTGATCATGCCGATCATGGGCACGCTCAGGTCGACCGTGAGCTCGTACGTCACGTCGGTGCCCCTGCCCGTGTCGGCGAGCCGGTAACTCCCGCGGAGGTCGGAGACCATCTTCCCCGGCTCCACCACCTGCCAGCTCACGTGGTCGTCCTGCCAGGTGTAGCCGAGGGTGTAGGTGTCACTGATCATCCCGGCGTCGAGGACGAAGCGCACCGTCTCCGGCATGCCCTGCCCGTCGGTGGTGAGGACCTCGGCGCTCTTGACCTGCCCGGCCCAGTCGGGATACGAGGGGAAGTCGGCGATGACCGCCATGACCTCGGGCCGGCCTGCGCTGATGGTGGTGCTCGAAGTGGTGCGATCAGCCATGCGACCACCGTAATGCAGAACCACCTCGTTGCGGTGGATCGCCCGGCGCGGCCCACCGCAGGCCGGGTCACCATTCGAGGACGAAAGGCACGCCCTTTCCCCGGAAGTGGCCGACGTTGACGCATTCGGTGCGCCCGATGCGGGTGCGCGCGTAGAGCGGGTTGTGCACGTGGCCGAAGAGCGCGTAGCGCGGCTGGGTGCGCTCGATGGCCGCCAGGGTGGCCTCGCTGCCGCGCTCGAACCGCCTGGCGACCACGTCATAGAGGAGCTCGGGCACGGCCGGCGGGATGTGGCAGCACAGCACGTCCACCTCGCCGACCGCCTCGACCTTGGCCGCGAACTCCTCGTCGCTGATCTCGTACGGAGTGCGGTACTGGGTCCTGAGCCCGCCGCCCACGAACCCGAACCGCAGGCCGCCGATCTCCGCCACCTGCCCGTCGAGCACCTGGAGGCCGGGCCTGAGGTAGTCGGCCCACAGGCGCGGCAGGTCGACGTTGCCGTAGGTGAGGTAGGCCGGGGTGGGCATGGCGGCGAAGAGGGTCTCGTACTGGGAGCGCACGAGGCGTTCGATGTGGTCGCGCGGGTCGCCGTCGAGCGTCGCCCACAGGCCCGCGGACATGGCCCTGGCCTCGTCGAACCGCTTGGCCGTGCGCAGCGCGATGAACTCGGCGGCCCGCTCGGCGCCGAACAGGTCGGCGAAGATGCCCTGCGCGTGGTCGTCGTAGTCGACGAAGAGGATCAGGTCGCCCAGGCAGACCAGCGCGTCCGCCCCGTCTCCCGCCCTGGCCAGCGCGTCGGCCCGGCCATGGACATCACTGACGACGTGGACCCTCATGGGGCAAATCTTACGAGTACGGCTGCTAGCGTGAGCGCTAAGACCCTACCCGCTCGTAACTTTACGCGGTAACGTCCAGGCGGTCCCCGAAGAGGAGTTTGATCCGTTGCGCGAGTACAGCGTTCCCGTCCTGGTCGATGTGCCTGCCTCCGCCAGCCTGCCCGACACCGTGTTCGAACGGGCCGAGCGTGAGCCGGGGACCGTGATCATGCGTCGCAAGACCGACGGCGGGTGGCCCGTGGTCACCGCGTCCGAGTTCCGCGACCAGGTGGTCGAGGTGGCCAAGGGACTGATCGCGGCGGGGATCTCGCGCGGCGACCGCGTCGCGCTGATGTCGCGCACCCGCTACGAGTGGACGCTGGTCGACTACGCCATCTGGACGGTCGGGGCGGTCACCGTGCCGATCTACGAGACGTCCTCGGTCGAGCAGGTCAGGTGGATCCTCACCGACAGCGAGGCGAAGGCGGTGTTCGTCGAGCTGGACGAGCACGAGCGGACCGTCAACGAGGCCGCGCCCGAGCTGAAGCCGGTCTGGCGGGTCGACGGCGCCCCGGACCCGGGCGACGTCTCCGACGCCGACGTGCACGAGCGGCGCGGCCAGGTGGGCGGCGCCGACCTGGCCACGGTCGTCTACACCTCGGGCACCACCGGACGGCCCAAGGGCTGCCGCATCACCCACGACAACCTGATCTTCACCGCCCTCAACGTGCTGCGCGGGCCGCTGGAGCCGCTGTTCCGCACCAAGGACCCGGCGGCCCTGCTGTTCCTGCCGCTGGCGCACATCCTCGCCCGGATCATCCAGGTGGTGCTGATCGAGGCGGGCGCGGTCATCGCGCACACCCCCAACATGAAGAACGTCGCCCCCGACCTGCAGGACTTCAAGCCCACGTTCCTGCTGGGCGTGCCCCGCGTGTTCGAGAAGGTCTACAACGGCGCCGAGCAGAAGGCCATCTCGGGCGGCAAGGGCAAGATCTTCGCCCGCGCCGTGGACGTGGCGATGGCCTCCAGCCGCGCCTCCGCCGCCGGCGCGCCGCTCGGGCTCCGGCTCAAGCACGCGCTGTTCGACCGGCTGGTCTACACCAAGCTCCGCGCGGCCACCGGCGGCCGCCTCTCGGCCGCGGTCTCCGGCGGCGGCGCTCTGGGCGAGCGGCTCGGCCACTTCTTCAAGGGCGTCGGCATCGAGGTCTTCGAGGGGTACGGCCTGACGGAGACCACCGGGCCGTGCACGGTCAACATGCCGTTCGCCAACAAGATCGGCACCGTCGGCAAGCCCCTGCCCGGCGTGAGCCTGCGCATCGCCGACGACGGCGAGGTCCTGGCCAAGGGCCGCAACGTCTTCCCCGGCTACTGGAAGAACGACGAGGCCACCGCCGAGGTCATCGACGCCGAGGGCTGGTTCCACACCGGCGACATCGGCGAGCTGGACGCCGACGGCTACCTGCGGCTCACGGGGCGCAAGAAGGAGATCCTGGTGACGGCGGCGGGCAAGAACGTCGCCCCCGGGCCGCTGGAGGACGCCCTGCGCGCCCACCCGCTGATCTCCCAGGCCATGATCGTCGGCGACGGCCGTCCCTTCGTCTCCGCCCTGATCACCCTCGACCCGGAGGCGCTGCCCGCCGGGGCCTCCCCGGCCGAGCTGCGGACCGACCCGGCGGTGCTGGCCCAGGTCCAGGAGGCGGTGGACCGGGCGAACCTGCTGGTGTCGAAGGCCGAGCAGGTCAAGAAGTTCCTGATCCTGGAGCGGGACATCACCGAGGAGAGCGGGCACCTGACGCCCACGCTCAAGGTCAAGCGCAACCTCGTCATGCGCGACTTCGCCAAGGAGATCGACGAGCTCTACGACGGCAAGCACTGAGTGCCCGGACCCGGTTCAGGCCCCGGCTCAGGTCCCGCCGCAAGGGCCGCGTCCCTCGGCGATGACGAGCTCGCCCACGTGCCCGGCCAGCGCCTCCCTGGCCGGCTGCGGCAGGCCGGAGTCGCTGACGAGCACGTCCGCCTCGCGTAGTTCCGCGATGGTGCTGATGCCGACCGTGCCCCACTTGGTGTGGTCGGCGGGCACGACGAGCCGGCTCGCCGCCTCCACCAGGGCGCGGTCGGTCTCCGCCTCCATCATGTTCGGGGTGGTGAAGCCGGCCCTGACGGTCATGCCGTGCACGCCGAGGAACAGCAGGTCCACGTTGAGCCGGCGGATCGCGGCCACCGCCACCGGGCCGACCAGGGCGTCCGACGGGGTGCGCACGCCGCCGGTGAGCACGACCGTCTGGTCGCCCCTGCCGGAGTGGCGGAAGACCTCGGCGACGCGCACCGAGTTCGTCACGACGGTCAGGGCCGGGACGGCGGCCAGGCGGTGGGCGAGGGTCCAGGTGGTGGTGCCCGCCGAGAGCGCCACGGTGGTGCCGGGCCGTACGAAGGCGGCTGCGCGGCGGGCGATGGCCTGCTTCTCCCCCTCCTGGCGCACCGACTTGACCGCGAAGCCCGGCTCGTCCGTGGAGCCGACGCTGGTGGCGCCGCCGTGCACCTTGGCCAGCAGGCCGCGCTCGGCCAGCAGCTCCAGGTCGCGGCGGATGGTGATGTCGGAGACGCCGAACGCGCGCACCAGCTCGGTCACGCGGACGCCGCCGTACTGCCTGACGAGCTCCAGAATCGCCTGCTGACGCTGCTGGGCGAGCATCGCATCACCAGATCTCAACACGTTCCGACACGCAGATGGCCGAGTGTGTATCCACCGTTCGATCGCATCATGACACGGCGTGGCCGCTGGGCAAGGTCATAGAAATGTGCGTTGACAGTTGGAAATGTTGGGTTTTCCCTGAATGAAAGTGAGTGAAGTCGGGGGAATTTGAAGGGTCCGGCTAGGAGGAACCCATCATGGACCAACGTCTGCCGATCTCCCGCCGCCATCTTCTGCTCGGAGCCGCCGCGCTCGGCGTGCCCGCCGCCCTCGTCGGATGCGGCTCCGGCTCCGGCGACACCCCGGCCCCCGCCGGCGGCACGTCCGCGAGCGGGCTGGGGACGGTCACCATCGGCTCCAACGCCTCCGACGAGATCCCGAAGAAGTCCCTGGAGACCCAGATCAAGGCCTTCACGCAGGCCACGGTCAAGGTCAACACGGTGGACCACAACACGTTCCAGGAGAACATCAACCGCTACCTGCGCGGCACTCCCGACGACGTGTTCACCTGGTTCGCGGGCTACCGCATGCAGTTCTTCGCCGAGCAGGGGCTGGCGACCGACATCTCGGACGTGTGGCGGGAGATCGGCGGCGACTACACGCAGGCGTTCAAGGACCAGTCGACCGGGACCGACGGCAAGCAGTACTTCGTGCCGGCCACGTACTACCCCTGGGCGGTCTTCTACCGCAAGAGCGTCTGGCAGGAGAAGGGGTACCAGCCGCCGGCCACGCTGGACGAGTTCACCGCGCTGGCCAAGAAGATGAAGGCCGACGGGCTCATCCCGATCGCGTTCGCCGACAAGGACGGCTGGCCGGCGATGGGCACGTTCGACATCCTCAACATGCGGGTCAACGGCTACGACTTCCACGTCTCGCTCATGGCGGGCAAGGAGTCGTGGACCGACCCGAAGGTCAAGCAGGTCTTCGACACCTGGCGGGGGCTGATGGAGTACCACCAGCCGGCCGCGCTCGGCCGCACCTGGCAGGAGGCCGGGCAGTCGCTGGCGCAGAAGAAGACCGGGATGTACCTCCTGGGGATGTTCGTCGCCCAGCAGTTCCCCGAGGCCGACCGCGCGGACCTCGACTTCTTCACCTTCCCCGAGATCAACCCGGCGTACGGGACCGACTCGATCGACGCGCCCATCGACGGCTACATGGTCTCCGCCAAGGCCAAGAACGTGGACGGCGCCAAGGCGCTGATCAAGCACTTCGCCCAGGCCGCCTCTCAGAACATCGCCACCGGGCTGGACCCCGGCACGCTGGCCGCCAACTCCAAGGCCGACACCTCGGGCTACAGCGCCCTGCAGAAGCGCGGTGCCGAACTGGTGTCGAAGGCCACCCACATCGCGCAGTTCCTCGACCGCGACACGCGGCCGGACTTCGCCTCCACCGTGATGATCCCGTCGCTGCAGTCGTTCGTGAGCAAGCCCGGCGAGATCGACTCCTTGCTGACGAGCATCGAGAAGCAGAAGGCCAACATCTTCCGCTGATGGCAGTCAAAACCCGTCGCTACTCCGCCCGCGACGTGACCATCCTGGTCATCGGGCTGGGGGTGGCCATCGTCGTCAACGTGGGCCTCATCTGGGGGCCCACGCTGGCCTCCGTCGGGCTGTCCGCCACCGACTGGAACGGCATCGGGCCGATCGAGTGGGTGGGCGCGCAGAACTACCACGACCTGGCGGCCGAATATCCGCCGTTCTGGTCGGCCGTCCGCAACAACCTGCTGTGGCTGGGCTTCCTCGGGCTGGTCGCGACGCCGTTCGGGCTGTTCTGCGCGGTGCTGCTGGACCGGCGGCTGCGGCTGTCGCGCGTCTACCAGAGCGCGCTCTACACGCCGGTCGTGCTGTCGCTGGCCGTCGTGGGCTTCATCGCGCAGCTCGTCTACTCCTCCGACTACGGCGTGCTGAACGCGGTGACCGGGCTGACCGTGGACTGGCTGGGCGACAGCTCGATCAACATCTGGGTCGTCATGGTCGCGGCCGGGTGGCGGCACGTCGGCTACGTCATGATCATCTATCTGGCCGGGCTGAAGGCCGTCGATCCGGCGCTGAAGGAGGCGGCGGCCATCGACGGGGCCGACGAGCGGCAGGCGTTCTTCCGCGTGGTGTTCCCGACGCTGCGGCCGGTCAACGTGATCGTGCTGGTCATCACGGTGATCGAGGCGCTGCGGGCCTTCGACATCGTCTACGCCATCAACAAGGGCAGGAACGGGCTGGAGCTGCTGTCCGTGCTGGTCACCGAGAACATCGTGGGCGAGGCCAGCAGGATCGGGTTCGGCTCGGCGATCGCGGTGATCCTGCTGGTGATCTCGCTGGGGTTCATCGTCACGTACCTGTCGCAGATGTTCCGGGAGGAACGATGACGCTCACGGCCCCGGCCACCGCTCCCCCGGCCCGGGAGCAGCGGGCGCCGTCCCGGCGTCCGGTGCGGCCGCTGCGGATCCTGCTCCACGCCTTCCTGACGCTGGTGGCCCTCGGGTGGCTGCTGCCGCTCGTCCTGGCCGTCTACGCGTCGCTGCGCCCGTACGAGGAGACCGCCCGGCTGGGCTACTTCTCGCTGCCCGAGCACCTCACGCTCGGCTACTACGGGCAGGCGTGGTCGCAGGCCGAGCTGCCCCACTACTACCTCAACACGTTGATCATCGTCGTGCCCGGCGTGCTGATCACGTTGTTCATGGCGTCGTTCACGGCCTTCGCCATCGCGCGGCTGCGCATCCCCGGGCGCAAGGCGCTGCTGATCGTGTTCACCGCCGGGAACCTGCTGCCGCCGCAGGTCCTCATCACCCCGCTCTACACCCTCTACACCCTCGTCCCGCTGCCCGAGTGGCTGTCGGACTCGCAGTCGCTCTACGACTCCTACCTGGGGCTGATCCTCATCCACGTGGCGTTCCAGTTCGGCTTCTGCGTGTTCGTCATGGCGAACTTCATGCGCACGATCCCCGAGGAGATCACCGAGGCGGCGCTGGTGGACGGGGCCTCGGTGTGGAAGCGGTACTGGCGGCTGACGCTGCCGCTGTGCCGTCCGGTGCTGGCGGCGCTGTCCACGCTGCAGTTCACCTGGATGTACAACGACTTCCTGTGGGCGCTGGTGCTCATGTCGTCGGGCGACAAGCTGCCGGTCACCTCCGCGCTGAACAACCTGCGCGGCCAGTTCTTCACCGACTACAACCTGCTGGCCGCCGGGTCGATGCTGGTGGCGCTGCCCACGCTGATCGTCTTCCAGCTCCTGCACAAGCAGTTCGTCGCCGGTCTGACGCTGGGGGCCACCAAAGGCTAGCTAGAGGAGGGTGCGGAAGCGGGCGGCCACCTGGTCCCACGCCCATTCGCGGGCGATCCAGTCACGCCCGCCCGCGCCCATCTTGCGGGCCTTCGCCGGGTCGGTCAGCAGCTCGACGATCGCCTGGGCCACCTCGCCCGCGTCCTCGCCGTCCACGACCAGCCCCGTCTCGCCGGGCCGCACGGCGTCGGGCGCGCCGCCGGACGACCCCGCCACCACCGGCAGCCCCGTGGCGGACGCCTCCAGGAACACGATCCCGAGCCCCTCCACGTCCACCCCCCTCCACCGGGTACGGCACGGCATCGCGAACACGTCGGCGGCGGCGTAATAGCCGGGCAGGCTCGCGGCCGGGACCGTGCCGGTGAACCTGATCGACTCCCGCCCCGTCGCCAGGCGTTCCAGCGTCCTGCGGTGGGGCCCGCCGCCCACCAGCAGCAGCACCGCCTCCGGCACCGAGCGCAGCACCTGGGGCCAGGCCCTGATGAGCTGGTCCTGGCCCTTCCTCGGCACCAGCCGCGACACGCACACGACCACCGGCCTGCCGTCCAGGCCCAGCTCGGCCTTGGGCACGTCGGGCCGGAACTGGCCGACGTCCACGCCGGGCGCCAGCCGTACGAGCTTGCCCGGCGGGACGGCGGCGACCAGGCGGCCCCGCGTGTACTCGCCCAGGTACGTCACCACGTCGGCGTGCCCGCCGATCCTGCGCAGCACGGCGCGGAAGCCCGGCGCGCTCGCCCACGACGCCTCGTGGCCGTGGGTGAGCATCACCACGCGCCGCGCGCCCGCCCGGCGCAGGCGGGGCGCCAGCAGCCCGAGCGGCGCCGCCGCCCCGAACACCACGGTCTCCACGCCGTGCTCGGCCACCAGCCGCGCGGCCCTGCGGGCGACGGCCGGCGTCGGCAGCATGAGCCGCGTCGGATGCCGCACGATCAGGAACGGCTGGCGCTCGTCGAACTCCTCGCAGCCCGGCCAGGCGGGCGCGTAGACAACCACGCCCGGCGTGCGCAGCGCGAGACCGTGCACGAACGACTGGATGCCGCCCGGCCTGGGCGGGAAGTCGTTCGTGACGACGAGCACCTTGGGCACGCCGGGCGTCGCGCGAGTCACCGCACGAGTCACCGCGCGGGTCACCGCGCGGGTCACCGCGCGAGTCACCGCACGGGGACACCGTTCAGCTTGGCCCATGCGCGGGCCATCGCGATTCGCTCGGGGCTGGATGGATGGGAGGCATAGAGCACATATTCCACCGCATCCGGCGACAAGTCTGAAATATTGGTGACTGCCAGGCGTTTCTGCATCGCGATGAACGTGGCCGGGTCGTGCGTGAGGTCCAGCGCGTGCAGGTCGGCCCTGGCCTCGATCTGGCGGCTGATCAGGTTCTCGGCGGGGCTCATGATCAGCGAGCCGAAGGTCATCAGGCCCAGGACCGCGCCGATCGCGCGCGGGTCGGCGAGGCTTCTGACGCCGGTGCGGCGGCGTAGCAGGTCGAACACCAGGAACAGCAGGATCGCGCCCAGCGCCGCGCCCAGGGCGCCGATGAACGTGCCGTAGAGCACGTCGTCGGCCTTGGCGTGGCCCAGCTCGTGCGCCACGACCAGCTCGACCTCGGACTTCGGGGCCTTGAGCAGCGTGTCGTAGACGACGATCCGGCGCGTGGCGCCGAACCCCGACACGTACGCGTTGAGCGCCGTCGTCCTGCGCGAGGCGTCGGCGACCAGCACGTCCTCGACCGGCACGCCGTCGCGCTGGGCCATGGCCAGCAGGTCGGTGCGGAGCTCGCCCTGCCGCATGGTCGTGAAGTCGTTGAACAGCGGCTCGAACACCACCGGATAGACGAACGACGCGATCAGCGTCAGCGCGAACGCCCCCACGGCGGCCGGGATCCACCAGCGCCTGAACTTGCGGGCCAGCGCCACGAGCACCAGCAGCATCAGGCAGAGCATGAACGCGTCGATGCCTATGTTCTTGAGCCGGTCGTCGGACCACGATCCCCAGGACTGGATGGACAGGCCGTAGTCACGCAGCAGCGTCTCGGCCCAGATGGAGATGGGCAGCTTGATCAGCTGGGAGAAGAGCGTGATGACCAGGACGCCCAGCACCACCCGCAGCCACCAGGGGCCTCTGAGCCATCCCACCAGCTTCGCGCCGAGCGGGGTGGCGACGAACAGCCCGGCGATGATGAGCGTGAGGGCCAGCGAGGCGTAGCTGGGCAGGGTGACGGCCGCGTCGAACGCCTGGGATTTGGCGATCTGCGCGGCGGTGAAGTCGCGGGCCGGGTCGGGCGGTCCCGAGGTCAGCAGGTGCCAGGGGGTGCTGAAGACGGCCACGACCGCTGTCACCAGGCCGAGCAGCACGGCCGCCAGCGCCGCCTGCCGCCGCAACCGGCGCTCGTCGCCGGGCTCCTGCGGCCCTCCCCCGCTCACGGGCACCTCCTCACCGGGCCCCCGCCTCTCCCCCTTCACGGGCACCTCCTCACCGGGCGCCCGCCTTTCCCCCTTCACGGACACCCTGCCCCCACCGGCCACCGGGCCGACGCCCTGCCCTTTCCCGGAGCCGCCCGAATCCTCCGCCGCCCCCAGACCGGCGCCCTCCGCTTTCACGGAAGCGGCTTCAGCCTGGCCACTCGGCTCCTTCGCGGACGCGCCCTCAGCCTGGCCAAGCGGCTCCTTCGCGGAGGCGCCTCCAGCCTGGCTGCGCGCCTCCTTCGCGGAGACGCCCCCGGCCTGACTCTGCGCCCCTTTCGCGGAGACACCCCCGGCCTGGCCAGGTACCTCCCCGCTCCGAGGAGTGGCGCCACCGCCCGCCCCGCCCACGGAGGCGGTCTCCTGGACCGGCGCGGGCTCCTGAGCCCACGGAGGCGCCCAGTGCGAGCCGGCCGCCTCCTGCTTCGCGGGGGCCTCCTGCTTCGCGGGGCCCGCCTCCTCCTCGGCTGAGACGAAGCCGCCCTCCGGCTTCACCGTACCCATGCCCGGCGGATCGGCCCCCGGGGCCGCCACCGCGCCCTCGGCCTCCTCACCCTCCTTCGACGCCCCTTGCGACGCGTCGTCCACGTCTCTCCGTTCGCTCATCTGCCTCCCCCTCACGCGAGCTGGTCCCGCACGTAGTCGCGCCACCGTTCCGTCAGCGTGGCCGCGGAGAGCCCGAGCGCGGCGAGTGCTCGATCTACGCCATCCACGCGGGCGTCCCGGTAGAGCCTCACAAGCGTCCCCTCACCGAACCGGTCAGCGAGGAAGCGACACGCCAGCCAAGCCTCCTGGTACGCCCGCGCAAGTCGGACGGGGTCCCGCCCGTCAGCCGCGAAAGCCGCAGGTCCGGGCAATTCCCCCGGCAGCCTCCCGGCCCGCACCTCGGCGGCGAGCTCGGCGGCCGCGGTCCTCACGGGCAATCCGGAGTCGCGGTAACCGACGTAGTCGGCGAACCCCTCATAGAGCCACGGGGGCAGGTGATCGGTGCCGGCCACGACGTGGGTGAGCTCGTGAGCGAGCACGACGTCCTTGCCGGTGGAGTTCAGCTCGGCGAAGTACTCGGGGACGATGATCACGCGCCCGCGATCGGCCACCGCCGCCAGCCCGTCGACCCGCCCCACCCCTGCCAGCCTGGCCGCCTCGGAGGCGGACGCCGGAACGACGACGAGCGGTCGTAGTGGCCCGCCGAGCACGGCCGACACCCGCCGCCCCGCCCGATCAGCCCGGCGCGCGATCTCTTCGAGCTCGCCACGCGGGGCGCGCTGCCCGACCACGACGGACCGCGCCCCGCGCACCACGACCTCCCCGTCCCCCCACAGGCCACGCGCTCCGGGGGGAAGGATGGGGGAATCGGGGGTGGGGGCACTGGCGGGGGCGAGGGCGACGAGCAGGATGGATACGATCGCGCTCCGCCGACTCACCTGCCCTGACACGATGCCCGATCGTAGTCGCCCAACGCCCGTGCGACCGGCCACCCCGCACCGGCCACCTCCGGCACGACTGCCCAGCGGCACACGGTCCGCCGCCGACGGGTTGCCCGCAAACCGGGCAGAACGTCGGGCGTGGGCGCCGCAATGCACGGGCGCGGGCCGCAGCGCGCGAACCGAGGAGCGCCGAGCCAAGGCCGTGACGCACGGAGCGCCGAGCCTGGGCCGTCTGGCGCGGGGCGTGGGCCGCAGGGCGCGAGGCGTCGGGCGTGGGCCAGGAGCGAGCGTGGCGCAGGCCGTGAGGCGCGTGGGCGCTGGGGCCGTGATCCGCCAGCGGTGGGGGCGCGTGGCCGTGTTGAGGGGGGCGGTGGGGGCGTACCCGGGGCGACGGGCCTCGCGCTGAAGGGCCCGCGTGTGACGCCGTGCCGGGTGGAAGGGGCTCGGCCCCGGACGGCGGGAAAGCCCCAGGAGAACGGGAGAGCCTCGGGAAACGGGAGAGCCCCGCCCGAATACGAGGATCCGGGCGGGGCTTCTTCACATGCCGGGACGGACAGCGCCGACGAACGACGCCCTTCGCCATCCACCCAGCTTGTCGATGCGTACCCGTTCGCCTGTCCTGGGCGAGTGGACCATCTTGCCCTTGCCGACGTACATGCCCACGTGGCCGAGCCCCCTGAAGAACATCAGGTCACCGGGCTGAAGGTTCCGCCACGAGACCTTGTTCCTGGTGCGCGCGAACTGGCTGCTCGCCACGCGCGGGAGCTTCACCCCGGCCTTCTTCCAGGCGTACTGGACGAGGCCGGAGCAGTCGAACGAACCGGGACCCGTGGCTCCGTAGCGATACGGGTCACCGACCTGGTCCTTGGCCACGGCGACGGCCTTGCGGGCCTTCGCCTTCTGACGGGCGACCTTGGCCGCCCTCAGCGCCGAGGCCGAGACCGTCTTCGAGGTACGGGCGGTCGTGACCGCCTTGGCCGTCGAAGCCGACTCGGTCGTGGCCGCCTGAGCCGTTGGGGCATGGAGGATCGCACCTCCGGCCGTCACGGTCATCGTGAGCGCTACGCCACTCAGGGCAATTCTGGACAGACGGGGGTTATGCAGGGAGGTAGACAGGATTTCTCCTTGACTCTTCCACGAATGCCTACCGGGTTAGCTGACGGATTCGGGCCTGGAAGTCGCCCTACGGCGCGATCTGCGCGCCGATTCACCCCCTGATCCCTGGGGAACTGGGATCGCTGGGTCCCCGGCTCCGTGCCTCCTGGCTGCACGGACTCGGCGGCCAACCGCCCGATCGATGTGTCGACATGGGGACGTTTGAGCGGTTGACCAGCGGATCTTTATCTGTCTCACATCGGGAGGGACCGATGCGGGTTCGCGGAGGACATGGCTTGTTCACCGCGACGTCGCCAGAAGCTACGCCGAAGGGTCAAGGATCGGCAAAGCGGGACACCGGCTGTAAAGATCAGATAGTGGAGTCAGTAAGGATGAAAATCCCTGCTGGAACACCAGGTTCCGTTATCCAAATGTGACACTGCTCACATTTGTTTTCGCGCCCGTTTGTCAGGCCACGATTGTCGCGTTTGTCACACTTTTAACGGCTTTCGTGTGGCGCGGCGCCCGCCTGGAGCGTTCCCGCGCGCCCGCCGGGGCCCGACGACGTCAACGATCCAGCGTCGTAGAAGCCCGGAAACTGGGCCGGCGGTGACCCAAACGAGCGGACCTACGGGCGGATGGCGCCCACCAGGCGGCCGCCGTACGACGAGAGTGCGACGACCTTGACCACGTCGCCCGTCTGCGGCGCGTGAACGATTTTCCCGTCACCGGCGTAGATACTGACGTGACCCAAGCTCGAGCTGAAGATGAGGTCCCCCGGCTGCAGGGCGTTCAGTGAGACCTTGCGAGCGGCGCCCCAGGCCCACTGCTGCCAGGTCGTACGCGGCAGCGACACGCCCGCGGCCCGCCACGACGCCTGGGTCAGGCCCGAGCAGTCCCAGCCGCCCGGCCCCGTCCCGCCGAACACGTACGGCTTGCCCACCTGGGCGTAGGCGAAGCGCAGGACGGCGGCGGCGTTGCCCGACGCGGGGCCGGTGTACTGGATGCCGACGCTGTTGGGGTTGCCGGGGTTGTAGGCGCCCAGCTTCTTCAGGAGCTTCTTCTGCTCGGCGATCAGCTTCATGATCTCCGAACGCTCCTTCTCGACCCCGTCCCGCTCCCTGTCGGCCGCCGCCAGCGCCTCCTCCGCCTTGTCGCGCTCGGCCTTCAGCCCGCGGTTCTCGCGGTCGAACATGGCCAGCTTCTCCGCCCGCTCCCGCGTCAGCTGCCCGGCCAGCGCCAGGCCCATCAGGAAGTCGTCGGGGCGGTCCGCGCTCACGAGGCCGGGCAGGGAGGTCACGTCGGTGCCGAGCTTGTAGCTGTCGACGGCCATGCCGATCACCTGGGAACGCAGGTCCGAGACCGTAGCCAGCTTGGTCTTGTAACGCTCGTTCAGCTTCGTGTACGTGCCCTTGGCGGCCTTGAGCCGCTCGGTGGCCGTGTTGAAGCGGTCGACGACCTTGTCGGCCTTGTCGTTGAGCTTCTCGAGCTTGGCCTTGGCCTGTCCGAGGGTGGGCCTGGGATCAGCGACGGCGGCTCCCGCAGGGGAAAGCACCAGCCCGAACGCGAGACCCGCGGCCACCGGCACCCTGCCAAACCTCACGGCGTCGCCTCCCAGGGATGATATCTGGGGCGAAATAGTACAGAAGTGGCAAGGGAGGCATCCCCTAATCCGCTCAATCGTGATGCGACAAATCCGCCCGTAAGGGTCCCAATAAGGGGTCCCCGTAATCTAGGCCCGGCCCAGCCTGCGCAGCAGCAAACCAGACGGAACGGGTCTGGCTCCCATCCGCCTGACGGACTCGGCCACCTCGCGGTCCGACGACACCACGGCCATGGCCCGGCCTGGCGGCTCGGCGCGTACGAGCTGGCGGATCAGGTCGTCGGCGATCTCCCCCGGCTGGCTGAACAGCACCCGCACCCCGCGCGGCGCCACCACCTGCACCGGGGAGTTGAGCTCGGCCCCGTCGAACACGACCGTCACCTCGACCCTGGTCTGCGCCACCAGCCCGCCGAGCCCGGTCATGAGCCGGTTGCGCTGGTCGGCGAGGGTGAGCGTGCCGTAGCCGGTCTTGGTCACGTTGTAGCCGTCGATGATCAGGTGGACCTGGGGCAGGGCCAGGAGCTGGTCGAGGAGCTGCGGGTCGTCGTCGGCCAGCGCCCGCGCGGGAACCCCCCGCACGCCGGGCCGCTCACCGGTGACCGCGGCGACCGAATCGGCGGGCCGGCTGATCGTCGTGGGCAGCGCGAGCTCCCTGCGCAGCCCGGCCGAGGCGTCCTGCAGCGCGTCGAGCAGCACCCTGATGCGGGCGTCCTCGATGCTCCTGCCCTCGCGCGCGGCCCGGCGCGAGGCCTCCAGCTGTTTCTCCACGTCGGCCAGCCGCTCGCGCAGCCGCCGCAGCTCGGACTCGCCCGCGGTGCCCGCGGCCGAGGCGGCCGACTTGGCCTCGTCCGCCGCGTGCTCCATCTCCTCGGCCCGCTGCACCGCGCCCTTGGCCCGCTCGCGGGCGTCGTGGAGCTTGCGCCGCAGGTCGGAGTTCTCGGCGCGGGCCGCCCTGATCTGCTCGCGCAGCCGGTCGGCCTCTTCCTTGGCGGCGGTCTTCTGCGCGGCGAGCTGCTCGCGCAGCCGCGCGACCGCCTCCTCGCGCTCCGAGCCCTCGGCGGCCACCGCCGACTGCTCCAGGTCCGTACGGGCGACCTCGATCATCTCCGCCCAGCCGGGCGGCCGGGTCAGATAGGCCGCCGCGGCCACGAGCACGGGGTCGGCGGCGGGGGGGACATTTCCCTCGGCCAGGGACGCCACCAATTCGGGCCAGCCGGCCGCCACCGATTCGGCCACCAGCTCGCGGAACTTCTTGTCGTTCTCGAGCTGCGCCGCGATGGGCGCGCTGCCGAGTTTGGCGCGTTTGCGGGGGTCGAACTTGGCGATCCCCCGAAGGGGCGGCGGGATGGAGGCAGCGGGCATCGTCCCGAGGACCTGAGACGCCAGATCGACGACGTTGAGCCGCACCTGCTCGGGAAGCGGGCGAGACAGGCCTTCACCCGCTGAACTCATCCCACTTGTCCCTTCGTGACATGCCCTTTCAGACAAGGGTACGGCTGCCGCGTACCTGACCGTAACGGCCGCCTCTGGCTAGACAAGCGCTTGGTTGGGGATGTACGACTGAGCCGGGACAGGCGTTCACCCAGGAGGCCGACCATGACAGAAGAGATGCGCACCTCCACCCGCGACCTGGTCGAGCTGCGTGACAACCTGACCGGCTGGCTGCGCGGCAGGGTGGGCGGGAGCGCTTCGGTGTCCGAAGTGTCCAGGCCCTCCGAGAACGGAATGTCGAGCGAAACCCTGTTTTTCACCGCCACCTGGAGTGAGGGGGCGACGCGCTGCGTAGCCAGGCTCGCACCTGCGGCTGAGGCGGTTCCGGTATTCCCCTCCTACGACCTGCGGGCGCAGTTCGAGATCATGCGTCTGGCCAGGGAAAAAGCTGGGATCCCAGCGCCCAGGGCCCTCTGGTTCGAGCCGGACCCGGATCACCTGGGCACGCCGTTCCTGGTCATGGAGCGTGCGGACGGCGACGTGCCGCCGGACGTGATGCCGTACACGTTCGGGAGCTGGCTGTTCGACGCGGCGCCCGCGGACCAGCGCAGGGTGCAGGACGCCGGCGTGGCGGTCCTGGCGGCCCTGCACCGGGCGGAGTTCACGCCGGCGGAGCTGGCCCCGTTCGGGGCCGCCGGGCTGGGCGCGCACGTCGAGGCGCAGCGCGGCTACTACGAGTGGGCGCACGGCGAGCGGCCGATCCCGGTGCTCGAACGGGCCTTCCTGTGGCTGGAGTCGCACTGGCCGGAGGAGCCCGGACCCGACGTGCTGTGCTGGGGCGACGCCAGGATCGGGAACATGATGTTCAAGGACTTCGCCCCGGTCGCGGTGCTCGACTGGGAGATGGCCGCGGTGGGGCCGCCCGAGCTGGACCTGTCCTGGATGATCTTCATCCACCGCTTCTTCCAGGACCTCACGGTCGGCGCGGGCCTCCCCGGCATGCCCGGCTTCATGCGCCCCGAGGACGTTTGCCAGAAATATCGGGAACTCACCGGTTACGAGCCTCGTGACATGGACTTCTACGAGATGTACGCCGCGCTCCGGCACGGCATCGTGATGGCCCGGGTGTGGCAGCGCCGGATCCACTTCGGCGAGCAGCCCCGGCCGGACGACCCCGACGACCTGGTGCTGCACCGGGCCACGATCGAGGAGCTCCTGACCCGCTGACTACGGTCCGGCGTCGTAGACCAGCAGCGCGATCTGGACCCGGTTGTTGAGGTCGAGCTTGGACAGGATGCGCGAGACGTGCGCCTTGACCGTGGGCACGCTCATGTAGAGCTCCCGCCCGATCTCGGCGTTCGACCTGCCCTGCCCCACGGCCAGCGCCACCTCCCGCTCCCGCTCGCTGAGCCGGTCGAGCAGCTTCTTCGCCCGCGCGGTACGGTCGCCCGCCGCGCCGTCGGACACGTGCGTGATGAGCTGCCGCGTCACCGCGGGCGACAGGATCGGCTCGCCCGCGGCCACCTTCCTGATGGCCTGCACCAGATCGCCGGGCGCGATGTCCTTCAGCAGGAACCCCGCCGCCCCCGCCCGCAGCGCCCGCAGCACCTGCGCGTCGGCGTGGAACGTGGTCAGCACCACCACCTCGGGCGGCGCGGACGTGCGGCGCAGCGCCTCGGTGGCGGTGAGCCCGTCGACGCCGGGCATGCGGATGTCCATCAGCACCACGTCGGGCCGGTGCTCGGCCACCAGCGGGGGCACCTCGGACCCGTCGCCGGCCTCGGCCACGATCTCGATGTCGCCGGCACCGCCCAGGATCATCGACAGCCCCGCCCGCACCATCGCGTCGTCGTCGACGATCAGCAGCCTGATCATGCGTCCTCCCGAGTCGTCTCCACCGGCCAGGGTAGCCACGCGCGCACCACGAACTCGCCGCCCGGCGTCGCGCCGTGCTCCAGCCGCCCGCCCGCCAGCTCGGCGCGTTCGGTCAGCCCGATGAGCCCGGCCCCGGCGCCCGGGATGCACGGGGTGTGGCGTGCGCCGACAGGATTGCGCACCTCCGCGGACAGCCCCTCGCCCTGCCCGCCCGAGACGGCGACCGCCACGGGCACCCCGCCGGCGTGCTTGCGCGCGTTGGTGAGCGCCTCCTGGACGATGCGGTAGACGTTGCGGCCGAGCCCTTCCGGCGCCTCGCCGCCGGCCCGCAGGTCGAGCCGTACGTCCATGCCCGCGTGGCGGCACTCCTCGACCAGCGTGGGCAGGTCGGCGAGCGTGGGCTGCGGCCGGTCGGGCACCGGGTCGTCGTCGCCGCCCGGCCGCGCGTGGCGCAGCACGCCGATGACCTCGCGCAGATCCTGCAGCGCCAGGTGGGCGTTGGTCCTGATCGCCCCGGCCGCCCTGGCGATCTCCTCGGCGGGCGCGTCGGGCCGGAACTCCAGCGCGCCGGCGTGCAGGCTGAGCATGGAGATGCGGTGGGCGAGCACGTCGTGCATCTCCCGGGCGATGCGCTCGCGTTCGAGCCGCTTGGCCTCCTCGGCGGCGCCGTCGGCCCGCTGCCTGAGCGACCAGACGAGCTGGCGCCGGGCCCTGACCACGACGCCCCACGCGAACACGGTCAGCAGGAGCGCCAGGGCGAACGCCGCCGTCTCGCTCCGCTCCAGACCGGTGTCGGAGCGCAGCAGGATGTAGGGCACGAGCGTGACGAGGGCGAACAGCATGACCGGGCCGGAGACCTTGAACGGCCGGTGCACCGCCACGGTGAACAGCCCGACGACCGAGGCCCCGCCGGACATCTCCAGATAGGACGAGAACAGGGTCGTCACCAGCGCGAACCCCACCGGCCAGCGCCGCCGCAGCCACACCGCCACGCACGACAGCGCGCCCACCACCTGCTCCAGCACCCGCAGCAGCTCCGGCTCGTCCTTGAGGTCGGGCAGGGTCAGGACCGTGATGCCGGACGCGAGCAGGAACATGGCGATGTCGGAGATCCAGTCGCGGGTCGAGCGGCGCACCCGGCCGCCCTCGCCGCCGTCGCCGAGCAGCACCGAGGGCAGCAGCCACCGGTATTCGTGGGCGTGAGCGCCGTACCCCCGCAGTCCCGTCACGCTCATCGAGGTTAGGCCCTGCCGAGGGCGCGGCGACAGCGACCAAAGTAGCGGCCGGGCGAGACCTACGGCCGACGCGAGCCGCAAGACCCGTGGACGACGCTTGGGACCATGAGAATGGTGCTGACGCTGCTCGGCTGGCTGCTGCTCGTGCAGGGCGTGGGCGGCCTGGTGAACACCCTGCTCGGCTGGTGGCGGTGGGCGCACGACCTGCTCGTGGTCAACCTGCTGCCGTTCCTGGAGGGGTACGAGGTGTTCGCGGCGATCGTGATCGGCGTGCTCGGGTTCGTGCTGCTGGCCGTGGCCGACTCGGGCAAGAGCGCGGAGAGCAGCAGGTGAACGCGGGCACGCCGGCCGGGCTGCGGCCGCCGCGCAACCAGGCCGATCCGCGGGCGGTCGCCTGGTGGACTGTGCAGGGCCTGATCCTCCTGGTGCCGGTCGCCGCGGCCGCGGTGGCGGCGTACTGGATCTTCAGCTCGCGCCCGGTCTGGCTGGGGGCGTGCGTGGGGCTCTTCGCGGCGGGCTGCGTGGCGCTGGCCGTCGTGGGGCCGCGGGCCACGTACCGGGTGGAGCGCTGGGAGGTCACCGACCAGGCGGTCTACACCCGCAAGGGGTGGCTGACCCACACCTGGCGGGTGGCGCCGATGTCGCGGATCCAGCGGGTCGACACCGCGCGGGGGCCGGTGCAGCGACTGTTCGGGCTGTCGGACGTCACGGTGACCACGGCCTCCTCCGCGGGGGCGATCAAGATCGAGGCGCTGGACCACGAGGTGGCGGCCGAGCTGGCCGAACGCCTCACCGCCATCACCCAGGCCACCCCGGGGGACGCGACGTGAACGGCCTTCCCGCGCGGAGCGGCGGGCTGGAGGCCCCGCTCCCGCATGACGCCGGGGGACGCCATCGCGTGGGCGGGGCGGACTCCGGGGACGCCTGGCGGCGGCTGGCCGGGCGGAGCCTGTGGGCCTCCGCGGTCAAGTCGCTGCCGATCGCCGCCGGCGTGGTGTTCGGGCTCGCGCGTTTCGCGACGGGCGACGGCTGGCCGATCGGCGTGGTCGTGGCGGTCTGCGCGGCGGCCGCGACGCTGGTCGTCGCCGCCGTGCTGGCGTACGACGTGGCCAGGCTCAGGACGACGCGCTGGCGGCTCACTCCGGAACGCCTCGAACTGCGCTCGGGCATCACCGTCCGCCAGCACCGCTCGATCCCGCTCGACCGGGTCCGCAGCGTGAACCTTCGGGCCGATCCCGTGTCCCGGGTGTTCGGCCTGACCGTGGTCAAGGTCGGCACGGGCGAGCACGCGGCCGAGGGGACCGAGCTCGTGCTCGACCCGCTGACCAGGCACGAGGCCGAGTCGCTGCGCCGCACCCTGCTGCGCCAGGACGGGCGGCCCACGCCCGGCGACGGGCCGCTGGTGGAGCTGAGCTGGTCGTGGATCAGGTACGCGCCGTTGTCGGTGTGGTCCATCACGGGGGCCGCGGTGGTGCTCGGGGCGCTCTACAAGGCGCTGGACTGGTTCGGGGCCAAGAGGTTCGCCAAGGAGGCGGCCACCGGCCTCTGGGACTGGGTGACGGCGCGGCCGCTGGTGGCGGTCCCGCTGATCCTCGCCGTGAACCTCGCCGTCGGCGTCCTGGGCGCCGCCCTGCTGTTCGCCGAGTCGTGGGGACGCTACCGGCTCGAACGCGAACCAGGCCGCCTCCGCCTCCACCGCGGCCTGCTGACCACCCGGTCCCTGACCCTGGAGGAGCGCAGGCTGCGCGGGGTGGAGATCAGCGAGCCGCTGCTGCTGAGGCTGGGCGGCGGGGCCCGCGTCAAGACCATCGCGACGGGGCTCGGGAAGGCGGACGAGCACGAGACCGAGGACGCCGCCGCCCTCACCCCGCCCCTCCCCCGCGCCCTGGCCTGGGACCTCGCCGCCAAGATCACCGCCCCCGCCCGACCTGAACCGGGCACGGCCGGGCCTGGGGTGAGCACGGCCGGGCTGGGGGCGGGTGCGGCCGGGCCGGGGATGGGCGCGGCCGGGCCGGGGGCGGGCGCGGCCGGGCCGGGGATGGGCGCGGCCGAGCTGGGGATGGGCGGGCTCGTCCCCCATCCGGTGGCGGCCAGGCGGAAGCGGATCGTGCGGGCGCTGGTGACGGTGGCCGTGCTGGCCGCCTGCGCCGGGCTGGCGTCGTGGCTGCTGCCGTGGGAGTGGTCGCGGACCGCCGTCTGGGCGATCCCCGTGGTGGCGCTGCCGTTCGGGATGTGGGCGGCCGTGGTGAGCGCCGGGAACCTGGGCCACGCGCTCGGCCGCCGCCACCTCGTCACCAGGCAGGGCGCGGTGGTGCGCAGCACGATCGCGCTCGACCGCCGGGGCGTCTCCGGCTGGACGATCACCGAGTCGTACTTCCAGCGCCGCAACGGCCTGCTGACCGTCTCCGCCGCCACCGCCGCGGGCAAGGGCCACTACGACGTGGTGGACGTGGACCGCGGCGACGGCCTGGAGCTGGCGGCGCGGGCGGTTCCCGGCCTGCTGGAGCCGTTCCTGGTCCGGGAAAAGAAATGAGCCGCGTGATCCCCCTCGGCTTGCCCATGCCCCTGTACTGGACAAACGTGATCGCGCGGCTCAGGTCCTGCAAGACATAACAGTATTTGTCGCGCTTGCAAGTGAGTTGCAGCCCCATTAACCATTGACCGGATGATCCGCCGGGAGGATGATCCCGCGCGCGACCCGCCGCCGAGGGCCAGCGGCGCAGGCCGGTGCATGACTGGCATGACTGGGCATGACTGGGCATGACTCGGACAGGGCGGGCAGGAGCCGCCCTGTCCGGCGGGCCGTCTAGCTGCCGGCGGGCTGCTTGGCCAGCTGGGCCATGAACGCCTCGGCCAGGGTGGCCACCCCGTCCATCGCTTCCTTCTCCGGCATGAACTCGACCTTGGGCGAGTTGGTCGGCTCCTTCTCGGGCCGCTGGTGGCCGGAGAAGTCGATCCTGACGACCGCCGAGCCCTTGCGCACCAGCACCGTGCCGGTGGACGCGGAGACCTCGCTGTGCCGGTTCCGGATGAACTGCTGGTACGCCTGGTCGCCCATCCCCTTGAGATCGGTGACCTTGCCCCAGGAGATCCCGCCGATGGAGGACTTCTCGAAGTTCTTGTCGCCCCCACGCTCGCTGGCGTAGTAGCTCTTGGCCGCGGACTCGTCGGCGGCGCCCGCCCGGTTGGTGAACCGGTGCACGGTGATCAGCGCGCTGCGGATCTTCTTGATCCCCCCGCCCGCGTCCGGCACCTCCAGGTTGAGCCAGCGGCACTCGGTCTGCGCGTCGGAGCCCGCCTCGGTGCCGCGCGCCCTGGTGGTGGGCTCGGGCACGAGCCGCGAGGCCACCTCGGTGATCGCCCCGCACTCGGCGGGGAAGGCCGCCAGGACGGTCGGCGAGGGCGTCGCGCTCGCGCTCGGCGACGACGTCGCGCTCTGGGGCTCGTCGGACTGCGACGGCTGGGCCAGCACGTTGGGGTGCTGCGCCTGCCAGGCTGCCATGCCCTTGGCGAAGAACCCGGCCAGGCGGGTCACCTCGCGGATCGCGTTGTCCTCGGTGATCGACTGCGCGGTCTTGTTGGACAGGATCTCCGCGTCCTTGCGCTGCTGGCCCGCCTGGTACTTGATCTCGATCGTCATGTCGCCGACCCGGGCGTTGGCCTGGCCGTAGGAGTACCACAGCAGCTTGCCGCTGCGGCGCCAGGTGTACTGGGCGTGCGCGGCCTCACCGACGCCCTGGATCTCCTTGATCGGGGAGATGTACTCCTTCTCGTCGGGCTTGAGCGAGGGCTTGGCGGTCGCGGCGTACTTGTCGCCGCTGTAGTCGACCTCGTACGAGTTCTGCGCCATGGCCCTGCCGGTCTTGGCGCCGTCGGCCTTGTGCTGATCGATCCTGACGTCGATCTCCCTGCTGCGCCAGAACTCGCCGAACGAGATGCGCCGGTTCTCCCACTTGCAGTTGACGGAGACCGTGTACTCGCCCTCCCTGGAATCGCCGGTGACGGCCGCGTCGGGCACGAGCCGGTCGGCCTCGTCCGCGGGGAGCATGGCGCACGCGTCCAGGCTGACGGGCGCCGAGGAGGCGGCCCGCGACGGCCGCTCGCTCTGCGCGGCGGGCGGCTGGGAAGGGTTGGAGACCTTGCTGACCACGAAGTACGCGCCCACCCCGCCCATCGCGACCAGCACGACGATGGCGGCGGCCAGCGTGGGCAGCAGCCAGGCGGGCCTCCGGGGCGACGGTGGCGGCGGCATCGGAGGCAACGTCGGCGGCTGGGTGGGCGGCTCGAAGCGCCTGCCCGGCACCTGGTAAGGGGTGGTGGACGGCTCCCACTCGTTACCGGGGTTCACTGGGACTCCTGGGGTTGCCCTGACTTGCGGGGAAACATGCTAGTCACCCCCCTTGCAAAGTACTTGCAGCACTCGTCCCCATTCTGACAGCGACCCAGGTCGACGGTGCCCACTTCAGCGGGGCCCGCTTCGACGGCACCCGCTTCGACGGGCTCACTTCGAGAGGGCCGCCGAGACCAGGCGGGCGACGGCGAGGGCCGGCTCCTTGTCGGCCGGGGAGCGGGCCGGCACGTTCTCGCGGTGCCAGACCACCTCGCCGAGCACGTTGCTCGTACGCAGGAGCACCGTGCTGTCGGACGAGCCCGTCGCGTCGCTGTTGATGTAGGCCTTGAAGCTGTTCTGGATGATCGCCGACTCCCCGATCCGGGGGACGTCGGTGACCGAGCCGCGGATCTCGCGCATCACGGTGCCCTCCGCAGCGGCGCGGCTGCTCTTCTCGCTGGCGAAACGCCGCTGCGCCACCTGGGGGCCGCCGAGATCGCCGTTGGGGCGCTCCGCCCAGGCGCGGACGACGATGCGGCGGCGGCCGTCCTCCCCGCCGTCGCGCAGGATCCACTGGCACTCGCCCGGCCTGGTGCGCTCGCGCGCCGGCTTGGCCTTCATGATCTCGGCGGCCTGCGCGTCGGTGAGCAGCGTGCAGGGATCGGGCGCCGCGGCGAACCTGCCCGTCTCGGGCCCGCCGCCCAGCGCGCCCGCGGCGTACCAGCCGCCCGCGCCCAGCACCACGGCGGCGGCCAGCGCCACCGGCACCTGCCACCGGCGGCGCCTGGGCGCGGGGGCGGGCCCGGCCAGGGCGCTCAGCACCTGGCGGACCTGGGCCGCCGTGGGACGGGCCGCCGGGTCCTTGGCGAGCATGGCCATGAGCAGGCCGCCGAAGTCGCGGCCCGCCCTGGCCGGGAACGGCGCCTCGTGCAGCAGCACCGCCGCGGTCACCGCCGCGGCCAGCGCCCGCTCGAACGGCGCGCGCCCCTCCACCGCGGTGTAGAGGCTGGCGCCGAGCGACCACAGGTCGGACGCCGGGCTCGACGGCTGCTCGTTGAGCCGCTCCGGCGCCATGTAGCCGGGCGAGCCCGCGCCGCCGAACCTGCCGCCCTGACCGCCCATCGGCGTCGCGATGCCGAAGTCGGTGAGCATGGCGGAGCCGTCGAAGTCGAGCAGGATGTTCGCGGGCTTGACGTCCTGGTGGAGCATCCCGTGGGCGTGCGCGACCTCCAGCGCCGACAGCACGCGCAGCCCGACCGCGGCCACGAACCCGGGCGCCAGCGGCCCCTGTTCCTTGATCACCTTGTCCAGCGAGCGGCCGGTGACCAGGTCCATGATGATCCACGGCTGCTCGCCCTCCAGGACGACGTCGTGCACCAGCACGATCGCCGGGTCGCGCAGCCGCCCGGCGGACCTGGCCTCGTGGATCGCGAGGTCGGCGAACTCGGCCCGCCCGCGCGGGGTGAGCCCCTCCGGCACGCGTACCTGCTTGACCGCGACCTGACGGTCGAGGATCTCGTCGATGGCCCGCCACACCGTGCCGGCGCCGCCCTGTCCGAGCCGCTCGATGAGGCGGTAGCGGCCGGCCAGCAGATAGAGGTCATCCGGCATTGCGCAACGCCTGCTCGCTCGTCTGCGCCGCTTTCAGCGCCCGCTGCCTGATCTCCTCGTCGGTGGGCTTGTCCGCGAGGGTGGTGAACTGGACGGTGACCACCAGGTTGGCCAGGCGGTAGAAGATCTGGGAGGTGTGCACGCGGCCCGTGGGGCCCTTCAGCTCGAAGCCGAACGCCTCCTCGCCGAGCCCGGGGATCTCGCGGACCGGGGTGCGCGTGGCCCGCTGCGAGGTCTTCGCGCCGATCTCGTCCCAGGTCCAGTCGACCTTGTCGTACCTCGTCCACCAGCGCTTCTGGCCCTGGAAGAGCGCGCCGGCCGTGGCCGGGGTCATCGACCAGGGGTCGACGGTGTCGGAGTCCTTCTGCACCTGCAGGCCCACGCCGGTGCTCGCGAGCGTCCAGCCGCACTTGGGGCCCTCGCCGTCGGCGCTCCGCTTCGCCTTGGGCAGGCTCTGCGTGCGCAGCAGCGCGCCCACCTCCTCCTGGCTGATCAGCGTGCACACGTCCATGGGCACGGTGAACGCGGCCGGCGCCGCGCCCGCCCGGTCCCTGAGGAGGAGGAAGGCGGTCGCGCCGCCCGCCGCGAGCACGAGGGCCGCCGCCGCCGCGATCCAGATCGAGGCCCTGCCGCGCCGCTTGACCCTGGTCGGCGCGGTCACGTCCTGGGTGAGCGACAGCTGCGGGGCCTGCCCGCCGGCGGCCACCTGCCTGAGCGCGGGCACGATCGTCCGGGCGTCGGGGCGGACGGCCGGCTGGTGCGCCATCATGGCCGACAGCAGCGGCCCCAGCGGCCCTGGAGCGGCCGGTACGGGCTCCGTCAGCGTGGCCCGCACCCGCTGGGCCGCCGACCCCTCGTAGGCCGGCGCGCCCGTCAGCGCGACGTAGAGCGTGGCGCCGAGCGACCACACGTCGCTGGCGGGCCCGCCCGGCTCGCCGGACAGCCGCTCGGGCGCGATGAACCCGGGCGAGCCGATCATCAGCCCCTGCTCGGTGAGCGTGGCCTGGCCCTCCTGCCGGGCGATGCCGAAGTCGGTGAGCACCACCCGCCCGCTCTCGGTCAGGAACACGTTGCCCGGCTTGACGTCGCGGTGCTGCATCCCCAGCGCGTGGGCCGCGATCAACGCCTCCAGCACGTCGGCGCCGATCCGCGCGGCATGCACAGCCGGCATGGGTCCGAACTCGCGGACCGTCTCGCCCAGCGTGCGGCCCCGCAGCAGCTCCATGACCAGCCAGGGCCGCTCCTGCTCGACGAGCACGTCGTGCAGGGCCACGATGCCGGGATGGCGCAGCCGCGCCGTGGCCTGCGCCTCGCGCACGGCCCGCATCACCGAGTCGGAGCGCTCCTTGGGCGACATGCCCTCGGCCAGCGTGAGCTCCTTGACCGCGACCTCGCGGTCGAGCATCTCGTCCCTGGCCAGCCAGACCTTCCCCATGCCGCCCGCGCCGAGGGGGCGCAGCAGGGCATAGCGGCCGGCGAGTCTTCCCGAGGACATAAAGGGAAGGGTAACTAAGGATCAAGAGGGATGGTGATTCGTTCCTGTCGGTCCTTCTCTCTATGGTCTTGGAACGTGGACGCGGTTCAAGGCACTCTCGACGAGCTCGGCACTCCGCTGAGCCAGGTCACGTTCGTCGTGTTCGACCTCGAGACGACCGGCGGCGCCCCGTCCGACGACGCCATCACCGAGATCGGCGCGGTCAAGGTGCGGGCGGGCGAGGTGCTCGGCGAGTTCTCGACGCTGGTCGATCCCGGGGGGCCGATCCCGCCGTTCATCTCGGTGCTGACCGGCATCACCGACGCCATGGTCATGGCCGCGCCGCGGATCGAGTCGGTGCTGCCGAGCTTCCTGGAGTTCATCCGCGGGGCCACGCTGGTGGCCCACAACGCCGGCTTCGACACCCGCTTCGTCAAGGCCGCCTGCGCCGCCCACGGCTATCCCCCGCCGGCCAATCCGGTCGTCGACACCGTCGACCTGGCCCGCCGCGTGCTGACCCGCGACGAGGTGCCCAACGCGAAGCTGTCGACGCTGGCCAGGTTCTTCCGCAGCCCCACCGAGCCGTGCCACCGCGCTCTGCAGGACGCCAGGGCCACCGTCGACGTGCTCCACGGGCTGATCGAGCGGGCCGGCTCGTTCCAGGTGCACACGCTGGAGGAGCTCAAGTCGTTCGTCCGGGCCCCCACGCCGGAGCAGCAGCGCAAGCGTCACCTGGCCGAGTCCGTGCCGCACGCCCCCGGGGTCTACTTCTTCGAGGACGAGCGCGGCGAGGTCCTCTACATCGGCAAGAGCACCAACCTGCGCAACCGCGTGCGCTCCTACTTCACCGCGAGCGAGACCCGCCCGCGCATCCGCGAGATGATCGGCATCGCCGAGCGGGTGCGCCACGTCGTCTGCTCGACCGCCCTGGAGGCGGAGGTCAGGGAGCTGCGCCTGATCGGCGGCGCCAAGCCGCGCTACAACCGCCGCTCCCGCTTCCCCGAGAAGGTGGTCTGGCTCAAGCTCACCACCGAGACGTTCCCGCGCCTGTCGATCGTCCGCGAGCTCAAGGACGACGGGGCCACCTATCTCGGCCCCTTCACCAGCGCCCGGCTGGCCGACGAGGCGCGCATCGCGCTGCACGAGGCGGTCCCCCTCCGGCAGTGCACCCAGCCCGTCACGCTGCGCACCCAGCGGGCGGCCTGCGTGCTCCACGAGATGGGCCGCTGCGGCGCGCCCTGCGAGGGCAAGGAGAGCCAGGAGGAATACGCGATCCACGCGGAGAGCGCGCGCCGGGCCATGACGCTCGACGCCTCGCTCGTCTTCAGCGCCGTGTCGGCCCGCATGGAGCGGCTGTCGGTGGAGCAGCGCTACGAGGAGGCGTCGGTCGACCGCGACCGGCTGGCGGCCTTCGTCCGTACGGCGGCCCGCATGCAACGCCTCAGCGCCATCACGCGCATCCCGGAGCTGGTGGCCGCCAGCCCCGCGTTCGACGGCGGCTGGGACATCCACGTCATCCGGTACGGGCGGCTCGCGGCGGCCGGGGTCATGCAGAAGGGCGCCCATCCGACCCCTTTCGTCGCCTCGCTCAAGACCGCCGCCGAGGCCGTCATCCCGGGCGCCGGCCCGATCCACGCGGCCAGCGCCGAGGAGACCGAGTGCATCCTGCGCTGGCTGGAGTCGCCCGGGGTGCGGCTGGTGGAGGTGGAGGGCGAGTGGAGCCTGCCCGCCTGGGGCGCCGCCCGCCACAAGGCCCGCATCGACCTCGCGTACCGCCACCTCGATCACTCCCGCAATCGGGAGGGGCGACCTTTGAGGTGAAACGATAGAGTTGATGTATGGTCACGGCTATCGTCCACATTAATGCAGAGGTAGACCGGATCCCGGAGGTCGCCGCGACGATCGCCGAGATCCAAGGGGTCAGCGAGGTCTACTCCATCACCGGCGAATACGACCTGCTGGCGATGGTGCGGGTGGCGGCGTACGAGGAGATCGCCGAGGTGGTGCCAGGGCGGATCAACAAGGTGGCCGGAGTGCTGCACACGGAGACGCACATCGCCTTCCGCGCCTACTCCAAGCACGACCTGGACGCCGCCTTCTCCATCGGCTTCCCCGAGGCCGACTGACCCGCACGGGTCCGACTCCCACCCAGGCTGCCCCACCCGGGCCGAGCCCACCTAGGCCGACCCCGTACAGGCCGACCGCACGCGCCGGGCCGTACGCGCTGACCGGCGCGCCGTCCGCGCGCCTTCCCATCTACGCGCCACCCCGCTGGCGCGAGACGGCGACGGGCCCGGACGAACGTGTCGTCCGGGCCCGTGCCGTGTGTGGCGAGAGGTGTGTCAGTGCGTGAGGCTGCGATCGTCGCCACCGGAACCGATGGCGGCGTGCTCGTCCTCGTGCTCGTGTCCGTGTCCCTCGTCCAGCGGGATCTTCTCCCCGCCGTACGCCTTGGACATGCGGGCGCGCAGCTTGCCGAGCGGACCGCGCATGCCCTTGGGCGGGATGCCCGCGGCGTCCTCGGCCACCGGCAGCATCGCCACCGGCTCCTTGCCGCGCACGTGGGCCTCGATGTCGTCCGCCGGCGGCGTGTGGACCTCGATGAACTCACCGTGCGGCAGCCGCTTGATGACGCCCGACTCCACGCCGTGCGAGACGACCGCAGCGTCGGAACGCTGCAGGCCGAGGCAGATGCGGTAGGTGATGATGTACGCCAGCGCCGGCGCGACGAAGATCAGCACCCGGCCGGCGTACGTCGTCCAGTTGAGGCTGATGTGGAAGTTCGCCGAGATCTCGTCGTTGGCGCCCAGCAGCCACAGCACGCCGTAGAACGTGATGGCCGACATGCCGATCGAGGTGCGGTGCGGGTTGTTGCGCGGCCGGTCCGCGATGTGGTGCTCGCGGTGGTCGCCCGTCACCCAGCGTTCGAGGAACGGATAGAGCGCCAGGCCCGTCATGACGATGCCCATCGGCACCAGCGCCGGGATGATCACGCTCAGCGGCAGGGTGCCCGCGTGGGCCGTGCCGAAGAGGTTGATCTCCCACGGCACCATGATGCGCAGCGCGCCTTCCAGGAAGCCCATGTAGAAGTCGGGCTGCGAACCCGCGGACACGTCGGCGGGCGTGTAGGGGCCGAACAGCCAGATCGGGTTGATCTGGGTGAACGTCGCCAGGCCCGCCACCGTGGCCAGCGTGAACAGGAAGTACGCGCCCGCCTTCGCCATGAAGGCCGGGTAGAACGGCGCGCCCACCACGTTGTGGTTGTTGCGCGCCTTGCCTGGCATCTGCGTGTGCTTCTGCACCCACATGAGCACCATGTGAGCCGAGATCAGCGCCAGCAGGATGCCCGGGATGAGCAGGATGTGCAGCGAGTAGAACCGGGCGACGACATCCCCACCCGGATATTCCCCGCCGAACAGGAAGAACGTGATGTACGTGCCGACCAGCGGCAGCGAGATCGCCACGCCCTCGGTGATCCGCAGACCGGCGCCGGAGAGCAGGTCGTCGGGGAGCGAGTAGCCCGTCAGGCCCTCGGCGAGCGCCAGCGTCAGCAGCAGCACGCCGATGATCCAGTTGATCTCGCGCGGCTTGCGGTAGGCGCCCGTGAAGAACACCCGCAGCATGTGGACCATCATGCCGGCCACGAACATCAGGGCCGCCCAGTGGTGCATCTGCCGGATGAGCAGACCACCCCGGACGTCGAAGCTGATCTCCAGCGACGACGCGTAGGCCTCCGACATCATGACGCCCTTGAGCGGCGCGTACGAGCCGTCGTAGGCGACTTCCATCATGCTCGGCTTGAACCAGAACGTCAGGAACGTACCGGTCAGCAGCAGGATGACGAACGAGTAGAGCGCGATCTCGCCCAGCAGGAACGACCAGTGGTCAGGGAAGATCTTGCGCAGGTTGCGCTTGAGGAAATTGGCCCCGCCGATGCGGTCGTCGAGGAAGGTCGACGGACCGGCGATGGCCTTGGGCACGGCGTTCAGATCGCTCATGCCTGGTCTCCCTTCTCCCTGGCCGCGCGCTCGGCGTCACCGCGTTCCCAGTAGCTCGGGCCGACCGGCACCTGGAAGTCGCCCTGGGCGATGAGGTAGCCCTCGGCGTCGACCGTGATCGGCAACTGCGGCAGCGGCCGGGCGGCCGGGCCGAAGATGACCTTGGCGCCGTCGGCCGCGTCGAACGTCGACTGGTGGCAGGGGCAGAGGATGTGGTGGGTGTTCTGCTCGTACAGGGCCGCCGGGCAGCCCACGTGGGTGCAGATCTTGGAGTACGCCACGATGCCGTCGTACGTCCAGTTCTGCCTGACGCCGCTCTTGATCTCCTCCGGGCGGAACTTGATCAGGATCAGCGTGGCCTTGGCGAGGGCGTTGAGGTCGTGCTCGTAGCCCTCGGGGACCACCGACAGGATGCCGCCGGGCGAGTTGAAGTCGGCGGCCCGGATCGGCTGGCCGGTGCCCTCGACGACGAGCCTGAGCGGCTTGCCCTCCTTGGTCTTCTCACCCCAGACCGTGTGGCGCAGCAGCTTGTTGAACTTCGCGCCCGGCATCTTGCTGTTGTCGAGGTCGCGCAGCAGCACCACCGGCACGAGGCCGAGGGGCGCGGCGGCCAGCAGCAGCGTGCGGCGCATCAGCTTGCGCTTGACGAAGCCGCTCTCGTTGGCGCCCTGGACGAAGGTGTCGGCGACGACTTCGCGGGACTCCTCGTCGGAGGCCATCGGGTGGCGCTCCTGGACCAGGGAGTACTTCGGCATGATCATGCGTACCCAGATCACGATGCCGATCGCCAGTCCAAGGATCGCCACGGTCAGCGAGGTGCCCAGCGCGAAGTTGGACACTCCGGTCGCCTCGGGGCTGCCGACCTGGAAGACCACGTAGGAGATGATGAACGCGATCGCGGCCAGGAACGTGATCGTGAAGCAGAGCGCCACGATCTTCTCGGCCTTGCGGGCCTTCGACTCGTCGGGCAGCGTGACGCCTGGGACGTCCTTCTCGACGTCCGCCGCCTCCGCGGTGCCCAGCATCGAGGTGCCCGGCGCGGGGGTGCCGATGACGCGCTTGGGAACGCGCTCATCAGGCTGTTCGATCTCGTGCTCGTTGTCTGTCATGACTTCTGTCGCTTCTTCGCGGTGATCCAGATGGCGGCGAGTGCGAGGACGCTGAGGCCCGCGATCCACGCTACGAGACCTTCGGTCACCGGGCCAATGCGCCCGAGGCCGAAACCTCCCGGGTCCTTCTGCGCGCGGACCTGCGTGATGTAGGCGATCATGCTGCGCTTCTCTTCAGGCGTGATCGTCGTGTCGTTGAAGACCGGCATCGCCTGCGGGCCGGTGACCATCGCCTCGTAGATCTGGGTGGGGGTCGCCGAGTTGAGGTTGGGGGCGTACTTGCCCTGCGTCAGGGCGCCGCCGGCGCCGACCCAGTTGTGACACTGGATGCAGTTGGCGCGGAACAGCTCGCCGCCCTTGCCGGCGTCGCCGAGCTTGGCGTCGACCTGCTCTGCCCCCGGGACCTGCGGGCCGCCGCCGAGCGACTGCACGTAGGCGCCGATCTGCCTGATCTTGGTCTCGTTGACCCAGGGCGCCAGCGGCTTGCGCGGCGCCTGCGGACCCGGGTTGGCGGCGGGCATACGGCCGGTGCCCATCTGGAAGTCGACCGCCGCGGCGCCGACGCCGACGAGCGTGGGCGCCGTCTTGGTGCCCTCCGCGTTCATGCCGTGGCAGCTGGAGCAGTGCTTGACGAACAGGCTCCTGCCCTCGGCCACGTCATCGACCTTGCCTGCCGCCAGTGCCGCGTCGGCAGGCTTACCCGCCTGGACAAAGGCGGCGTATACCATCCCGACCAGCGCCAACGCCAAAATCAGGACGGCATATCTCGCGAGGGGATGCCGCCGCCAAGCGGTGATCCTAGTCACAGAGATCCCGTTCCTTAACGAATGATGTAGATAGTCGCGAAAAGACCAATCCAGACGACATCTACGAAGTGCCAGTAGTAGGACACGACGATCGCGCTGGTGGCCTGCTCATGCGTGAAGCGCTTCGCGGCGTACGTGCGTCCCAGCATGAACAGGAACGCGAATAGGCCACCGGTCACGTGCAGGCCGTGGAAGCCCGTCGTCAGGTAGAACACCGAGGTGTAGGCGTTGGCGGACAAGGTCGCGCCCTCTGAAGCCAGCTCAGCGTACTCGTACAGCTGCCCGGCCACGAAGACCGCGCCCATGAGGAAGCTGACGATGTACCAGAAGCGGAGCTTGCCGACCTGCCCCTTCTCCGCGGCCCACACGCCCAGCTGGCACGTCACACTCGACAGAACCAGGATGATCGTGTTGGCCGTCGCGAACGGGATGTTCAGGTGAGCGCCCTCAGCGGCCTCGAGGCCCACTTTGTGCAGTGCTGGGCCCCATTCGAAGCCGTTGCCCTCGCTCACCGACCGGATGGTGAAGTACATCGCGAACAGCGCCGCGAAGAACATGAGCTCAGAGGACAGCCAGACGATCGTCCCGACACTGACCAGATTGGGTCTGCGGTACGACTGTGCTGTCGTCGTCGAAGTTATTGCGGATGCTGTCGCCACGGGCAGCATTATTGCGGCTTCGGTGGTCGGTCCCGCGCACGACCCCCCGGTTAGCAGGTACAAACCGGGAGGCAACCTGGGATAATCGCCTCAAAACCCCCTGTCAGGCATGGTGGCCTGGGAATGCACACCGGCGCACCGGTACGATCCGAGGTGACCATACAGCTACAAGCGATAGCGAGCGCGACAGTGACGTCCACTGGGAGCACCGACGACACGATGAGGGTCCTCGTCTACAGCGACGACGCCGCGACCAGGGCCGAGGTGATCCAGGCCATCGGCAGGCGCCCCGCCGCGGACGTACCCTTCGTGGAGATCGTGGAATGCGCCACGGAGCCCAAGGTCCACCAGTGGCTGGGCTCGGGCGAGATCGACGTGGCCGTCCTCGACGGCGAGACGCAGCCCGCGGGTGGCATGGGCGTCTCCCGCCAGGCCAAGGACGAGGTCTACGACTGCCCGCCCATCTGCCTGATCATCGCCAGGCGCGACGACCGCTGGCTGGCCGACTGGTCCAAGGCCGACGCCGTCGTGCCGCAGCCGCTGGAGCCCATGGTCGTGGCCGACACCGTGGCCGACCTCATGCGCCGCCGCTCCTCGACCCGACTCAACGCTAAGTAGGTGCCCATGGACTCCCGGACGACCTGGCCCACCCTGCTGTCCGCTCTCCTGTCCGGAGAGCACCTCACCTCTGACGAGTCGGCCTGGGCGATGCGGGAGATCATGTCCGGCGCCGCGACGCCGTCCCAGATCGCCGGTTTCGTGATCGCGCTGCGCGCCAAGGGCGAGACGGTGGCCGAGGTCGTGGGCCTGGCCCGCACCATGCTGGAGCTGGCCACGCCGCTGAGCGTGGAGGGGCCCGTGGTCGACGTCGTCGGCACGGGAGGCGACCGCGCCCACACCGTCAACGTCTCGACGATGGCGGCCGTCGTGGCCGCCGCCGCGGGCGCCCGGGTCGTCAAGCACGGCAACCGCGCCGCCTCGTCCTCCTGCGGCGCCGCCGACGTCCTGGAGCACCTGGGCATCCGGCTCGACCTCACGCCGGAGCAGACGGCGCGGGTGGCCGTGGAGGCGGGCATCGCGTTCTGCTTCGCCCCGGTCTACCACCCCGCGCTGCGCTTCGCCGGGCCGACGCGCAAGGAGATCGGCGTGCCCACGATCTTCAACTTCCTCGGCCCGCTCACCAACCCGGCCCGCCCGTCCGCCCAGGCCATCGGCGTCTTCGACGCCAAGATGCTGCCCGTGCTGGCCGGCGTCTTCGCCGAGCGCGGCGTGAACGCGCTGGTCTTCCGCGGCGACGACGGGCTCGACGAGCTGACCATCGCGGGCACCTCGACGGTCTGGGTGGTCAAGGAGGGCACGGCCACGCAGACGACGTTCGACCCGGCCGTGCTCGGCATCCCGCGCGCCGACGTGGGCGCGCTGCGGGGCGGGGACGTCGCGTTCAACGCCCAGGCCGTGCGCGACCTGCTGCAGGGCAAGACGGGGCCGGTGCGCGACGCCGTCCTGCTGAACGCGGCCGCCGCCCTGGTGGCCCTCGACGGGCCGGGCGACGACCTCGACGCCGCCATGACGGACGGCTACGCCCGCGCGGTCCAGGCCGTCGACTCCGGCGCGGCCGCCGCCACCCTCGACCGCTGGATCGAGGTCAGCGCCTCCGTCAACGGCGCCTGACCGCCTTTTCTTCGAGCGCGCCCCTCGGCCGGGGCGCGCTTTTCTCTTCCCGAACGCCCGGCGCCAGGGCCTCTGGAAGCGCCCGACTCCAGACCCGCTCCCCCACGGCCGAAACCACGCCCCTCAAAGCACGGGCACCCAGACGACAGAGGGGCCGAGGGCGACGCCGCGGCCAGGGGCGCCATGCAGACGCGCCAGGACGGCCCGGAGCAGGGGCCCCAAGCAGGCGTGCTCGGGCGGCGCCAGGGCAAGGCCGCCGCACACGCGAGCACGGCCCTCAGGCCACGCTGGAGCCGCGACGCGGCAGGCCACGAGGTTGGCAGGCCGAGGCGCCGGCGGGCCCGGATGCGGCGACTTGGGGCGCCGCCAGGCCCGAGCGTGGCGAGCCCGGGCGTCGGCCGGGCGGACGGCGACGGGGCGGGAGGCGGTGGGTGGAGCTGTGACCGGCGGTGCGAATCGGTATCAGAACGTGATGGTCGGCCCGTCCTTCAGCACGCTCCACTTGAGCCACTCCTTCCAGTTCTCCTGCCAGTGCCCCCACCCGTTCGTGGGTTCGAGCTTGCGCGGCCCCCCCGTGAGGATGATCGGATCCCCGATCAGCGTGTTCTTGACGAACCAGATGGCGTTCTCCGGGCTGATGTTCACGCATCCGTGGCTGACGTTCGAGTTCCCCTGCGAGCCCACCGACCAGGGCGCGCTGTGCACGTACTCGCCGCTGTTGGAGATGCGGACAGTGTGGTAGACCATCAGCGAGTAGTAGCCCGACTGGCCGGGCCCGACCCCGGGTGAGGTCATGAGCGTGGAGTCCTCGCGCGACATCGCCAGGTGGATGCCGGAGGTGGTGTGGAACTTCCACTGCCCGCCCTGCCCCGCGCTCATCGGCATCTCGCGGATCTTCTTGCCGTCGCGCCGGACGTACAGGACGTGCTCGTTGAGGCTGCCCTTGGTGATCTGCTCGCGGCCGATCTTGAAGTCGAGCCGTACGTCGCGCTTGCCGTACAGGCCGGGGCCCCCGCGCACGCCGGCCAGCCTCGCCTCCAGCCGGACCTTCGTGTGCGCGGGCCAGTACCTCAGCGGCCGGAAGTCCACGTGGCTGTCGTCGAACCAGTGCCAGGCGCCGTCCACGGGCTTGGAACTGCGGACCGTGAGGTTGCGTTCGACGGCCACCCGGTCGGCGACCGGCTTGTCGAAGGCGATCATGATGGGCATCCCGACGCCGACCGTCAGCCCCGTGTCGTCCTTGTTCGGGGTGATGGTCTGGATGTCGAACGTCTTGTTGCCCTTGACCGTCGAGAACGTGCTCGTGGACTGGGTCTGCTTGCCCGTGGCGTCGGCGAAGACGGCGGTGACCGTGTAGCTCGCGCCGGGGCGGGAGGTGACGGTGCTGCGCCAGTTGGTGCCGTCGGCGCTCAGGACGCCCCTGAGCGCGCCGGACTTGCCCCCGTCCACCCGTACGCTCTTGAGCGTGCCCCCCTGGGCCGAAACGACCACAGGCTGGTCTGTGGCGATGTTCGCGGACTTGTCCTGCGGAGAGAACGTCACAGAGGGCGCCTGGGCCCCGCCGGCCATGGCGACCCCCTCGGGCTTCGGCGCCGCACCCCCCGAGCACGCCGCCAGCAGCGCCAGCGCCAGCAGGCCGGCCGATCCATTCGCTACGCGCCCCACGTATGACTCCCTCGTCCGACATCGAACCGCTTGACCGCCTCCGCCTGCTCCCTGGCCCGCCGCCCTGGTGTGTCCGAAAAGGGCCTTAGCGGCGGTCCGCATAGCAGACTTCTCATTACTACCCTCAGTGATCGAATAACCACATCGGATCACCGTTAAAGAACACAAAAAAACGGGCGTCCCCCCTCAAGGGAGACGCCCGTTCGGGCAGCTCAGGTCAGTGCGAGAAGTTGCCCCGGTAGTACTGGAACACGAAGCCGATCATGGCCATGATGACCAGGAACAGCCCGATCAGGAACATCCAGAAGCCGATCACGAACCCGGCGAAGGCGAAGGCCGCCGCCAGGCACAGGAACAGCGGCCACCAGCTGCTCGGGCTGAAGAACCCGATCTCGCCCGCGCCGTCGCTGATGTCGGCCTGCTTGTTGTCCTCCGGCTGCGCGCCGATCCGCCGCGCGGTGAACATCAGGTAGTAGCCGACCATGAACGCGAACCCGACCGAGATCGCCATGGCCGTCGTGCCGACCGGCTCACCGTGGCCCATGGCCGCCTTGGTCCAGAACCAGTAGGCGACGTCTACGCCGGCGAAGAACAGGCCGCACGCGAGGAACAGCCAACCCTGGACTTTCATCAGGCCTCGACCTCCGTCGCCGACTGCTTGGCGGACACGTGCGGGTAGTGCAGGTCGAACGCGGGGCGCTCGGACCGGATGCGCGGCAGCGAGGTGAAGTTGTGCCGCGGCGGCGGGCAGGAGGTCGCCCATTCGAGCGAGCCGCCGTAGCCCCACGGGTCGTCGACGGTGACCTTCGGCGCGCTGCGCCAGGTCTTCCAGACGTTGTAGAAGAACGGCAGCGTCGAGGCGCCCAGCACGAACGCGCCCACCGACGAGATCAGGTTGAGGTCGGTGAAGCCGTCGGCCGCGCTGTAGTCGGCGTAACGGCGCGGGAAGCCGAGCATGCCCAGCCAGTGCTGGATGAGGAACGTCGTGTGGAAGCCGATGAACAGCAGCCAGAAGTGCAGCTTGCCGAGCTTGTCGTCGAGCATCTTGCCGGTGAACTTGGGCCACCAGAAGTAGAAGCCCGCGAACATGGCGAACACGACGGTGCCGAAGACCACGTAGTGGAAGTGGGCGACGACGAAATAGGTGTCGCTGAGGGGGAAGTCGAGCGGCGGCGAGGCCAGGATGACGCCCGTCAGACCGCCCAGGAGGAACGTGACGAGGAAGCCGACCGAGAACAGCATCGGCGACTCGAAGGACAGATGCCCCCGCCACATCGTTCCGACCCAGTTGAAGAACTTCACGCCCGTCGGCACCGCGATGAGGAACGTCATGAACGAGAAGAACGGCAGCAGCACCTGCCCGGTCGGGAACATGTGGTGCGCCCAGACCGTGATGGACAGACCGGCGATCGAGATCGTCGCGACCACGAGGCTGATGTAACCGAAGATCGGCTTGCGGCTGAAGACCGGCAGGATCTCGCTCACGATGCCGAAGAACGGCAGCGCGATGATGTAGACCTCAGGATGGCCGAAGAACCAGAACAGGTGCTGCCAGAGCAGCGCGCCGCCGTTGTCGGAGGCGAAGACGTGCGTGCCGAGCTTGCGGTCGGCCTCCAGCACGAGCAGCGCGGCGGCCAGCACCGGGAACGCCATCAGCACGAGCATGCTGGTCAGCAGGACGTTCCAGACGAAGATCGGCATGCGGAACATGGTCATGCCGGGCGCGCGCATGCAGATGATCGTGGTGATGAAGTTCACCGAGCCGAGGATCGTGCCGAGACCGGACAGGGCCAGGCCCATGATCCACAGGTCGCTGCCGATGCCGGGCGAGTTGATCGCGTTGGACAGCGGCGTGTAGGCGAACCAGCCGAACGAGGCCGCGCCGCCCGGCGTGAAGAAGCCGGACACGGCGATGAGGCTGCCGAACAGGTAGAGCCAGTAGCTGACCATGTTGAGGCGCGGGAACGCCACGTCGGGGGCGCCGATCTGCAGCGGCATCAGCTCGTTGGCGAAGCCGGCGAACAGCGGCGTCGCGAACATCAGCAGCATGATCGTGCCGTGCATGGTGAACAGCTGGTTGAACTGCTCGTTGCTGGTGAACTGCATGCCCGGCTGCGCCAGCTCGGCCCGCATGACCAGCGCCATGACGCCGCCGATCAGGAAGAAGGCGAAGGACGTGATCAGGTAGAGGTGCCCGATGATCTTGTGATCAGTGGAGGACAGCCACTTGGCGATCACCTGGCCCTTGGTGACGGGCCTGGCCGGCGCGCGAAGGGGTTCGTGGATGGCGGTCACTGGGCACTCCCAGCCTGGCTCGTAGCGATGTACTGGTTCCACTCATTCGAATCGACGAGCTTCACGTTGAACAGCATGCGGCTGTGGTCGACACCGCACAGCTCGGCGCACCGGCCCGCGAAGATCCCCGTGCGGTCCAGCGTCGTGATCTCGAACTTGCGGCCCGGGTTGCCTTCCTTGATGCCGGGGATGACGTCCCGCTTGAACAGGAACTCCGGCACCCAGAACGAGTGGATGACGTCGTCGGTCGACAGGTCGAACTCGATCTTCGTCTTCGCCGGCAGGACCAGCTGGGGCCCCTGGTGATAGTCGCTCACCGGCGTGCCGGCCACGGGAGCCAGCGTCTTACCGTTGACCGTCGTGGTGAAGCGCCAGCTCCACTGGAATGCCTCGACCTTGACCTTGACGGTCGCGTCGCCGTCCACCTTGGTCAGCGTCTGGCTGTCACGTGCGGTGAAGAAGAAGAACACCGACACCATGACCAGCGGGATCAAGGTGTAGAGCATCTCGATCGGCAGGTTGTAGCGCACCTGCGGCGGCAGATCGGCCGAGGACTTGCGCTTGCGGTGGAAGATGGCCGCCCACACGATCAGGACGATGACGACCGCGCCCGTGGCGAGTGCGGCGATCCAGGCCCCGTTCCAGAGACCCTGGACCACGTCGCCCTGTTCGGTGACATGGGGCGGAAGAAGGCCGCGAGACCAGTCGGCCTTCGGAACGTCATTAGCACACGCCGTAGCAGTGGCCAGCAGCAACGCCAAAGCGGCGGCGCGCGGCACCCTGCGCCGGGCCAACGAACGCCGCGTCGTACGGCGAGTCGGACTCACGGATCGCCTACCCCACAGATGAAGCCCAAGAGTATTTCTCTTGGGCGCTCGTATTTCCATATGCACAGCTGATTGCAGACACATTAGCGTGCAGGTGCCTCGCCCTACCGCGCGACCCCTCGATGGTGCCCGCAAGTGGGACGATGAGTCTCGTGGCGTATTTCGACGCGGCTTCGAGCGAGCCGCTCCACCCTCAGGCACGCGAGGCGCTGCTGGCGGCGATCGACGTCGGCTGGGCCGACCCCGCGAGACTGTACGGCCAGGCCCGCCGCGCGCACCTGCTGCTCGAACAGGCCCGCACGGAGGTGGCCGAGGCGCTCGGCGCCCGCGCGGACGAGGTGTCGTTCACCTCGTCGGGCACGCAGGCCGTGCATCTCGGCGTGCTCGGCACCCTACACGGCAGACGCAGAGCCGGGCGCCACCTGGTCACCGGCGCGGTCGAGCACTCCAGCGTGCTGCACGCCGGCGGCGTGCACGAGCGCGACGGCGGCACGGTCGAGACGGTGGGCGTGGACCTGACGGGGCGGGTGGATCTCGACCGGTTCGCCGAGGCGGTCGCCCGTCCCGGCACCGCGCTGGCCTGCCTGCAGACGGCCAACCACGAGGTCGGCACGGTCCAGCCGGTGGCGGAGGCGGCCGCGGCGTGCCGCTCCCTCGGGGTCCCGCTGCTGGTGGACGCGGCGCAGACAGCGGGCAGGATGCCGATCCCGTCCGGCTGGTCGGTGCTGACGGCCAGCGCCCACAAGTGGGGCGGCCCCGCGGGCGTGGGGGTGCTGGTGGTGCGCAAGGGCACCCGGTTCCGCTCGTTCCTGCCCGAGGACGAGCGGGAGCGGCGGCGGGTGCCGGGGTTCGAGAACGTGCCCGGCATCGTCGCGGCGGCGGCCGCGCTGCGCGCGATGGCCGCGGACGCGGCGCAGGAGCAGGCGCGGCTGTCGGAGCTCGTGACCCGGATCAGGGAGACGGTGCCGAAGATCGTGCCGGACGTGGAGGTGATCGGCGACCCGGTCGACCGGGCGCCGCACATCGTGACCTTTTCGTGTCTCTACGTCGACGGCGAGGCTCTGCTGACCGAGCTGGACAAGGCGGGTTTCGCCGTTTCGTCAGGAAGCTCGTGCACCGCTAGTACGCTTCGTCCATCGCACGTTCTTGAAGCGATGGGCGTGCTGACGCATGGCAATGTCCGGGTGTCGCTGCCCAGGGGCGCCTCCGCGGCCGAGGTCGACAGATTCCTCGCCGTGCTGCCCGATCTGGTGCGCCGCATCCGGCAGGACGCAGGAGTCGCATGACCGAGGTTACCCAGCCGGCTTTGACGATCGACGCGCTCGGGAAGAAGTGCCCGATCCCGATCATCATGCTGGCCGAGCAGATCAACTACGTCCCGCTCAACGCGGTGGTGGCCGTGCTGGCCGACGATCCCGCGGCTTACACGGACGTGCCGGCGTGGTGCAGGCTGAAGTCGCACCGGCACGTCGGCTCGTACGAGCTGCCCGGGGGCGGCTGGGCCATCCACGTCCGGCGCAACTACTGACATTCCCCCCGAAAGTGGGGTAGGGGCTTCCCGTACGAAGTCACCGACTTTCGGGGGGAAGCCATGACCAGAGGACATCCGCACGAGACCGCCCGTGACGTGATGCATCCGGGGGCCGAGTGCATCGGCGCGCACGAGACGCTCGACCGGGCGGCCCAGCTGATGCGCAACATGAACGTGGGGGCCCTGCCGGTGTGCGGCCCCGACGAGCGCGTGAAGGGGATCATCACCGACCGCGACATCGTGACCAAGTGCATCGCGTCGGGGCACGACCCGTCGAGGACGACGGCGGGCGAGCTGGCCGAGGGTCTCGTCTTCGTCACCCCGGAGACGTCCGTGGACGAGACGCTCACGCTCATGGAGCAGCACCAGATCAAGCGGCTCCCCGTGCTGTCGGACAACCGCGTCGTCGGCATGATCACCGAGGCCGACCTGGCCAAGCACCTGCCGGACGACAAGCTCGCCGAGTTCCTGCACCACGTCTACGCGCGCGGCTGAGCGGTACGGCCGGCCCTGGGCCGCCCCGGCCGCACACGCGGGGCCGGGGCGGCCGGGCGGCGTTTACGGGTGGTAGCAGCGCACGTGTTCGGCGATCTCGGCCGTGGCCTCGCCGCCGTACGCGACGCCGAACCGCTCGAGGAAGCCCTGCTGCCCGAGCTCGTACTCCTGGCCGCCGACGCGCTCCAGGACGTGGGTGGCGGTCAGGTTGCCGAGCTGGCCGCAGCGCTCCAGCGGCAGCCCCCAGGCCAGCCCGGAAAGGAACCCGGCGCGGAAGGCGTCGCCGACGCCGGTGGGGTCGGCCTTGCCCCGCTCGGGGGCGGGGGCGACGTGGATGGACGGCTCGCCCTTGCGGTCGATGACGGCGCCCTTGGGGCCGAGCGTGGTGACGCGCACGCCGACCCGGCGCAGGATCTCCTCGTCGGACCAGCCGGTCTTCTGCTCGATGAGCCCCTTCTCGTAGTCGTTGGAGAAGAGGTAGGCGGCGCCGTCGACGAGCTGGCGGATCTGCTCGTCCTCCATGCGCGCGAGCTGCTGGGAGATGTCGGCGGCGAACGGGATGCCGCGCTGGCGGCACTCGTCGGTGTGGCGCAGCATCGCGTCGGGGTCGTTGGGGCTGATCAGCACCAGGTCGAGGCCGCCCAGGCGGTCGGCGACGGGCTTCAGCTCGATGAGCCGCGCCTCGGCCATGGCCCCGGTGTAGAACGAGGCGATCTGGTTGTGGTGCTGGTCGGTCGTGCACAGGAAGCGCGCGGTGTGCTGCGTCTCGGAGATGTGCACGGAGTCGCAGTCGACGCCGTGGCGCTCCAGCCACGAGCGGTAGTCGGCGAAGTCGTTGCCGACGGCGCCGACGAGGACCGGCTTGAGGCCCAGGCAGGCCATGCCGAACGCGATGTTCGCGGCGCAGCCACCACGACGGATCTGAAGGTCATCGACCAGGAACGAGAGTGACACCCGATCGAGCTGCTCGGCGATGAGCTGTTCGCCGAAGCTTCCTGGGAAGGTCATCAGGTGGTCTGTCGCGATTGAGCCGGTAACGGCGATGCGCACGGGATTCTTCTTCCTCGTTGTCAGCAGGCCTATGAGCCCCACGAGAATACGCGAAGGTCCCGCACGCACAAAGGCGAGCGGGACCCGGCGGCCACCGACTAGTTGAACGAGTCGCCGCAGGCGCAGGAGCCCGTGGCGTTGGGGTTGTCGATGGTGAAGCCCTGCTTCTCGATGGTGTCCACGAAGTCGATCGAGGCACCGATCAGGTAAGGAGCGCTCATGCGGTCGGTGACCACGCTGACTCCCCCGAAGTCCGACACCACGTCGCCGTCCATCGAACGGTCGTCGAAGAAGAGCTGGTAGCGCAGGCCGGAGCAACCACCCGGCTGCACGGCGACCCGCAACTGCAGACCTTCTTCGCCCTGCTGCTCCAGCAGGCTCTTGACCTTGGCGGCGGCCGCGTCAGTCAGGATCAGGCCCTGCGCCGTGGTCTCGCTGCTCTCAACCGTCATCTGCTGACTCCCTAACCCGGCTGTCTGTTTCCGACGTCCTACTGATGACGCTACCAACACCTGGCCCATGCCACACATTCCCAGTGCCGCCGACCCCCGAAACCACCAGGTATCCCCCATATGTCATGATGAGTATCGTCACTTCGACGATAAGGGGGTTTGGCCATGGCCACCCAGACTGGGCTGCCGCTCTTCGTCCTCGGCCAGGGCGCCGATCCGCACAGTGAGAAGGGGGTCGAGTGCCCGGGCGAGCTGCCGCCCGCCTCCGACCCCGACCTGGTGGAACGGGCCCGCAAGGCGAAGGAGGCGCTCGGCGACCGGCTGTTCGTGCTCGGGCACCATTACCAGCGCGACGAGGTCATCCAGTTCGCCGACGTCACGGGCGACTCCTTCAAGCTCGCCCGGCTCGCGGCGGCCAGGCCGGAGGCGGAGTTCATCGTCTTCTGCGGCGTGCACTTCATGGCCGAGTCGGCCGACATCCTGACCGGCGAGCATCAGCGGGTCGTGCTGCCCGACCTGGCGGCCGGGTGCTCGATGGCGGACATGGCCACGTTCGACCAGGTCGAGGAGTGCTGGGAGGCCCTGGAGGACGCCGGGCTCGCCGATCAGGTGATCCCGGTCACGTACATGAACTCCAGCGCCGACATCAAGGCCTTCTGCGGCAGGAACGGCGGCGCGGTCTGCACCTCCTCCAACGCCCGCCGCGCCCTGGACTGGGCGTTCTCGCGCGGCGAGAAGGTCCTGTTCCTGCCCGACCAGCACCTGGGCCGCAACACGGCGGTGCTGGAGATGGGCATGTCCCTGGAGGACTGCGTCGTCTGGAACCCGCACCGCCCCAACGGCGGCCTCACCCAGGAGCAGCTGGAGCGGGCCCGGATGATCCTCTGGCGCGGCCACTGCTCGGTGCACGGCCGCTTCACCGCGGAGTCGGTCGACGACGTGCGCTCGCGCATCCCCGGCGTGAACGTCCTCGTGCACCCGGAGTGCCGCCACGAGGTCGTGCTCAAGGCTGACCACGTGGGCTCCACCGAGCACATCATCCAGACCCTGGAGTCGGCCCCCGCGGGCTCCAGCTGGGCAATCGGCACCGAGCTGAACCTGGTCAAGCGGCTGGCGCAGATGTTCCCCGACAAGAGCATCTCGTTCCTGGACAAGACGGTCTGCTACTGCTCGACCATGAACCGGATCGATCTCCCCCACCTGGTGTGGGCCCTGGAGTCCCTGGTGCTCGGGGAGGTCGTCAACCAGATCACGGTGGACGCGGACACCGCCCACTGGGCCAGGGCGGCCCTGGACCGCATGCTCGCCCTCCCCTAACCCACGCGGGTCACGAACGCGCTCACCGCGGCCCGGAAACCCTCCGGGTCCTCGACCCAGGGCAGGTGCCCGGCACCCGACAGGGTCACCCGTGAGACGTGCGGCAGCGCCCCCTCCAGCGAGTCCACCGCCCGGCGGGGCCGGATGTCCTCGGCCCCGTCGACGATCAACGCCGGCGTCGCCAGCTCCGCGCAGGCCGCCCGCAACGCCGGCGTGCCCCACTCGCGCTTGTTCTCGGCGTTCAGGGTGGCGTTGCACTCGAAGTTGACGCCGAGCCAGGGGGTCGCCATGCGTTCGGCGTGCTCCATGGCCCGGCCGCGGTCGGCGAAGTCCGCCGACCACTGCAGCACCGCGAACTCACGGTCCTCGGCGGCCGTGCGTTCGCGGCTCTCCAGCGCCGCCCAGCGCTCCACGTCCCCGCTCACCGCGCCCCGCAGGCGGAGCCGGTACTCCTCGCGCCAGGTGTCGCCCGGATCGATGCCCGTGCCGGAGACGTAGACCAGCCCGCGCACGCGATCGGGGTGGTCCAGGGCGTAGCGCAGGGCCAGCTGGGCGCCCCAGGAGTGGCCGAGCAGCACCATCGTCTCCAGGCCGAAGTGGCGGCGGACGGCGTCGAGGTCCGCCACCGTCCGGGCCGTCGAGTACGGGCCGAGCTGCTGCGAGCGGCCGCAGCCCCGCTGGTCCCACCGATGGACGGCCGCGACGCCGGACAGCAGCCCGGCCACGTCCTCCAAGGTGTCCCACAGGCCCGGGCCGCCGTGGCAGAAGACCACTGGGCGGCCCTGGCCGCTCCGCACCGCCCAGAGCCGTACGCCGTCGTCCGTCACAACCGTCTCGTCCATCCGGTCATGATCCACCCCGTATGGGGCTCAGCGGAAGGCGGCGGCGTTGCGCCGGGCCCAGGCGGCGAACGGCTGGGGCGCCCGGCCGAGCACGCGCTCGACGTCCGGGCTGATCCGCCGCTCGGCCTCGGTCGGCTCGCCGAGGATGTCCAGCGTGGTGTCCGCCACCGGCTCGGGCATGAAGGCCAGCAGCTGCGCCCGCGCCTCCTCGCGGGTCTGCTCGACGAACGCGACCGGTTCGCCGATCGCCTGGGCGATGGCCTCGGCGTTCTGCCGCGGGGTCACCGGCTCCGGACCGGTGAGCTCGTAGGTCCGGCCCTCGTGGCCCGGCTCGCGCAGCACGGCGGCGGCGACCGCGGCGATGTCGTCGGGGTCGACGATCGGCAGCCCGACGTCGCCGAACGGCGCCGCGACCGTGCGGTTCGCGCGGATCGACCCGGCCCAGGCGTACCGGTTGGAGGCGAATCCGCCCGGCCGCAGGATCGTCCAGCGCGCGCCCGAGTTCGTGACCGCGCGCTCCATCTCCGCTCCGAAGCGGCCGTGGGAGGCGCTGTCCGGGCGGGTCACCACGCCCTGTGAGGAGAGCAGGACGAGCCTGCCCGGCCCGCTCACCGCGGCGACGATCTCTTTGGGCTCCGCCGCGAACAGGTCGCCGCCTGTGAGAAGGAACACCGCGTCGGCGCCTTCCAGGGCCGCGCTCATGCTGTCGGGATCGGCCAGGTCGGCGGCGACGGCGCGCACGCCCTGCGGCACGTCGGCGGCGGTGACGCGGCGGGACACGGCGGTGACCTGCTCGCCCGCCTCGGCCAGCAGCCGGACCAGCGTGCGCCCGACGTTCCCCGTGGCGCCCGTGACAACGATCATGATGACTCCTGTAGTTAGTTAGTCGGCTGACTCACTTGAGAGCGACCATAGCACGACTGTGCCGCATATAGTTAGTCAGGTGACTGACTCAACGGGTTCGCGGGCGAGGACCGCGGCCGCCAAGCGCCAGCGGCTGATGACCGCCGCCGCCCAGGTCGTGCACCGGCAGGGGGCGGAGCGCACCACGATCGCCGACATCGCCCACGCCGCCGACGTCCCCGTGGGCAACGTGTACTACTACTTCAAGACCAAGGACGACCTGGTCGCCGCCGCCCTCTCGGAGCACGCGCGGCAACTGGACACCCTCACCGGGCACCTGGACCGGCTCGCCGGCCCGAGGGAGCGGCTGAAGGCCCTCGTGGAGGGGTGGGCCGCCCAGCGCGACCTCGCGGCCCGCTACGGCTGCCCGATGGGGACCCTGGCCATGGAGCTGGACAAACGCCCCGAGGGCGGCCTGGACGCGGAGGCCGGCCGGGTCATCCGGCTGCTGCTGGACTGGGTCGAGCGGCAGTTCCGCGAGCTCGGCCTGCCCGACCCCGGCGGTCTCGCCCTGACGCTGGTGGGCGCCTACCAGGGCATGTCCCTGCTGGCCAGCGCCCTGCGCGACCCCGACGTCATGACCCGCGAGTGCGCCCGCCTGCTCGGCTGGCTCGACTCCCTGGCCGCGCCCTCGCATTGACGCCTTAGCACCGCTAAGGAACACTTGGCGGTGGTAAGGAGACCCGGGACCGGGGAGGGCATGATGATCACTGCGACGTCGGCCGACGGCACGGAGGTCCGCGCGTACGACGACGGGCACGGCCCCACGATCGTGCTGGTCGGGCCGGGGCTGGACGACGGCACGCGCTGCCGGCGGATCGCCGCGATCCTGGCCGGCCGCCACCGGGTGCTGCGCCCGCACCGCCGCCAGTACCGGCTGGAGCTCAAGACCGACCTCGTCAAGGGCTCGCCCTGCACGGTCGCCCAGGAGGTCGAGGACGTCCTGGCGCTCGTGCGCACGGCCGGCGGGCCCGCCGTCGTCTACGGCCACTCCTCGGGCGGGGTCGTCGCGCTCGAAGCGCTGGTGGCCGCGCCGTCCGCCTTCGCCGGTGCCGTGATCTTCGAGCCCGCCTCCAGCGTCGGACGGCCGTGGGCGGGCGAGGAGACGCTGCGGCGCGCCCGCGCGGCGCTGGCCGCGGGCCGGCCCGGCCGGGCGCTGACGATCTTCTCGCGGGACGCCGTCGGGATGCCGCCGCGGCAGGCCCGGCTGGTAGGGGCGCTCACGGCGCTCCTACCGCGCTACCGCAGGCTCGTTCCGTGCCAGATCGACGACCTGGAGGCGATGGACCGGCTCGGGCCGCGGCTCGACGCGTACGCCGGGATCGAGGTCCCGGCGGTGCTGCTCAGCGGCGGGCGCAGCCTGCCCGGGATCATCGAGCGGGTCGACGCCGTCGAACGCGTGATGCCGCACGCGGAACGGGTGGTGATGCGCGGGCGCGACCACGGCGCCGACCTCAAGCACCCCAAGGAGCTCGCCCGCATCATCGAGGCGCTCGCCGGCAGGGTGCTGCCCCGGAGTCAGGCGAAGTCGTAGACCAGCCGGACGGTCACCGTGAGGGCCTGGCGGCCGGGGCTGATGGAGGCGCCGGTCTCCGCCACCGCGGCGGCCATGGCGAGGGGCTGCGGGCCGCCGCCCCTGACGTCCTCGCTCACCGAGACCACCCGGCCCAGCGGGCGCCCGGCCAGCTCGGCGTAGTGGGCGGCCTTGGCGGCGGCGTCGCGGAAGGCCCTCGTCCGCGCCTCCCTCAGGAAGCCCGGCGGGTCCGACACCTCGAACGCCAGGCCGTTCAGCCTGGCCTCCTCCCCCACCCCGGCGACCGTGTCGATGACGTGGTCGGCCCGGGACAGATCGCGGACGACCACCTCCACACCCTGGGCCGCCCGGTACGCGGCCACCTTCGGGTAGACCTCGTACTCCGGGCCCAGCGACAGCTCCACCGTGCGCACGTCCTCCGCGGCGACGCCCTCCCCGGCCAGAGCCTCGGCCAGCCGGGCGGCGGCGCCCCGGACGGCGGTGAAGGCGTCCGCGGCGGAGGCCCGGCGGACCTCGACGCCCGCGTGCAGCCGGAGGATGTCGGGTGCGGCCAGGACGGCGCCCTCGCCGACGACGGTGATGTCCACGCCTTCTCCCTCGAACGGGTCCCGCCTCGATCCTAGAACGCGGGGCGTCATCCGGCCGGACCGGTTCGCGGCGCGTCTAAGACGGCGTCCACGACCGCTCCGGGATCCTCGATCTGAACCTGGTGCCCGGATCCGGGCAGGCGTACGAGCTTGGCGGACAGGGCGCCGGCCAGCCGCTCGTGGTCCGCGTTCCGCTCACCGGCGCTGATCACGGTGACCGGCACGTCGGGGAACGGCGATTCCGCCCGCACCACCAGCAGGTCGGCGACCATCTCGCGGCGGGCCAGCCACTCCCCCGCCACCGCGGCGGGCACCTTGCCCATGCGGTAGACCCCGTACGGGTCGGAAACGCCGACGATCAGCCGGTGCGCGGCGGGCCCCACGAGGCGGGCCACGGCGGTCGCGCCCCACGTGCCGCCCAGGGTGGGCAGCCAATGGCCGATGCTCGCGGCCGCCGCGGACGGTTCGCGCGCCGCGACCGGGGCCGGATCCACCAGGACGAGCTTGGCCACGCGCAGCGGGTGCAGCCTGGCGAACGCCTCCGCGTGCCAGCAGGCCACGCCGTGGGCCACGACGGTCACGTGCTCCGGATGGGACGGCGCCAGCGCGGCCAGGCGGGCCACCTCGATGTAGAGGGTGGGCGGGACGGGCGCGTGCGGGCTCAGGCCGAGGCCGCAGCGGTCGAAGCGGATGACGCGATGGCTCCCGGCCAGCCGCCCGGCCACCGCGTCCCAGTGGAACCAGGCGCCCCCGAGCCCGGCCGTGATCAGCACGACGGGTCCGGCGCCCTGCTCGACCACGTGCGGCCCGGTGGGCCCGCCGCCCGGACCGGCCGCCCCCGCCAGGTCCGGCGGCGGCATCGGCGGGTCGTCGGTGATGAGCAGGTGGACGGCCACGTACACCAGCCAGACCGCGAACAGCGTGAGCTGCGCCCGATGGGCCAGCCCCACCCCGTGCCGGTCGGCGAGCGCGGCGGCGGTGAGCAGCGTGGCCGCCAGCCCCAGCCACGTGAACAGCCACGACACCCACGACCGCCAGCGCAGGCTGAGCAGCACCATCGAGGCCAGCAGGGCGGCCGTGGCCAGCGCGCCGACCAGTTGGTGCACGTGATGCCCGGCCGAGACGGCCTGCCGCCCGCAGTAGGGGTTGCTCAGCGTGGCGCAGTCCAGCGGGAACAGCCCGGCCGTGAACGTGAGCAGCCCGAACGCCGCCAGCGCCAGCCAGGCCTGCCACTCGCGCCCCACCCTCGGCACCAGCGCGACCCCGGCCGCGCAGGCCAGCCCCGCCAGCGCATCGCTGGTCCGGAAGAGCCGCGTCCACGGTTGGTCGCGGGCGGCCAGTTCGCTGACGTACCCGTCGGTCCTGTCGACCTCCGGCGTGGTGAACTGGCCGGTGATCCACGCGCTGCCCAGCACCGCCGCCACGATGAACGCGGAGGCCGCGAGGACGTACAACCTTCGCTCCACGTGATCATTAGATCACTCAATGTGTCCGATGCGTGGTCAGAGGCCGGGCGCGCCCCACACCGGGAACCACCGGGCGAGGTCCTTCTCCAGCGGCAGCTCGCCCTCCAGGGCGCCGCGCACCTGGAGTTCGAGCGCGTTGTCGCGGCGCCGGCCGGGAAGCGGGGCGAAAGGGTAGAACGTCCCGCGCTTGTACAGGTACACGACCGCCAGCCGCCGGCCGCCCTCGGCCTGGAACGACACCAGCGAGCACAGCAGCGACGGCCCGAACCCGGCCGACTCCAGCGACGAGTTGACGGCGTGCAGCTCGGTGACCAGGTCGCCGAGCACGTCGGGCGAGCGGCGCACCAGGAGCCAGGTGTAGCCGTAGGAGTCGTGCGACTCCTCCACGCGCTCGCCGAGCAGCGCCTTGACGTCGCGCTCCAGCGTGGCGAACGCGCCGCCCTCCGCGGCCCTGAATGCCACCGAGCCGAGACCCGTGGGCACGAGCCCGGTCGCGGCCTGCAGCGTCACGGCCGCCGAGGGCAGCGCGAACAGCGCGTCGAGGTTGGGCTTGACCGGTTTCGACCGGCCGAGCAAGGCGTCGAGCCAGCCCACGCCGTCTTCAGCCCCTTCCGAGCTGCCGCGAGATGTCCGCCAGCTGCGCCAGCCGCCGTTCGAGCGGCGGGTGGGTGGAGAACAGGTTCGCCAGCGTCTGGCCCGGCGCCGCCGCCGGGGCGAAGTAGAAGGCGTTGAACGGCGCAGCCTCGCGCAGGTCCTGGGTCGGGATCCTGGCCATGTCACCGGTGATCTTGACCAGCGCGCTGGCCAGGGCCGAGGGGCGCTGCGTGAGCAGGGCGCCGGCGCGGTCGGCCGACAGCTCCCGGTAGCGCGACAGGGCCCGGGTGAGCACGAAGCTGATCGCGTACACGACGACGGACACGAGCAGGATGATCAGCCCGACGGGCACGCCGCCCTGGTTGCCGTCGCGGCGGCCGCCCAGCCCCGTGAAGAGGGCGACCCTGGTCATGAGCCCCGCCACGACGCCCAGGAACGAGGCGATCGTCATGACGGCGACGTCGCGGTGGGCGACGTGCGACAGCTCGTGCGAGAGCACCCCTTCGAGCTCCTGGGGCTCCAGGCGGCGCAGGATGCCGGTCGTCACGCAGACGACGGCGTTGTTCTGGTTGCGGCCGGTGGCGAAGGCGTTGGGGACGTCGGAGTCCGCGATCGCCACCCGCGGTTTGGGCATGTCGGCGAGCGCGCACAGCCGGTCGATCAGGCCATGCAACTCGGGGGCCTCCTGGGGCGAGACCTCCCGCCCGTGCATCGCGAACAGCGCGATGCGGTCGGACAGGAAGTACTGCACGAACAGCAGGCCCCCGGCTATCACCAGCACGGTCAGCGCCCCTACGCCGAGGGCGATCAGGACGCCGATGAACACGACATAGAGCAACCCGAGCAAGAACATCGTCACGGCCATGCGGGCGGTCAGCCCGCGGTCGGACGCGAACCGCGTACCCACGGCTCAGCCCGGGATGAGGCCCTGGTCGCCCAGCATCTCCCGGACCTCCTCAATCGAGGCGTCCGCGGGGGGAAGGATCAGCTCTGACGGCTCAAGGCTGTCGTCGGGAAGTGACTTGCCCACTTGGCGCACCTTGTCGAGCAGCGCGTGCAGCTTCGTACGGAAGATCGGCTCGTCGCCGACCTCGATGGCCGCCTCGAGCTCGGTGTCGAGCTCGTTGAGCACCGCGATGTCGTCGGCGGAGATCTGCACCTGGCCCTCGCCCATGATCCTGACAATCATGCGGGCTCCCCGGGCTGACGAAGCTGCTGGGTCTGGCCGTGCTGCTGCGGCTGCTGCTGCGGCTGGGCCTGCTGCTGCGGCTGGCCCTGCTCGATGGCGCTCTTGGGTGCAGGGCCCTGGCCCAGCTCGGCCTTCATCCTGGCCAGCTCCAGCTCGACGTCCATGCCGCCGCCCATGCGGTCGAGCTCGGCCTGGATGTCGTCGCCGCGGGTGCCGGTGACGTCGTCGAGCGCGCCGCTGGCCAGCAGCTCGTCGATCGCGCCGGCGCGGGCCTGCATCTGCGCCGTCTTGTCCTCGGCGCGCTGGATCGCCAGACCGACGTCGCCCATCTCCTCGGAGATGCCGGAGAACGCCTCGTTGATCCGGGTCTGCGCCTCGGCGGCGGTGTAGGTGGCCTTGATCGTCTCCTTCTTCGTGCGGAAGGCGTCGACCTTGGCCTGCAGCCGCTGGGAAGCCGTGGTGAGCTTCTCCTCCTCGGCCTGCAGGTTGTCGTGCTGCAGCTTCAGGTCGGCCATCTGCGTCTGCAGATTGGAGCGACGCTGCAGCGCCTCGCGGGCGAGGTCCTCGCGCCCGACGGACAGCGCCTTGCGGCCCTGCTCCTCGTAGCGCCGAGCCTGGTTCTCGAGGCCGGTTATCTGGAGCTCGACCCGCTTACGCGACGTGGCGACGTCGGCCACACCCCGGCGCACCTTCTGCAGCAGCTCGAGCTGCCGCTGATAGGAGTAGTCAAGGGTCTCGCGCGGATCCTCCATCTTGTCCAAGGCCTTGTTGGCCTTGGACTTGAAGATCATCGAAAGTCTCTTCATCACGCTCATGCGCGTCGGCCGTCCCCTTCTAGGTCGTGCTGGTGTTCACCCAATGCAGCGCAGCCGCCTTGGGATTACCCTACGCATAACGCACGAGGGCGTCACTAAGTTGCAGTCCAGGTAGGGTTGACGTCGTGTTGCGACGCCGTTCCCAAACCTCCGTGGACGACACCCCCGTCCCCGATGACGATCCTAAGCCCCAGGGTAAAGGTCGTCCCACACCCAAGCGCCGTGATCAGGAGATCAAACGGCGCCAGCCCGTGCATGCCCCGAAGGACCGTAAAGAGGCCTATCGGCAGATGCGGGCCAAGCAATCCGCCGAGCGCGACCGGGCCCGCCAGGGCATGCTCGCAGGTGACGAACGGTATTTTCCCGCTCGTGACAAGGGCCCCGCGCGCAAGTTCGCGCGCGAATGGGTTGATTCCCGGCGGTTGCCCAGCCAGTATTTCCTGCCGTTCTCGCTAGCCATCCTGCTGGCGACGTGGATCCCGTGGCCCATGTCGGTCCGCGCCGCGGTGCTGGGATACACGGTCACCATCGGCTGGCCGATCATGATGATCGGCGTGCTGTTCACCTCCGTCTACGTGGCGTGGAAGGTGAAGCGACTGGTCGCGGAGAAGCTGCCCCAGGAGAGCACCAGGGGCGTGGGCTTCTACGCCGCGATGCGGGCGCTGCAGATCCGCAAGCTGCGCTTCCCGCCGCCCGCGGTGCTGCCGGGCGGCAAGCCGGTCCCCAAGAAGTAGCCGTCCCCGGCTCCGGGGACGGCCCGCTCATAGGGTGCCGGACCAGCGGAGCAGGCCGTCCTCGACCGTGGGCCGCGCCCCGAGCACGGGGCGGCCCTTCTCCAGCGCGTCCGCCACGTCGCGGAGCATCGCGTGGTAGGAGGGCCAGATCGGCTCCGGCCCCACCGCCGGCGCCACCACCTGGCCGGTGCCGGCGTCGACCTCCGTCAGGGTGCCGACGCGGAGCGCGCGGCCGATCGGGTCGCCCCTGCCGGCCCGGGCGGCGCAGTCCTCCCGCCAATGGTCGCGGATCTCGCGCACGCCCCGCACCTGCTCCCCGCCGAAGCCGAGGCGGGCCGCGGGCGGGCCCGACATGCCGTTGTGGCGCAGCAGCGAGGCCCGCAGGTCGTCGGGGAACTCCAGGCCCGTCTGGGCCTCGGCGAGCGCGACGGTGCCGGCCCTGCCAGGAGCGCCCAGCGAGGCGTACGTCCGGGGCGCGTGCGCCCGCAGCCACCGCTCGATGCGCCGCCACTGCCGGTTCACCGCCGCCCGCACGCGCGGGCTGATCGGGCGTACCGTCACCTGGCCGCTGAGCATGCACGCGGCCGGGATGCCCGGGGACGGCGTCGCGGCCGGGCCCGGGGCGGCCGGAGTCGCCGCGACGGGCGTCGGCGTGGGCATGACGGGCGCCGGCGTGACGGGCGCCGGGGTCTCCCCCCGGCCTTCCATCGCCACGGTCATGGCCGACTGCTGGGCCTGGTAGACGGCCGACTGCGCCTCGGACACCACCTGCGGCCCCGTGGGGATGAGCGCGGCGGCCAGGGCCAGCGTCACCACCCCCGCGATGGCGGCCCACGCCAGGCCCATCCGCGTGCTCGCGACCGCCTTCCGAGCCGGGGGCGCGGGCGGGTCGCCGGGCGTCCGGGAGCGGCGGCGCAGCCGTACCGCGATCGCGGTCAGGATGGCCGCCGTCAGCGCCAGCCGTACGAGCTTCAGCACGTCGCGCACCCTATCCCGAAACCAATCACCCCATGGACCGGGATTAAGGTCTGTTCCATGGAATTCCGACACCTCGGTCGTAGCGGTCTCAAAGTCAGCGAGATCAGCTACGGAAACTGGCTCACCCATGGCTCCCAGGTCGAGGAGGACGCCGCCAAGCAGTGCGTGCAGGCGGCGCTCGACGAGGGCATCACCACGTTCGACACCGCGGACGTCTACGCGGCGACGAAGGCCGAGGAGGTGCTCGGCCGCGCGCTGAAGGGCGTGCGCAGAGAGTCGCTGGAGATCTTCACCAAGGTCTACTGGCCGACCGGCCCCGGCCAGAACGACCGCGGCCTGTCGCGCAAGCACATCACCGAGTCCATCAACGGCTCGCTGCGCCGCCTCCAGACCGACTACGTCGACCTGTACCAGGCGCACCGCTTCGACTACGAGACGCCGCTGGAGGAGACGCTCAAGACCTTCGACGACCTCGTACGCCAGGGCAAGGTCCTCTACGTCGGCGTCAGCGAGTGGAACGCCGACCAGATCGCCCAGGCCCTGAAGATCGCCGACGAGATGGGCTTCGACCGGATCGTCTCGAACCAGCCCCAGTACTCGATGCTGTGGCGGGTCATCGAGCCCGAGATCGTGCCGCTGAGCGAGAAGGAGGGCATCGGCCAGATCGTGTGGTCGCCCATCGGCCAGGGGGTGCTCACGGGCAAGTACGTGCCCGGGCAGCAGCTTCCCGAGGGCTCGCGGGCGACCGACCAGAGCGGCGGCAGCGCCATGATCTCCCGGTTCATGAACGACGACGTGCTGACCCGCGTCCAGGAGCTCAAGCCCGTCGCCGCCGACCTGGGCCTGTCGATGGCGCAGCTGGCCATCGCCTGGGTGCTGCAGAACCAGAACGTCTCCAGCGCCATCGTCGGGGCCAGCCGGCCCGACCAGGTGCGTGACAACGTCAAGGCCGCGGGCGTGAAGCTCGATGCCGACGTGCTCAAGCGGATCGACGACGTGCTCGGCCCGATCGTGGAGCGCGACCCGGCCAAGACGCAGAGCCCGAGCACCCGCGCGTAACCCGTCCCACTCGGGAGCCGCAAAAAGCCCCTTGAGCCACAACTGCGCTCAAGGGGCTTTCCATTTGCCGTAGCTCACTCCTGGCGCAATGACAATCCCGTGTATTCCACGCGGTCCTCTTCCAGCAGGGCCACCTGCTCAACTCCCGATTCGAGCAGGTCACGCCAGTTTTCGCCGAGCCAGGACTCCGCGTCGGCCTGGCTCGGAAAAACCTCTCGCGGCAAAGGGCGATCCGTTACCTCACCACCATTTGCATTTTCATAACGCCACCGCCATGTCATGCCATACGCTCCTTTTCCGCGGGTTCGCCGGCGCACCCTCCGCAGGCACTGGAACCCTACTCCCGAGTTCGGAGGTCAATCGATGCTGCGCGCATATCGTGTTGCGGCCGGGGTCGCCGCCGGGGCGGCCGCCTTCCTCTCGCTCCCCTCCCCCGCCCTCGCCGATCCCGTGCCCCCGCGTACGTGGAGCGCGTGGCAGAGCGACGGGACGGCCTGGCTGGCCGCGACGCCCGACGCCGCCCCGCCGGACGGCTCCGTCATCGGCTGGCGCTTCTCCGTGGCCCCCGACGGGGTGACGGGCGAGTCGCCCGGCGGGGACCTGCCGTCGTTCCAGAGCGTGTGCGGCGGGGACCCGGCCGGGTCCGGGTACAAGCGCGTGGCGGTCGCGGTGGACTTCGGCGACGGGGAGGGCGACGCCTACCCCGGCGAGCGGCCTCCCGGGCAGAGCGCGCCGAAGTGCGTCACGGGCGCCGAGGACGCCACCGCCGCCCGGCTCCTCGCCTCCACCGCCAAGGTCCGCGTGAACGCTCAGGGCTCCGTCGTGGCGGTCGCCGGCTACCCCTCCAGGGAGAAGGGCGGGACCGAGCTGACGGCCGCCGCCCTGTCCCCCGCCCTGCCCGCCGCGAGCGGCCTGCCGATCACGCTGATCGCGACCGGCGCGGGCGCGCTCGCCCTGCTGGCGGGCGGCGCCGTGGTGGCCACCCGCCGCCGCTCCAGGACCAGGGCCTGACCTGGAACGTTCCAGCGACCCGACCGGCCGCGCAGGCGGCGCGGTTTGTACGCTCGGCGCGGTGAAGGTCCTTCTCTCCGGTACGGCGGGCGGCACGGGGTGGCCGGAGCCCGGCTGCCGGTGCGTCTCGTGCGCCGGGCTCCCGTCCGGCCATCGGCGCCCGTTCGAGCCGGTCGTGGACGGCGTGGCCCGGTTCCCCTTCGACGATCCGCCGAGCGGCTACCGGGCCTGCGCCGGCGGGCTCGGACTGATCGGCCCCGACGCCTCGCGGCTGCTCTGCCTTCCTCAGGGCCGGACAGTACCTGCCGACGAGTCCGCCAGGTACGACATGGTGCTGATCGACCTGCTCGACCGGCCGGAACGGCTCGGGGAGCTGCGGCGGGCGGGGCTGGCGGACGACCGGACCCAGGTGGTGGCCGTGGGGCTGGACCACCGGGTCCGCTCGGAGGGGGAGCTGGCCAGGCTCCTGCGGCTGTGGGGCGCGCTCGCCGTCCCCGACGGGACGGAGCTGGAGACCGGGACCGCCGTCCACCCGGCGGGCAGCGCGCCGTGGCGGACGCTGCTGCTGGGCGGGTCGCGGTCCGGGAAGTCGGGCGAGGCCGAGCTGCGGCTGGCGGCCGAGCCGTACGTCACCTATGTGGCCACCGGCCCGGGCGGCGCGGGGGACGGCGAGTGGGCGGCACGCGTGCGGGCCCACCGGGAGCGGCGGCCGGCGCACTGGGCCACGGTCGAGACCGCCGACCTCGTCCCGGTCGTCCGGGAGGCCACCACGCCGCTGCTGATCGACGGGCTCGGGACGTGGCTGACGGCGGTGTTCGACGAGCACGGGGCCTGGGAGGGCGACCGCGCGCCCGTCCGGGACCGCTGCGACGAACTCGTGGCGGCCTGGCGGCAGGCGCCCGCGCGCCTCGTGGCGGTCTCCGACGAGGTGGGGATGGGAGTGGTGCCCGCCACGTCCAGCGGCCGGGCCTTCCGGGACGCGCTCGGCCGCCTCAACCAGCGCCTCGCCGCCGAGTCCGAGTACGTGGCCCTGGTGGTGGCGGGGCGCCTGCTGGAGCTGTGACCGGCTAGGGGCGGACGGCGCGGGCGTACCAGCGGCCGTCGAGGCGGTCGACGTGGAGGGGGCGGCCGAAGCAGTCGGAGAGGTTGGCGGAGGTGAGCACCTCGTCCACCGGGCCCGCGGCCAGCACCCTGGCGTCGCGCATGAGCATCGCGTGCGAGGTCGTCGCCGGCACCTCCTCCAGGTGGTGCGTCACCGTCACGGTGGTCAGGACGGGCCGGATCGTGGCCAGGTCCTCGACGGCGGTGATGAGGTCCTCCCTGGCCGGCAGGTCGAGCCCCGCGAACGGCTCGTCGAGCAGCAGCACCGCCGGGTCCGCCATGAGCGCCCTGGCCACCCGGATCCTGGCCCGCTCCCCCTGCGAGCACACGCGGAACGGCCGCTCCGCCAGGTCCTTGCAGCCCAGGTCGGCCAGCAACCGGTGGGCCCGGTCCCGCTCGACGTCGCCGTACTTGTCCCACAGGGGAGCGCTCGTCCCCGTGTGCCCCGTGAGCACCACGGTGTGCGCGGTCGCGCCCTCCTGCTCCATCAGCTCCTCGTCGATCAGCCGCTGGCTGACCGCGACCAGGCCGATGTGGCGGCGCAACTCCCGCACGTCGACCCGGCCGAGCTTGTGGCCGAGCACCTTGACCGTGCCCTCGCTGGGATGCCGGACGGCGCCCGCGAGAGAGAGCAGCGTCGTCTTGCCCGCGCCGTTGGGGCCGAGGATCGCCCAGTGGTCGCCGTAGTCCACCTGCCAATCGACGCCGTCCAGCAGCGATTTGCCGACAACCCGGACACCTACGCCTTCGAGTTCAACCACGTGCATCCCGCCACACTAGTGGGCCTACGATCGTCGGATATGCGCCTTCCGCACGGGCTGTCGTTCGCGATCGGCACTCTCAGCGTGTTCCCCGTTCACGTGGAGCGGGTGGATCAGGAGGTCGCGGGGCGGGCGATGACGCTGGCCCCCGCCGTCGGGCTCGCCCTCGGCCTGGTCGCCGGGCTGCCGTTGCTCCTGCCCGGCCCGCCGCTGCTGGGGGCGGCGCTGGCGGTCGGGCTGCTGGCCGTGCTGACCCGGGGGCTGCACCTCGACGGGCTCGCCGACCTGGCGGACGGCCTGGGCAGCGGCAAGCCGGCCGCCCAGGCGCTCGACATCATGAAAAAGTCGGACATCGGGCCGTTCGGCGTGATGACGCTGATGCTGACGCTGCTCGTCCAGGTCGCCGCGGCGTCCGGGGCCGGCTACGCGGCGCTGGTGACGGCCTGCGTGGCCGGCCGGCTCGCGCTGACCTGGGCCTGCCGGGAGAGCGTCCCCGCCGCCCGGCCAGAAGGGCTCGGAGCGATGGTCGCGGGCACGGTACGCCGCCCCGCCCCCTTGCTCGTCACCTTGGCCGCCCTTCTCGGCACCGCCGCCATCTGCCTGGGCCTCACCGGGGAGGCAGTGCTGCCGCTCGGCCTGGTCGCCGGGCTCGGCGCCGCCCTGCTGCTGCTCGGGCACGCGCGGCGGCGCCTCGGCGGGATCACCGGTGACGTGCTGGGGGCGCTGGTCGAGACGGCCACGGCCACCACGCTGGCCGTGTGCGCGATCCTCGGCTGAGCGCCCCCGAGATCAGGAGGGTGCGGCGACCGGCTGCGGCACGCGTACCGGATAGAAGCGGAGCAGGGCCGCGCCGACGACCGCCATGAGGGCCCAGCCCACCAGGCCGGTCAGGCCGACCAGCACCTCGTTGGGCGGCGCGGCGGCGTCGCCGAGCAACAGGACGGACTGGGCGACGGCGTTGAGCGAGCCGTGGGCCACGACGGCCGGCCACACGCTGCCCGTGCGCAGCCGCAGCCACCCGATCAGCACCCCGAACAGGACGCAGAACCCCACGAAGAACAGCGCCGCCCAGGAGCTGAGCCGCGCGTAGTTGTAGCCCAGAAGGGTGAGGGGGGCGTGCCAGAGGCCCCAGATGACGCCGGTGTAGACCAGCCCGAGGAGCATGCCGTTGGTGGAGACGAGCCGCGGCAGCAGCCAGCCCCGCCAGCCCCACTCCTCCCCGAGCGCGGGGATCGCGTTCAGCACGGGCCCCGCGACCACGCTGATCACGATCTGCAGCACGATCGCAGCGGTGAGGCTCTCGGGCACGCCCACGCCCTGGGCCCGCAGCACCTCCTTGAACAGGCTGAAGTCGTCGAGGTCCACCGCGAACAGCCCGACGGCCGCGCTGAGGCCCCCCGCCAGGAACAGCAGCAGCGGCACCCCGAGCCAGGCGGTCAGGATGAGGACGCCCGTGCGCCCCTTGCGCTCGCCCAGCGTGAGCCCGGTCTGCCTGGCCCACTCGCGGAACGGCGTGCGCGTGACCGCCCACACGCCGAGCACCCCCACTGACGGGGTGAACATCATCAGCGTGGCCAGCGGCCGCAGCAGCGGCGAGCCGATCCCGCCGGCGAACCAGAGGGGCAGCGCCGCCGCCCACGACAGCCCGAAGGCCAGGACGATGAAGATGAGGAGAGGTCGTTTCATTGCTCCACTCGCTCTGCGATGAGGGCGTTGATGAGGGATGCGCCGCGTTCGGCGTCGTCGATGCTGATCGCGAGCTGACCGCCGGAGCGGTAGCGGAGGACCAGGCACTCGCCGCCACGCAGCATGATGGTCGAACCGCCGGGCAGGCCGCGGATGCCCCAGCCCCCGACGTTGGCCGGATGACGCGTCTCCGACCAGGCCGACTCGATCCGCGACAGGGGGATCCTGCGCGCCGGCCAGCCGAGCGGCCCGAACTGGACGACGACCCGGCCGTCGCCGATCTGCACGGACACGGACGAGGTCAGCGTCCCGGCCGCCAGCACGACGAGGAGCCCCGGCAGGGCCGACGTGGCCCACGCACCGGTCACGAGACCGGTGAAGTACAGCGGGCCCAGCACCAGGACGGCGGCCAGGGCGACGATCGGGAGCAGCGCCAGCCACCGGTTGGCGGCGTGGCCGACCCACACGGTGCGCTGGCCGGCCCTGAGCCGCAGGCGGGGCGGGACCGGGCCCTCGGGACCCTGCGGGTCGGGGTCGCCCCTGCGCAGGTATCCCATGAGCAGGGCAACGCCGGTCCCGGCCGCGATGACCGCGAAGACCTGCCAGGCGGGCAGCCGGGCCGCGGTCCAGCCGGGCGCGTCGAGGTTGGCGAGCACGGTCGTGACGTTGACGCCGAGCGCGAGCACGCCCAGCCCGGACAGACCGCCCCACCACACCGTCCGGCTCTGCCTGAGGGCCGTGGCCCGCTCGGACGCGGCCAGCGCGACCAGCCAGAGCACCCCCCAGACCAGGACCGTGACCACGATGTACGCGGTCAGGGACATCGAGCGGTAGGCCTGGCCGGCCAGGTTCCAGCGCGTGGCCAGCGGGTCGGGCAACCGTTCCCGCAGAGCCAGCGGCAGCGCGATCTGCGCGGCGATGACGAACAGCCCCCACATGGCGGTGGTGACTCGGGGATTCACGGCAGCTCCTCCAAAATGGCGATGAGGTCGTCGCGGTCGTAGCCGTGCCTGCGGGCCTCGTCCAGCAACTCGCGCGCGCGCTGCGCGAGCAGGGCCCGCCCGTCGGCGCGGCCGGCGACGCTGACCCCCCGGCCCCGCCTGAACTCCAGCAGCCCCTCGTCCCGCAGGTCGCGCAGCGCGCGCAGCACGGTGTTGGGGTTGATGCCGAGCACCTGGGCCAGGTCGCGGGCCGGTGGCAGGCGGTCACCGGGCCGGTAGGAGCCCTCGCCGATGGCGCGGCGGATGGCACCGGCCACCTGCTCGTGCAGGGGCCGGGCGTCGTTGAGATCAAGCGTCAGCAGCATGATGCTAATGACACTAGCACCATTCCTCGCGATGCGCGATTGGTAGGATGAACCCCTGTTTGTGAGTACGCAGAAGACCTGGATAGCATCGGTTTACGTGACCACTGTGCGGCTGAACTCAGCAGATCCAGTCTCCATCGACACCGACGCGTTGATCGTCGGCTTCAGGTCAGGACAGGACGGCCCCCGCGCCGCCACGGGCGCCGAGGCGCTCGAGGCCGCCTTCGGCGGCAAGCTCGCCGACTCGCTCGGCGCCGTCGCCTTCACCGGCAAGGCCGGCGAGGTGGCCAAGCTTCCCACGTTCGGCGCCATCGCCGCCCCGCTGCTGGTCGCGGTGGGTCTGGGCGACTCCCCCGACGCCGAGGGCCTGCGCCGCGCCGCCGGCGCCGCCGTACGGTCGCTGGCCGGCACCTCCAGGGCCGCGCTCGCCCTGCCCGCGGGCACGCCCGAGGAGGCCGAGGCGGTCGCGCTCGGCGGCCTGCTCGGCGCGTACGGCTTCGCCCGCTACCGCACGAACGGCGAGCAGAAGGCGCCGGTCGCCGAGCTCACCGTGGTCTCGGGCCAGCCCGACGGCGTCGCCGGGCGCGCGGGCGTGCTGGCCGACTCGGTGACGCTGGTCCGCGACCTGGTCAACACGCCGCCGTCCGACCTGTGGCCGGCCAAGTTCGCCGAGATCGCCGAGCAGGAGGGCGCCAAGGCGGGGCTGAGCGTCGAGGTGCTCGACGACAAGCAGCTCAAGGACGGCGGCTACGGCGGCCTCATCGGTGTCGGCCAGGGCTCCGCCAACCCGCCGCGCCTGGTCCGCCTGTCCTACACCCACCCCGAGGCCACCAAGCGGCTGGCGTTCGTGGGCAAGGGCATCACCTTCGACTCCGGCGGCCTGTCGCTCAAGCCGTCGGCCTCGATGGACTGGATGAAGTCCGACATGGGCGGCGCGGGCGCGGTGTTCGGCGCCATGATCGGCATCGCCAGGCTCGGCCTTCCGGTCAACGCCGTCGGCTACCTCTGCCTGGCCGAAAACCTGCCGAGCGGCACCGCGCAGCGCCCCTCCGACGTCATCCACAGCTACAGCGGCAAGACCGTCGAGGTGCTCGACACCGACGCCGAGGGCCGCCTGGTGCTCATGGACGGCATCGCCAGGGCCGCCCAGGACGAGCCCGACCTGATCGTCGACGTGGCCACGCTCACCGGCGCGCAGATCGTCGCGCTCGGCTGGCGCACGGCCGGCGTCATGGCCAACGACGACGCCGCCAGGGAGCTGGTCGTCGAGGCCGCCAAGGCGGCGGGCGAGGGCGCGTGGGGCATGCCGCTGCCCGAGGAGCTGCGCAAGGGCCTCGACTCGCCGATCGCCGACATCGCCAACCTCCAGCCGGAGCGATGGGGCAGCATGCTGGCGGCGGGCATCTTCCTGAAGGAGTTCGTGCCCGACGGCGTGCGCTGGGCCCACATCGACATGGCCGGCCCCGCCTTCAACAAGGGCGAGCCGTACGGTTACACCCCGAAGGGCGGCACGGGTGCCATCACCCGGACCCTCATCGGACTCGCAGAGCGGCACGCGAGCATCTGAAACAAATGAAAAGATGACGGCATCACGAACACCCCGACAAGGAGCCTTCCTGTGGCCTATGACATCGTCGTCCTAGGTGGCGGCAGCGGCGGTTACGCCTGCGCGCTTCGGGCGGCTGAGCTGGGCAAGTCGGTCGCGCTGATCGAAAAGGACAAGATCGGCGGCACCTGCCTCCACAGGGGATGCATCCCCACGAAGGCCCTGCTCCACTCCGCCGAGGTCGCCGACGAGACCCGCGAGAGCGAGTCGTTCGGCGTCAAGGCGCGCTTCGACGGCATCGACGTGCAGGGCGTGCACGCGTTCAAGGACAAGATCGTGACGCGGGCCTGGAAGGGCGTGCAGGGCCTGCTCAAGGGCGCGGGCGTGACGATCGTCGAGGGCGAGGGCCGCCTGGTCGGCCCCAACCGCGTCCAGGTGGGCTCGCAGGTCGTCGAGGGCCGCAACCTCGTCCTGGCCACCGGCTCGGCGCCCAAGTCGCTGCCGGGCCTGGAGATCGACGGCGAGCGCGTCATCACCAGCGAGCACACCCTGAAGATGGACCGCGTGCCCACGTCGGTCATCGTGCTGGGCGGCGGCGTGATCGGCGTCGAGCTGGCGAGCGTCTACCGCTCGTTCGGGGCCGAGGTGACGATCGTCGAGGCGCTGCCGCACCTGCTGCCGACCGAGGAGGAGTCCAGCTCCAAGCTGCTGGAGCGGGCCTTCCGCCGCCGCGGCATCAAGTACGAGCTGGGCGTCTTCTTCGACACCGCCAAGACCACCGAGACGGGCGTGGTCGTCACCCTGGCCAACGGCAAGACCCTCGACGCCGAGCTGCTGCTCGTCGCGGTCGGCCGCGGCGCGGTGTCGGCGGGCATGGGCTTCGAGGAGCAGGGCATCACCATCGAGCGCGGCGCGGTCGTGGTCGACGAGCACTGCCGGACCTCCGTGCCGGGCGTCTACGCCATCGGCGACCTCATCCCGACGCTGCAGCTCGCGCACGCCGGATTCGCGGAGGGGATCATGGTGGCCGAGCACATCGCCGGTCTCAACCCGCCGCCCATCGACTACGTGGGCGTGCCGCGCATCACCTACTCCGACCCCGAGGTGGCCTCGGTCGGGCTCACCTCGGCGCAGGCGGCCGAGCGCGGCATCGAGATCGTCGAGCAGGTCTACGACCTCGCGGGAAACCCCAAGAGCCAGATCCTCGGCACCTCGGGCGCCGTGAAGGTCATCGCCCAGAAGGACGGCCCGGTCGTCGGTGTCCACATGGTGGGCCGACGCATCGGCGAGCTCGTCACGGAGGGGCAGCTGATCTACAACTGGGAGGCGCTGCCCGCAGAGGTCGCCCAGCTCATCCACGCACACCCGACCCAGTCCGAGGCCATGGGTGAGGCGATGCTGGCCCTGGCCGGCAAGCCGTTGCACGTACACAACTAGTCCAAGCCCTCGAGATCAGAACGCGAGAGAAGAATAACGATGCCGGTCTCCGTACAAATGCCCCAGCTCGGCGAGAGCGTGACCGAGGGCACCGTAACCCGTTGGCTGAAGAAGGAGGGCGAGCGCGTCGAGGCCGACGAGCCGCTCCTCGAAGTGTCCACCGACAAGGTCGACACCGAGATCCCGTCCCCGGCCGCGGGTGTCCTCACGAAGATCGTCGTGGCTGAGGACGAGACGGTCGAGGTCGGGGCCGAGCTCGCCGTCATCGACGAGAAGGGCCAGGTGGGCGCCGCCGCCCCGGCGCCCGAGGCGGTCCCCGCCCCGGCGCCGGCACCGGCCCCGCAGCCGGAGCCCGAGCCCGCCCCGGCTCCGCCGGTCTCGTCGATCCCGCAGCCGGCTCCCCCGGCCCCCGCTCCGGCGCCCGCCCCGGTCGCGGCCCCCGCCCCGCAGGCCGCTCCCCCGGTCGCGGAGCCCGCGCCGCTGCCGTCGGGTGAGAGCCCGTACGTGACGCCGCTGGTGCGCAAGCTGGCCAACGAGCACGGTGTCGACCTCGACGCGATCAACGGCACCGGCGTCGGCGGCCGCATCCGCAAGCAGGACGTGCTGGAGGCCGCCAAGACCCAGCGCGAGAAGGCCGCCGCCGCCCAGGCCGCCCCGGTCGCGGCTCCGGCTCCGGCCACCGCCCAGCCGGCGCCCGCCGCCGCTCCCGCCGCGCAGGCGCCGGTCGCCACGGCTCCGGAGCCCGTGGAGGTCGACACGACGCTGCGGGGCCGCACGGAGAAGATGACGCGGCTGCGGCAGACGATGTCGAAGCGGCTGGTCGAGTCGCTGCAGACGGCGGCGCAGCTCACCACCGTGGTCGAGGTCGACGTCACCAAGATCGCGCGGCTGCGCGACCAGGCGAAGGCCGACTTCCTGCGCCGCGAGGGCGTGAAGCTGTCGTTCATGCCGTTCTTCGAGATGGCCGCCATCGAGGCGCTCAAGCAGCACCCGAAGCTCAACGCGACGATCAACAACGAGACCATGGAGGTCACGTACTTCGACGTCGAGCACCTGGGCATCGCGGTCGACACCGAGCGCGGCCTGATCGCGGCGGTCATCAAGAACGCCGGCGACCTCAACCTCGCCGGGCTGGCCCGCAAGACGGCCGACCTGGCCGAGCGCACGCGCGCCAACAAGGTGACCCCGGACGAGATCACCGGCGGCACGTTCACGCTGACCAACACCGGCAGCCGCGGGGCCCTGTTCGACACGCCGATCCTCAACCAGCCGCAGGTCGGCATGCTGGGCACCGGCTCCGTTGTCAAGCGGCCCGTCGTGATCGACACGGCTGAGGGCGAGGTCATCGCGGTGCGGTCGATGGTCTACCTGGCGCTGACGTACGACCACCGCCTGGTGGACGGCGCGGACGCGGCCCGCTTCCTCACGACGGTCAAGCGCCGTCTGGAGGAGGGCCGCTTCGAGGCCCAGCTCGGCCTGGCGTAACCAGGGCGTCACGGCCGGGCGGCTCCCTTCGGGGGCCGCCCGGCCGTTCGTCTGCCCGGGGGCCGCCCGTCCTGGCGCGGCTCGCGCCCCGCGAGATGGGGGCGGGCGTACTGTGGGCCTATGGCGATCATCGTGACGGGGGCGTCGGGGTTGCTCGGGTCGGCGCTCGTGCCGGCGTTGCGGGCCGAGGGGTGGGAGGTCGTCAGGCTGGTGCGGCGCCGGCCGCGCGCGGCCGACGAGGCGTTCTGGGACCCGGCCGAGCAGGCGATCGACCAGGCCGCGCTCGAAGGGGCGCAGGCGGTCGTGCACCTGGCGGGGGCGTCGGTCGGCGACCGGCGGTGGACCCCGGCGTACAAGCGGGAGCTCGTCGCCAGCCGGGTCCAGGGCACGAGGGTGCTCGTGGACGCGCTCGGAGCGCTGTCCGGCAGGCCGGAGGTGCTGCTGTCGGCCTCCGGGGTCGACTTTTACGGCGACACCGGCGACCAGGTGATCGACGAGGGTCAGGGCAAGGGCCGCGGCTTCCTGGCGGACCTGTGCGCGCGCTGGGAGAGCGAGGCCAGGCGGGCGGGCGAGGCCGGGGTCAGGACCGCGCAGGTGCGGACCGGGCTGGTGCTCAGCGGCAAGGGCGGGGCGCTCGGGCGGATGTTGCCGATCTTCAGGATCGGGCTGGGCGCGCCGCTCGGGTCGGGGAAGCAGTACTGGTCGTGGATCACGGTGGACGACTGGGTCGGGGCCGCAGTGCATGTCTTGAAAAATCGTGACATTACAGGGCCGGTCAATTTCACCTCGCCCACGCCCGTGACCAACGCCGAATTCACTCGCACGCTCGGGAAAGCCCTGCGTAAGGGCACTGTGCCGATCCCGGTGCCCGGCTTCGCGCTGTCCGCGGGGCTCGGCGAGTTCGCCCGCGAGGCGCTGCTGCCCGGCCATCGCGTCGAGCCGAAGAAGCTGCTCGACAGCGGGTATGTCTTCGCCCATACCCGCCTCGACGAGGCGTTGAGCGCCGTACTCTGAGTAGCCGTCCGTCTTCAACAGGTGGGAGAATCTTGACATGAGCCGGTCAGGACAGTCACACATCCTCGCCATCGGGGGCGGATCGTTCCGCCCGAGCAAGCGCTACAGCTTCGTGGAGGCCAGCCCGCTGCTGCGTTACGGCCTCGACCTGACCGGTCAGGACCGGCCGAAGCTGGGCCTGGTCGCCACCGCGGTGGGCGACGCGGACGACTGGATCCTGAAGATGTACGGCGCCTTCGCCGGGTGGGACGTCGAGTTGAGCCACCTCACCGTGTTCCCGATGCCCAATGTGGAAGATCCCCGGGCGTGGCTGCTCGAACAGGACATGATCTATGTCAGCGGCGGCAGTGTGGCCAACCTGATGGCGTTGTGGCGGTTGCACGGCTATGACGAGGCGCTGGAGGAGGCGTGGCGGGCCGGGGTGGTGCTGTCCGGCCAGAGCGCGGGCGCGCTGTGCTGGCACGTCGGCGGCAACACCGACTCCTTCGGGCCCGACCTGCGCGTGTGGGCCGAGGGCATGGGCCTGCTGCCCTACTCGTGCGGCGTCCACTACGACTCCGACCCGCAGCGCCGCCCGCTGCTGCAGCGGTCGGTGGCCAACGGCGAGCTGCCCTCCGGCTACGCCGCCGACGAGGGCGTGGGGCTCCACTACGTCGGCACCGAGTTCATCCAGGCGGTGACCGTCGAGCCGGGCGGCTACGCCTACCGGGTGGAGAGCGACGGGGCCGGCGGGGTCAAGGAGTTCAGGATCGAGCCACGACTCCTGACCCCCTGATTACCCTTCGCGGGTGCGGGACCGGCACAATAGGCTCATGCGCCCCATCCACGGGGACGATCCCCACGCACTCGCCATCGTCCGCCTCGGCGTCGACGTCCCCTACGAGCAGGCCTGGTCGCTGCAGCGCTGGGTGCACGGCAAGCGGGTCGCCGGAGAGCTGAGCGACACCGTCCTGTTCCTCGAGCACGCGCCGGTCTACACCGCGGGCAGGCGCACCGCCCCGCACGAGCGTCCGGCCGACGGCACGCCGGTCGTCGACGTCGACCGGGGCGGGCGGCTGACCTGGCACGGTCCCGGGCAGCTCGTGGCATACCCGATCGTCGGCATCACCGACGTCACCGCGTACGCCTGCCGCCTCGCGGAGGCCATGATCCAGATCTGCGCCGACTTCGGCGTCACGGCGAGACAGGTGCGGGGGCGCGGGGGCGTCTGGGCGGTCGGCGATCCCAGCCTGGGCCTGCCCGACCGCCAGCTCGGCGCGGTCGGGCTGCGCGTGGCGCGGGGCGTCACCATGCACGGCTTCTCGCTCAACTGCGCCAACGACCCCCGCTGGTTCAACCGCATCGCGCCGTGCGGCATCCCCGACGTGGGCGTCTCCTCGCTGTCGGCGGAGACCGGCCGCCGCATCGTGGTGGAGGAGGTCCTGCCGATCGCCGAGAAACGGCTGGCCGAGGCCCTCGGCATGGAGTCGTACGACCTTCACGAAGAAGACCTTCTCCGCAGATGACCCACGGCTTACGATCAGCCGTGTGAAGCGTGTCCTCGCCCTCCTGCTCGCCCTTCCGGTCCACCTCCTGACGCTCGGCTTCGTCGCGCTCGGCGCGTGGCTGATCCTGGGGCAGCCGGGCTCCGTGCTCACGTGGCTGCTCGGCGGCACGAGCCTGGCCATCGGGTGGGCGCTGCGGCCCCGCCTGGGCGGCCTGCCCGCCGACGCCGAGGTGCTCGACCGCTCCTCGGCCTCCGAGCTGTACGGCGCCGCGGAGCGCGTGGCCGACCGGGTCGGCGTCCGGCGGCCGAGGAAGGTCGCCGTCATGGACCTGGCGCCAGGGACGCGCTACGACCGCATGGGTCTGCTGCGCACCCCCGTCCTGGTGATCGGCCTGCCGCTGTGGCTGGCGCTGCCGCCCAGGCAGCGGGTCGCCCTGCTGGCCACGGCGTACGCGCGGGTGCCGACCGGCGACGAGCTCGTCGTGAGCGGGGCGCTGTTCACGCTGGAGGCGTGGCGGGACGCGCTGATGGGGGCCGAGCCGCTGCGGGTCAGGGAGGAGGCCCAGACCAAGATCGCGGCCTCCTCGCTGGGCGCGGTGGACCAGCCGGGGACCACGTACGAGGTGGCGGGGATGTTCGGCCGCATGTTCGGGCGGGTGCTCGGCGGGCCCGTGCTGCTGATCCAGTACGCGCTGACCCGGCTCGCCCGCGCCGGCGAGGGCCGTACCCTGGCCCGGCAGCGGAAGCTGGCCCGGCGGGCCGCCTCCGAACAGGACCTCGCGGACCTCGACGAGCTGGCCGGCGGCGGCTACCTGGCGCCGATCCAGGCGGCGGCGCTGCGCGGCGAGAGCGTGGCGGCCATCAGGCAGGGCGCGCTGGCCCGTTCCAGGCTCACCGACGACGGCGTGCTCACCACTCCCCCGCACTCGGAGCTGCTCGGCGCCCATGAGTCCGAACTCGTCGACGAGGAACTGCACGCCCACTACAAGCGCGCGATCCGCGGCTTCGGCCTCATCTCCTGACCGTTCCTATGGACTGAGCATGAACGGCACATGCCCAGCCGAACGCTCCGGACGGTGTTGAGCGTTCTGGTCGCCCGCGTACGCGCCGCGTCCGGGCGGCACGGATCGTGTCCGTGGTCCGGGGATGCGGGGGCGGGGTCCCTCGCGCCCGCGGGTTTCCGGTCCGGCCTGGACGGTCCGATGCCCCTGCCCATCGCTCCGGTGGGCAGGGGGCGGTGCCGTCCGTCGCCGGATCGGGTGCCCTTGGGCGCGTCTGCCGATCGCCACGGCGGCTGCCTCGTGGCGGGTGGTCGCGTGTCTGGTGGTGGTGAGGGGCTGTCGCCAGTGCTGAGCGCCCCACTTCGAGGTATACGCCGGGTCGGCGGCGATGATGACGATCCCGCTCTGGTCGGCCATCGAGGTGAGCCGGGCCCGCAACCTGCTCGTGGGCATGCCGGAGATGAGCTGGCGGAAGTGTTTGCGGCGGCCGTGCTTCTCCCGGGTCTTCTCGGTCTGAAAGTCGAGGTCTTCGATGGCGATGGCGTGCACGCCGCAGGCCCTGGCCCAGTGCAGCAGCCGGGTCAGGGCGTGGCGGAGCTGGGCGTCGCGATGCTCGGCGGTCCCGTTCAGGTCGTAGGTGAAGCGGCGGGGGTTGCCGATCGGGTTGCCGTTGATGTCCAGCCGCCAGGCGGCCAGGTGGTCGGCATTGGTGTCCACCCCGATCACCCCGTGGGCGAGCGCGGCCGACATCGGCACGGCAGGGGTCGCGGGGATCTGCCAGGAGGCGGTGATATACCAACGTCCCCGCTGGACGTCCAGGTGGATGCGGTAGGCCACGGCCCGATCAGCCTCAACACGATCGGCCCACTCGGAGCGGCGGTGGGCGAAAGCCACCCGACAGGACAGCACGTAGCGGCTGTGTGGCGCGTTCGCATGGTGCGCCAGCAGCGCGGGCAGCCGGATCGACACCTGGCCGTCGGGGGTGATGCGGATGGTCTCGTTGCCGTACCGTTTGCCGGACTCACCATCGGCGGCCAGGAACCACCGCTCGGCCTCCCCGGTCTGCCGCCACTCGGCCTCGGTGAGCCCGGCGGCCTCCAGATGGTGCCGGGCACGGGCGAGCCGTTTGCCGCCCCGCACCACGCGCACCCGCCCGGCCTGCTGGTCGGCCCGCCGCCGCTTCAGCCGGTCTTGCAGGAGGCTCAGGCGGCGGGACTTGGCGAACCACTCCCCAGTCGAACCGTAGGCGCCCGGCTCCCTGCGGGTGCCCTTCTTCCCGACGGGCTGGGACAGCCGACGGGTGATCGCGCGGATGGCGGCCTGGAGGTCGCGGATGTGGTCGGCCTGGCAGCGGCGGGCCAGCGCCCACTGATCATGTGAGGCTTTGGTGATGGCCCCGGCCCAGCGCGCCGACGACTGCACGGTCAACGCGCGCTTGCGCGCCGCCCAAGTGCCGGCGCAGTGCCCCAGCCCGTCGGCGCACCGGGTCTTCAGATCAAGCGAGGCCAGCGCGCCCAGATGCGCGCCGACCAGGCGCAGCACCTGCTCGTCTGCGGGGGTGAGGTGCTTGAGCCGGTCGCGGACGGCGACGCCGGACGGGCCGGGCACGATGAAGGCGGGGGCGATCGGGCGCAGCTCAGCCATGCGGGCGGGCCTGCGGTCCGATGGCGGCGCGGTCGGTGTCCGACGGCAGGGTGGGGGCGTGCCGTACTGCCGATGCCGCTGGACGAAGGCCGAACAAGCGCGGTTGCATGACGAGCATTCGCCCCCTCTCCGGCTTTCACGTTGCGTGGCCACAACGATACCAAGAGTTGAATCCGCCGGGTAGAACATGTGCGCGACAAGTGCCCGGAGACACGCGCTGTGGCGACGACGTAACCAGAGTCACATCGAACACCAACAGCTCCGAACCCCCCCGGCCGGGCCGCGTTTCGGGGAGACGTAAGCTGAGAACGTGACCGTTGCCCCTGAAGGCCGAAAGCTCCTCCGCCTGGAGGTGCGTAACGCCGAAACCCCTATCGAGCGCAAGCCCCCGTGGATCAAGACCAAGCTGAAGACGGGCCCCGAATACACCGAGCTGAAATCGCTCGTGCGCCGGGAGGGCCTGCACACGGTCTGTGAAGAGGCGGGCTGTCCCAATATCTACGAGTGCTGGGAAGACCGCGAGGCGACCTTCCTCATCGGCGGCGACCAGTGCACGCGCCGCTGCGACTTCTGCCAGATCGACACGGGCAAGCCGAAGGAGTACGACCGCGACGAGCCGCGCCGCGTGGCCGAGTCCGTGCAGCAGATGGGCTTGAAGTACGCGACCGTGACCGGCGTGGCCCGCGACGACCTGCCCGACGGCGGCGCCTGGCTCTACGCCGAGACGGCGCGCCAGATCCACGGGCTGCTGCCCGGGTGCGGCGTCGAGCTGCTGGTGCCCGACTTCAACGGCAACCGCGACCAGCTGGAGGAGGTCTTCTCCAGCCGGCCCGAGGTGTTCGCGCACAACGTCGAGACGGTGCCGCGGATCTTCAAGCGGATCCGTCCCGCGTTCCGCTACGAGCGCTCGCTCGCGGTGATCACGACGGCTCGCGAGGCCGGGCTGGTCACCAAGTCCAACCTGATCCTGGGCATGGGCGAGACGCGCGAGGAGGTCGTCGAGGCCATGCGCGACCTGCACGCGGCCGGCACCGACCTGCTGACCATCACCCAGTACCTGCGGCCCACGCCCCGCCACCACCCGGTGGAGCGGTGGGTGAAGCCCGAGGAGTTCGTGGAGCTGCAGGCGGAGGCCGAGGCCATCGGGTTCGCCGGTGTGCTGTCGGGGCCGCTCGTGCGCTCGTCGTACCGTGCGGGCCGCCTCTACAAGCAGGCCATCGAGGCCCGTCAAACGGCCTGATCCCCACATCCACCAGCCCCGGGCCCCGACCGGTCCCGGGGCTGCTTCACACCTACCGCACGGCGCAGCGCGGTGCGGGCACGGCACGGGCCGGTTTCGGGGGGTTTGGGGCGTCGCTAGCATGGCAGGGCAGCCGACCCCGGGAGCGGACATGACCGTCCTGATCCGCACGAGCGACCTGCCCGCCAAGCGACGCCACGACGCCTGGCGGAGCATCGTGTGCGACACGCTCGGCCCGCTCGACTGCAGGATCGCCCCCGGCGCCCCGCTGCGGGGCGAGATCGTGACCGGCGGGCTGGGCCCGGTGACGGTCGGCCGGATCCGCACCTCCACGCCCCACAGCGTGCACCGCACCCCCGGCATGATCCAGAGCGACAGCCCCGAGATGTACCGCGTCGTGATGGCGATGGAGGGCAGCCCCCGCCTCTCCCAGGACGGGCGGGACGCGCAGCTCGGCAGGGGCGAGTTCGCGATCTACGACTTCACCAGGCCCTACGAGCTGGCCTACGACTCGGCGGTGCGGCTCGCGCTGTTCAGCTTCCCGCGCGAGATGCTCGCGCTGCCGTCCGGCGCCGTGGACGCGCTCGCCGCCGTCCCCATCGCCGCCGAGACGGGGGCCGCCGCGCTGGCCGTGCCGCTGCTGCGGCGGGTGGCCGAGGATCTCGAGACGTACCGGCCGGGCAGCGCCGCCAGGTTGTCGACCATCGTGATGGACCTGGTCAGCACCGCCGTCGCCGAACGTGTCGAGCTGACACGGGCGTTGCCGGAGGACTCCCGGCAGCGTGTGCTGCTGATGAGGATCCACACGTTCATCGAGGAGCGGCTGGGCGACGTCGGCCTCGACCCGGCCGCCGTCGCCGCCGCGCACCACGTCTCCGTGCGATACCTGCACCGGCTGTTCGAGGCGGAGCAGACCACGGTGGCCGCCTGGATCCGGCGGCGGCGGCTGGAGCGCTGCCGCGCGGAGCTGGCCGAGGGCGGCACCCGGTCCGTGAGCGAGATCGGGGCCCGGTGGGGGCTGCCGGACTCGGCCCACTTCAGCAGGCTCTTCAAGAGCGCGTACGGGATGCCGCCCGCCGAATACCGGCGCGCGAACGCGGTGCGCTGAACGTCAACCCGCCTGGCGCCCAGATCCAAGACCGGGGCCCCCTTCGATCGGCAGACTGAAGGCGGATCGAAGGAAGGGATGAGGAAGATGCAGCTGTTCGTCAATCTGCCGGTCAAGGATCTCGAGCGGTCGAAGGAGTTCTTCGCCGGGCTCGGCTTCAACCTGTTCGGCATGGCCGAAGGCATGGCGTCGGTGATCATCAGCGAGCAGACCCAGGTCATGCTGCTGACCGAGCCGACGTTCGCCTCGTACGTCACGAAGGAGATCGCCGACGCCGCCAAGACCACAGAGGCGGTCCTGGTGCTGGGCATGGAGAACCCCGCCCAGGTCGACGAGCTGGTCGACAAGGCGCTGGCGCTCGGCGCCACCCCGGCGGGCGTCAAGCAGGAGGACGGCATCCGCTACCAGCGCGGCTTCGCCGACCTCGACGGCCACCACTGGGAGGCGCTGTGCCTGGCGCAGCCGGCCGGCTGAGCCGCAGGGCGACCTCGGCGGACGGGACCGCCATCGCCTTCGACCGGTACGGCGAGGGGCCCGCGGTCGTCCTGGTCCACGGCGCGTTCGGGGTGCGGGGTCACCTCACGCTGGCCGGCGTGACGGCCGCCCTGGCGCCGTGGTTCACGGTGTACGACTACGACCGCAGGGGGCGCGGCGACAGCGGGGACACCCTACCGTACGCCGTCGAGCGGGAGATCGAGGATCTGGCGGCGGTCATCGAGGCGGCGGGCGGGTCGGCGATGGTGTTCGGGGGCTCGTCTGGGGCAGCGCTGGCGCTGGAGGCCGCGGCGCGGAACCCGGCGATCTCGAAGCTGGCCCTGTGGGAGCCGCCGTACCACGTGGACGACGGCGCGCCCCCGCTGCCGGACGACTTCGCCGCGCGCCTGGACGCGCTGGTCAGGGCGGGCCGGCGGGGCGAGGCCGTCGAGCGGTTCATGGTGGAGGCGGCCGAGGCGCCGCCGGAGGCGGTGGCCGCGATGCGCGCGCAGCCGTCCTGGCCGCAGGTCGAGGCGCTGGCGCACACCCTCGCCTACGAGGCCGCCGTGCTGGGGCCGGGCAACGCGCTGCCGGCCGGGCGGCTGGCGGCCGTCAGGCAGCCGACGCTGGTGCTCAACGGCGAGGACAGCCCCCGGTGGTTGTCGAACGCGGGGCTGGCGGTCGCGGCGGCCGTGCCCGGCGCGGAGCGGCGCGTCCTGGAGGGCCAGGCGCACAACGTGGCCCCGGAGGCGCTGGCGCCCGAGCTCCTGGAGTTCTTCGCCACCTCCCGGGCCCCCGCCCCTGGCTGGTGAAGACTGTGGTCGTGGACTTCGACGAACTCATCGCACGCCTCGACCTCAGCACCAAGATCCGCCTGCTCACCGGGGCCGACATGTGGTCGCTGCCGTCGCTGCCCGAGATCGGTCTCGACCGGCTCGTCATGAGTGACGGGCCGATCGGCGTACGCGGCGAGCGGTGGAGCGCGGTCGGTCCCTCGATCGCGCTGCCCAGCCCGACCGCGCTGGCCGCCACCTGGGACGTGGACCTGGTCCGCCGCGCGGGCGCGCTGCTGGCGCAGGAGGCCCGGCGCAAGGGCGTGCACGTGCTCCTCGCCCCCACGATCAACCTGCACCGCTCGCCGCTCGGCGGCCGGCATTTCGAGTGTTTCTCCGAGGACCCGTACCTGACGGGCGAGATCGGCGCCGCGTACGTCGAGGGCGTCCAGGAGGGCGGGGTGGCCACCACCCCGAAGCACTTCGTGGCCAACGACTTCGAGACCGATCGCTTCACCGTGGACGTCCGGGTGGGCGAGAAGGCGCTGCGCGAGGTCTATCTGCGGCCGTTCGAGCGGGTGGTGGAGGCCGGGGCGTGGGGTCTCATGACCGCGTACAACTCGGTGAACGGCACGACCATGACCGAGCACGCCGACCTGGTGAACGGGGTGCTGAAGGGCGAGTGGGGGTTCGACGGGTTCGTGGTGTCGGACTGGACGGCGGTGCGGACGACCGAGGCCGCGGCGCTGGGCGGCACCGACGTGGCCATGCCGGGCCCGCGCGGGCCGTGGGGCGAGAAGCTGGCGGCCGCCGTGCGGGAGGGGCGGGTGCCCGAGTCCGTCGTGGACGATCGGGTGCGCCGCGTCCTGCGCCTGGCCCACCGCGTCGGCGCCCTGCGCGATGCGGAGGTACCGGTCTCCGTGGAGCGACCCGTGGTCGACGGCGCGGCGCTGGCCCGCGAGGTGGCCACACGCGGGTTCACCCTGCTCACCAACACCGGCATCCTGCCGTTCCGGCAGGTCGGAAGGGTCGCCGTGATCGGGGCGGCCGCCGCGGAGGCCCGGGTCATGGGCGGCGGGAGCGCCCAGGTCTTCCCCGATCGGATCGTCTCGCCGCTCCAGGGGATCGCCGAGCGGGCCGAGGTCCGGTACGCGCTCGGCACCGACCCCCGGATCCACCTGTCCCCGCTCCCCGGCCCGGCCACGGCCGCCTTCCTGGACGCCGGCGGGGCGGTGCTGGCGGAGCAGCCGCTGGCCACGGCCGAGGCGCGGTGGATCGGCCAGTTGCCGCCGGGCGTGGACGGCGACCGGCTGGCGGCGGTGCGGCTGCGTACGACGTACACACCGGACGTTTCGGGCGAGCATCGGCTGTCGGTCGCGGGCGTGGGCGCCTTCACCCTCACCGTGGACGGCGAGACCGTCTTCGACGGGAGCATCGACCTGGACGGCGGCGACCCGGCGGTGGCGTTCCTGTCGCCGCCCGAGCGGCGGGTCGGCCTGCCGATGACGGCCGGGCGGGCGTACGAGGTGATCGTGACGCACCCGGCCGGGACGTTCGGCGGGATGGCGTACGTGTCCTTCACTCTGGGCCACGCGAACCCCGGCCCCGGCGAGGACGAGCTCATGGCCGAGGCCGTGCGGGTGGCGGCGGAGTGCGACGTGGCGGTGGTCGTGGCCGCGACCACGCCGGAGGTGGAGAGCGAGGGCTTCGACCGCGCGGACCTCAGGCTGCCCGGACGGCAGGACGAGCTGATCCGCGCGGTCGCCGCGGCCAACCCGCGCACCGTCGTGGTGGTCAACGCGGGCTCGCCGGTCGAGCTGCCGTGGGCGGAGGAGGTGGCGGCGGTGCTGCTCACCTGGTTCCCGGGGCAGGAGGCGGGGGCGGCGCTGGCGGACGTGCTGTTCGGGGACGCCGAGCCGGGCGGGCGGCTGCCCACGACGTGGCCGCGGCGGCTGGAGGACGCTCCCGTGACCGACGTGACGCCGGTGGACGGTGTGGTGGCCTACGAGGAGGGCACGTCGATCGGCTACCGGGCGTGGGAGCGCTCGGGCCGCGCGCCGGCGTTCTGGTTCGGGCACGGCCTGGGTTACACGACCTGGTCGTACGACTCGATCGCGGCCGAGGGCACGGGCGTGACGGTGGCGGTCACCAACACCGGCGACCGCCCGGGCCGCGAGGTCGTGCAGATCTACGTCGACAGGGCGCTGGCCGGGTTCGACGTGGTCGAGGCGGCGCCCGGGGAGACGGTGATCACGACCGTGTTCCTGCCCGAGCGGGCCTTCCAGGTCTGGGAGGAGGGCGGCTGGCGGACCGTCGAGGGCGTTCACCCGGTCGAGGCAGGCCGCCACGCGGCCGATCCGCGCCTGTCGGCGACCGTGAAGATCTAGCCCGGCGCGAAATGACCGGGTCACGTTTTCCTTACCGCACCAGTTGGTTTGTATCCTTCAGAGCATGGCAAAGTCCGAGGATCCAGAGAAGCCGGGGCGCATCAAGCAGCTCCGCATGATCGCGCAGATCATCAAGCAGGCCAACCCCAAGGGGTTGCCCATCGTCTTCCTCTCGGCGGTGGGCACGCTGGCTGTGGTGGTCGTGATCGGCCTGGTCACGGACTACTTGTGGTATTCGGTGTTCATCGGTGTGCTGGCCGCGCTCACGGTCGGGTTGGTGGTCTTCGGGCAGCTCGCCCAGAAGGCCCAATATTCGATCCTGCACGGCCAGACGGGCGCCGCGGCGGCGGTGCTGCAGGGCATGCGTGGCAACTGGCAGGTCACCCCGGCCATCGCGGTCAACCGCGACCAGGACCTCATCCACCTCGTGGTCGGCTATCCGGGCGTCGTGCTGGTGTCCGAGGGGCCGGGCAACCGGGTGGCGAAGATGCTGGCGGCCGAGAAGAAGCGGGTCGCGCGCGTGGTGCTGGGCATCGAGATCTACGACATCCAGTGCGGTGACGGCGAGGGGCAGATCCCGCTCGGCAAGCTGCAGCGCCACCTGATGAAGCTGCCGCGCAACCTCAAGAAGCCCGCGGTCAACGAGGTCAAGGACCGGCTGCGCTCGCTGCCGAAGAACATGCCGCTGCCCAAGGGCCCCATGCCCAAGGGCGCGCGCATGCCGCGCGGCCCCAAGATGCGCTAGTGCTCTCCTCCTCCGCACGGGCGAATCGCTGGTGGTGGGACGGCAACGCCGACGACTACCAGCTCGAACACGGTGAGTTCCTGCGTGACACGGGGTTCGTGTGGTGTCCCGAGGGCGTCGACGAGGCCGACGCGCACCTCCTGGGCGAGGTGCGCGGGCGGCGCGTGCTGGAGATCGGCTGCGGCGCGGCGCAGTGCGCGCGGTGGCTGGTGACGCAGGGCGCGCAGGTGGCCGCCTTCGACGTCTCCCACCGGCAGCTGCGCCACGCCCAGCGCATCGATCTCGACACGGGGCTGCACGTGCCCGTGGTGCAGGCCGACGCCGAGTCGCTGCCGTTCGCCGCGGCCGCCTTCGACCTGGCCTGCTCGGCGTTCGGCGCGCTGCCGTTCGTGGCCGACCCGCTCGCGGTCTTCCGCGAGGTGCGGCGGGTGCTCAGGCCGGGCGGCCGGTTCGTGTTCTCGGTGAGCCACCCGATCCGGTGGGCGTTCCCGGACGATCCGGGGCCGGGCGGGCTGACGTCCGACCGGTCCTATTTCGACCGTTCCCCCTACGAGGAACGGGACGAACGGGGCACGGTCACGTACGTCGAGCATCACCGCACCATGGGTGACTGGGTGAACCTGCTGGCCGCCTCCGGGCTGACCGTCACGGGGCTGCTGGAGCCCGAGTGGCCGGAGGGGCACGAGCGGGTGTGGGGCGGCTGGAGCCCGCTGCGCGGGCGTCACCTCCCCGGCACGGCCATTTTCAGCTGCTCGAATATCTAGCCGCCATGGCGCGGAAGACCTCCTTGGGTTCCCAGCTCCGCTCGTCGAGCATCTTGACCACGCCGTAGGAGCCCAGGTCGTCCTCGCCGGTCCGGTTGAAGGAGGCGAACGTGAACCACAGCGCCGTCTCCACGCCCTCCTGCTCGAAGAGGTCCATCAGCTCGGTGAAGTAGCGCACCTGCTCGCCCTCGTCGCGTACCGCGTCGTCCGGCACCACCCAGGCCGAGCCGCCGCGCTCCCCCGCGCCGCGGTAGGCGCAGGTGCCGAACTCCGTCACGGCGACCGGTTTGCCGTGCTTGAAGTGCGCGCGCAGCTCGTCCGCGAAGCCGTGGGCGTTGTAGGCGGCGCGGTAGGCGTCCACGCCCGCCACGTCGAACGGGGCCCAGTCGACCGGCTCCCACGGCGCCGAGGCGTAGCTCAGCCGGCCGCCGAACAGCGGGCGGACGGTCTCGGCCGCCTTCGCCAGGTAGTCGTTGAAGCGCGGCATGGTCCGCATCAGCGACGTCCACCACTCGACGTCGCCGGCCATCAGGGCGCCGAGCCGGTCGCCGTAACTCTCGCCCTCGCTCTCGCCCTTGATGAAGCCCTTGCCGAAGGCGGTGATCTCGCAGCCGGTGACCAGCACGACCTCGGCGCCGTCGCGGCGTACCGACTCGGCGCGGCGGGCGGCGTCCGCGAAGACCTCCAGCATCTCGTCCTGCGTGAGGTCCACGGGGAACGGGGCGAACCAGATCTCCAGCCCGGCCGCCGCGGCCTCCCTGGCGGCCGCCTCGACGCGCTCGGGGTCGCGGCCGGAGATCCGTACCGACGCGCAGTGCAGGTCTTCCGCGATCGTGCGCATGTCTCGCCGGACGTCCTCGATGTGGAACGACTTGCGGCTCAGGCTGTCCCCGGGAAGAAACCCGACATCATAGTTGATCCCCTTTTTCATGATTTATCCCCTTTTTTTGCGTGCGTGAGACCGTACTCCAGGAGGTCGAAGGCCAGCTCCACGTCATCCGCCAGGCGGCGGCCCGCCTCCTCCATCGGCTCGCCCGTCGCGATCCGGTGGAAGAAGGCCTCCTGGACGGTGGTGACGGCGGCGGTGATCTGCCCGGCCATGAGCCGCGCGGTCAGATCGTCGCCCGGGTAGGCCCGCCCGAGGGCCTCGGCCAGCTCGTAGCGCTCACCCATGTGCATGGCGTGCAGCGCGCCCATCAGGGCCGGGCTCGACGAGATCACCCGGACCCGGGCCAGCAGCGCCTCGACGTCCAGGTCTCCCGCGCCCTGGGCGGCCATCGACCGGTAGTGCTCGCGCAGGGCCTGGAGGGGAGAGCACCCCTCCCCGCGCCCGGCCACGATCGCGGCCAGGTCCTCCTTGACCCCTTCGGTGACGAGGCAGTCTTTGGTCGGGAAGTAGTTGAACAGCGTCACCTTGGCGACCCCGGCCGCCTCGGCGATCTCGTTGACGGTCACCGCGTCGTAGCCGCGCTCGTCGAACAGCCGCAGCGCCACCTCGGCGATCCGCCGCCGCGTCTGCTCCTTCTTCCGCTCCCTCAACCCCATGAGGTCAGCATAAACCGAACCGGGTACATTTTTGAACCCGGTTCGCCTTTTTGCTCGGCTACATCCGGACGACCATCGTGTTGGACACGCGGTCGTGCACCCCGCGGTGGTCGCGGTCCCAGATCAGGGCGGGCACGGCCAGGCACAGCAGCACCGAGCGCACCAGCACGGGCAGCCAGCGCGGGTCGCCGCCGTCCATCGCGGCCACCCTGATGCCCGCCAGCCGGTGGCCGAACGTCTGCCCCATGAACCCGACGAGGACCAGGTACTGCAGGGCGAAGACGAGCGCGGGCGCCCACGGCTGCTCGGCCGGGTTGATCCTGAGCAGCAGCTGCACGACGACCCACGTGCAGATCATCCAGTCGATGACCAGCGCGGCGATCCTGCGCCCCCAGCCGGCGATCGATCCGCTGCCCTCCTCGGGCAGCCCCAGGCGCTCACCCGGGTATCCGAGATCGACCCCGGCGGCCCTGACGCCGCCCAGCCAGGTCTGCGTCCACCGAGGCTCCTTGCTGCTCATGCCCTCAACGGTATCCGCCCGGCAGGCCGGTCGGCATTGTGACCCAACCGCGTCGCAGAGCGGCCATCATGTACGCCATGCCACACGGGGATGACCTTGACGCGCGCTTCAACGAGCTGGTCTCGCAGATCGACGAGGACCAGCAGCGCAAGATGCGGGCCGCGGCCGTCAAAGGCGCGAAAGAACAGCGGCGTACCGACCGCTTAGAGAGGAACGCGGGCAGGACGGCGCGCTTATCCGGGGGATACGAGCCCGAGCCGCCGCGGCGGGTCGGGCGGGCCTGGATCGCGATGGCCGTGATCACGGCGCTGATCGCGGCCGCGGGCGTGGTCGTGACCGTCCGCCCCGACCTGCTCGCCCCGGACGTCGTCATGGGCGAACCGCGGCTGTCGATCGCGGCGCCGGCCGTCGAACCCGCCGAGAACCCTGCGGAGGGCGCAGGCGAGAAGCCGGCGGGCCCGTTCGCCGGGTCCCGGGCCGAGGACTACGCCGACGGGATCGCCGGGTTCATGATGCCCGAGGCGAAGGCGCTGGGCGGGCTGTCGAAGAAGGACGTGGCCAAGGGGCTGGAGCGGACCCGCGAACTCTTCGGGGCGGCCTTCCTCGACCGCGAGACGCTCATGGGCGGCAAGCCGGCGGCATTCGCCAAGCTCCTGCCCGCCGACCTGCGTGCGGACTTTCTCGGCAACCTCAAGCACGACGATGAGGAGGGGCCGGGATACGTCCTCCGCTTCGCGCCGGGCACGACCGAGCTCGCCACCGACGTGATCAAGGTGCACGGGCGGACGACCCTGGACACCTTCAGCGAGGACGGCAGGCACGGCGTCAAGGTGAAACTGAACCACCTGGTCGTTTACGCCCTGCGACGTCCGGGCCGGCCGGAGACCACCATCAGGCTCGTCGCCCATCCCATCGGCAGCGTGCTGCTCTATCGCGAGTCCGGGCGCCTGGTCGTCTGGCCGGACCCCTGGAACCCGAGCACCACTCCGGCCAGTTGCGACACGCGCGACGCGTTCGTGCATCCCGTTTTCGAGGACTCACCTGCCGGAACGGTGTCGCCCACTGGATTGCCGCGCAATCCGTACGAGCTGGAGGAGGACGAGAAGACGGGGTGTTCCGCGGCAGAGCCCACCTGACCTGCGTAACATGTGCGAAACAATCGAGACACCACACGGAAACGGCCACGCCCTAGCGTCGGCATGATGGCCAGTCCCCAGGGAGGTTCGAGAGTGTTCAACTCCGCCGACGACGTCCTGAAGTTCATCAGTGACGAAGGGGTGCAGTTCGTCGATGTCAGGTTCACCGACCTGCCGGGGACGACTCACCACTTCACCTTCCCGGTAGAAAACTTCAGCGCGAGCGTCTTCACCGACGGACTCATGTTCGACGGCTCGTCGATCCGCGGTTTCCAGGCGATCCACGAGTCCGACATGCTTCTGCTGCCCGACCCGACCAGCGCCGTGTTGGATCCGTTCCGCCAGCACAAGACGCTCAACCTGAACTTCTTCGTGCACGACCCGCTCACCGGCGAGGCCTACAGCCGCGACCCGCGTAACGTCGCGCGCAAGGCCGAGGAGTTCCTCCGGGGCACGGGCATCGCCGACACGGTCTATTTCGGCCCCGAGGCCGAGTTCTACATCTTCGACGACGTGCGCTTCGAGACGAAGCAGAACGCCGGCTACTACTACATCGACTCCATCGAGGGCGCCTGGAACACCGGCAAGGCCACCGAGGGCGGCAACCTCGGTTACAAGCCGCGTTACAAGGGCGGCTACTTCCCGGTGCCGCCGATGGACCACTTCACCGACCTGCGCTCCGAGATGGTGCGCAACCTCATCGAGTGCGGCATCGACGTCGAGATGCAGCACCACGAGGTCGGCACGGCGGGCCAGGCGGAGATCGACTTCAAGTTCGGCACGCTGCTCAAGACCGCCGACAACCTGATGCTCTACAAGTACATCATCAAGAGCACGGCCCTCGAGTACGGCCACACGGTCACCTTCATGCCCAAGCCCATCTTCGGTGACAACGGCTCCGGCATGCACTGCCACCAGTCGCTGTGGAAGGACGGCTCGCCGCTCTTCTACGACGAGGTCGGCTACGCGGGCCTGTCCGACACGGCCCGCTACTACATCGGCGGCCTGCTCAAGCACGCGCCGTCGCTGCTGGCCTTCACCAACCCGACGGTCAACTCCTACCACCGTCTGGTCCCGGGCTACGAGGCCCCGGTCAACCTGGTCTACTCCCAGCGCAACCGTTCGGCCTGCGTCCGGATCCCGATCACGGGCTCCAACCCGAAGGCCAAGCGCATCGAGTTCCGCGTGCCCGACCCGTCCTGCAACCCGTACTTCGCCTTCGCGGCGATGCTGATGGCGGGCATCGACGGCATCCGCAACAAGATCGAGCCGCCGGAGCCGGTCGACAAGGACCTCTACGAGCTGCCGCCCGAGGAGGCCCGCAACATCCCGCAGGTGCCCGGCTCGCTCACCGACGTGCTCAACGCGCTGGAGGAGGACCACGACTACCTGCTCGAGGGCGGCGTCTTCACGCCTGACCTGATCGAGACGTGGGTCGCGTACAAGCGGGAGAACGAGGTCGACCCGATCCGCCTGCGCCCGCACCCGCACGAGTTCGAGCTGTACTACGACGTGTAGTCCTGGGGTCGGCTGTCGTTGCCGAGCAACGTCAGCCGGCGCAGAACGGCCCGGCATCGTCGGTGTATTCGAGGGGTCGTCGCAACACGGTGAGCACTCACTGGCGGCGGCCAGCATAGCGAGCTGAGTGGGTTTCCGCAGTCCCGAGTTGCGGGG